>CAZDYU010000011.1:0-53493 GCA_964509755.1 uncultured Occallatibacter sp. | reverse complement strand
CTCGTTCCGCTATGCCTCTCGAAAGGAAAGGAGACGTTATGCCGCTGCCAAATCGTGACATGAGTGATTGGGACTGGGTCCGTAAGCAGATTGCCGCCGACGCTCCGGTTGCCTACGACGCCAACGACCCCGACGACGGACCCTACGATCCCAACGACGATGAGGCCGTGGACCGCTTCCTCACCGAGGCCAACCGCGTCCATCCGGAGCAACTCGCCGAAATTCTGAAGATCGCAAAGGCTTCGTAACCATTCCTATGACCATCCCCGGCCAACAAAGCAAAACGGACTGGGAACGCGTCAAGCGCGAGTACGATTCCGACGCTCCGATCCCCTACGATCCCGAAGACGGCCCCTATGATCCGAACGACGAGGCGGCTACGGAAGCCTACTTCAAAGAAGCAACCATCTGGTCGGGCTGGCCGAATCCAGTGATGATTCAGAAGGACGGCGTTCCGATACCTTCCAGCGAACGAGTTCCCGACGAAGACACCTTCCCCCGCTCCAAAGCCTCATAATCTTCTCCAAAGTCCTTCCAATCGTTCCGTCTCCGGCTCGACCCAGCAGAGATGGCGTTGTAGCTTTTATGCTACAATCGCTTGATGTTCGACCTCGTCTATTACCGGGAGAATAATGGGCGTTCTCCCTTCATCGACTGGATGAAGGCGCTTCGGGACGTGACAGCGAAGTACCGGATAGCAGCCCGACTGCGACAAATCGAGTCTGGCAATTTTGGCGACACAAAACCTGTCGGCGAGGGTGTAACAGAACTACGTATTCACGTTGGAGCCGGGTATCGGGTTTATTGCGGACGTCACGGCCAGGATTGGGTCGTTCTTCTTTGTGGAGGAGATAAAGATAGTCAGTCAAAGGATATAGTCCGAGCCAAGACGCTTTGGGAAGAGTGGAAACGGAGGCAGTCATGAAAAAACTTGTCGGGGTCGGTTCCTATCACGAATGGGAAGTTGAAGAGTTGCGCAAGGACCGGGAGTTTGCCATCGGTTATCTGAAAGCTGCGATGGAAGCTCTGGACAACCCCGAGGAGCGCGCCGGCGGATTGATCATGCTGCGCTCGGTCGCCGAGGCATACGGCGGCCTAGGCGCGGTGGCGGCGCAAGCTGGCATCAATCGGGAGTCGCTCTACCGCGCGCTCTCGCCCAAGGGTAATCCAACGCTCAAGACGCTGATTGCCGTGCTCAAAGCAGTGGGCTTGCGGCTCTCCGTCACCCAGGCAGAGCCGGCAAAAGCCGCGCGGACCAAGGCGAAACGCCAATCTGCCACCGCCTGACGGAAGCGGTCTTTCCCATTCCTGTAATCGCCCCTCGACCCCGCCGCTCGCCAAACCCCAACTCCGCCGCATTGGTGTACTGTCGGTTGGCATGGATGATTTTTTGGTCGCCCCGGACTCTGAGGTTATTGTTCGGCCCTTATCCGTTACAATCATTTTTGAAATGTCTATCAAGCTTGCCTTTCTCTTTCCGGGGCAGGGTTCGCAGTCCGTTGGAATGGGCCGCGAACTCAGTCTGCGCTTTCCCGTTGCCCGCGACACCTTCGCCGAGGCCGACGAAGCCGTCGGCTTCCCCATCTCGAAGCTGATCTTCGAGGGTCCGGCCGAAGAGCTCAAGATGACGGAGAATACTCAGCCGGCGATTCTCACCGTCAGCATCGCCATTCTGCGCGTGCTGGCGCTGCATGGCATTGAGCCCGCGCTGGCCGCCGGTCACTCGCTGGGCGAGTGGTCGGCCCACGTCGCCGCCGGAACGATTTCTTTTGCCGACGCCGTCCGCTCCGTCAAGGCGCGCGGCAAGGCGATGCAGCTTGCTGTCCCCGCGGGCCAGGGCGGCATGGCTGCCGTTCTGAACATGGACGCGGCGCTGGTTGCCGAAGTCTGCAACGAGGTGGCCGCCGAGACCGGCCTCACCGTCTCAGCCGCCAACTTCAACTCGCCCACCCAGACCGTCATCTCAGGCACACTGGCCGCGGTTGAGCAGGCCTCCGCCTTGGCCAAGACCAGGGGCGCGCGCCGTGCGGTCATGCTTCCCGTCAGCGCTCCCTTCCACTGCGCGCTGATGCAGCCTGCCCAGGAGGAAGTTGCCCGCGTTCTGGGCGAACTGACGCTCTCAGACCCCAGAATTCCCGTCGCCGCCAACGTAACCGGCGGCCTGGTGCTCACCGCCGACGAGGTCCGCGACGCCCTCACCCGGCAGGTTACCGGCACCGTGCGCTGGGTGGATTGCATGAAGGCGTTGATCGCGGCAGAGGCCCAGGCCTACATCGAAATGGCGCCCGGAATGGTGCTCTGCGGCCTGCTCAAGCAGATTGACGCGGCGCAGAAATCCCTGAATGTGGAAGACATCGCCAGCCTGGAGAAGACGCTGACCGAACTGAAGGCTCTGGAGCCGGGGGCGTAAGGCTCTTTCAATCCAGATCATCTTTTCTCTAGCGAAAAGTCTGGCAAACCTGACACTATTTATTGAGGATCGATCGGGGATCGCCGCGCATCATCGTCCGTCCGATTCCCGCCGCTAGGAGATCTTCGCATGACCAACCCAGCCGGAGTTTCCGTCCTCGCCTTTCCCCGTCGCGGCTCTCAGGGCCAGCCCACCCGCCGCATCCGCATCCTCGGCGTTCCGCTTGATCTGGGCGCAAGCCGCCGCGGCGTAGACATGGGCCCCTCGGCGATGCGGGTCGCCGGCCTGGAGGCGCGTCTGGAGGCCCTTGGCCACCTGGTCACAGACGGCGGCAACATCCGCGTCGAGATTGCCGAGACGCAAGCCCCCGGCAATGAGAATGCCCACTACCTCCAGCAGATTGCAGAGACCTGCGCCCGCACCGCCGAAGCCGTGGTTGAAACGCTGGAAGAGGGCATGACGCCGCTGCTGCTGGGCGGCGACCACTCGCTGGCGGCGGGCTCGGTCTCCGGCGTGGCCGAATTCTATCGCCGCCAGAATCAGAAGATCGGCGTCATCTGGCTTGACGCCCACTCCGACATCAACACGCCGGAGAGTTCGCCCTCCGGCAATGTGCATGGCATGCCGCTGGCCGCGCTGCTCGGGCTGGAGCCTGAGCCGCTGGCCAATATCTTCGGCTACGCGCCCAAGATCGCGGCAGAGAACACGGTGCTCATTGGCCTGCGCGACATTGACTCCGGCGAGCGCGACAATATCCGCCGCGCCGGCGTGGCCGAGGTCTACACCATGCGCGACATCGACGAGCGCGGCATGAGAACGGTGATGGAAGAGGCTCTGCGCGCCGCCGGGCGCGGCACGGCAGGCTACCATGTCTCGCTCGATATGGACTGGATCGACCCCGAAGACGCACCCGGCGTGGGCACCCCCGTGCGAGGCGGCGCAACCTACCGCGAGGCGCATCTGGCCATGGAGATTCTCGCCGATCACGGCCGCCTGCTCAGCTTCGAGATTGTCGAAGTCAATCCGGTGATCGACGAGCACAACCGGACGGCGGATTTAGCGGTAGAACTGGCCTGCTCGGCATTCGGAAAGAAGATTTTGTGAGAGGCGAGGCCAGACCCTGCTTTATTGATCCGGCCCAAAAATAGAGTGAAGGTATCCCACCCATTCCGCAAAGAACGCGGAATGGATGGGACTCCCAGATCACAGTGTTTGTCGGCCGAATCAATAGGCCGCCTGGCCGGGCGCCTTTATGCCGCGATTGACTTTGGCCTAAAATGGTGCACGAGTGCCGCGCTCCCGTAAATTACAGCGGCGATCAGCAAAAGCGCCTTCATTCCGAAGATGAAAGAGAGGTTCTGCGCCAGACCTCCGGCAACTGCGCCGAGCATATTGGCGCCAAAGGCGCTGCTCCGTCCTCCGAAGCCGCGGAAGCTCTCCGTAAAGATCACACCGGCAAAAAAGAAGGGCACGCAATAAGCAAAACAGATCAGAACTCCCACTAGAGTTCCAGAACCCGGCATCTGCGCCCAGGGTATTGCATAATTCGCCAACAGCGTTCCGCAGAGAAGAGCATAGAAGAGGCCAAGCTTCCTCGGACGCCAATGTTCCACATAGACGTTGGACAAAAGCAGAACGGTGAGAATGCCCGTGAGCGCGACGCAGTTCACCAGCCATGTTGTGCCAAAGTACAAAGCGAGACGGCTGACAAGTTGCGTCTCCATAAGCAGGAACCCGGCGCCAAGCAAAAAGAATTGCCAGGTACTTCCTTGTTTGGGCGTAAAGAAAGGACCGACCATATAGAACGCCAGCGCCAGTATCACCGCCGAGACAGCGTAATAGGCCCGGGGAATGGAATGCGAGAAGTGATAGATGTAGGGCCAGTCATCCGTTGTCGGCGGCGGGGCATTTTCCACAGTGAGGGCAAACTTGGGCGGACGGGAACTAAGAAACGCCGATTCTTGCGCGCCCTGGCTCTTGTCCCACGGGTAAGAAGAATCGGATTCGATGAATACAGTTGCATTCAGCAGCGCGTCGCCAACCCGATCGGCATAATAGGTCAACGGAGGGCGGGAGAATGTATGGCTCAACATTGCGTAGAAGCGCTCTCCGATCCATGTCCAGGGTTGCCGCACTTCAAACTTGAGAATGAGAATTCCATCCGGATTGAGCAACCGCCTGGCGTCCCTGAATGACTCCTCCGTGTACACGTAGTTATCCACCCGCATATTGCTGTAACTGGAGAACCCGGTGTGCGAGTCCAGCAGCCCGAAGATAATCACATCGTACTTGTCGCGGCTCTGGCGGAGAAAGTTTCTCGCGTCGTTATTGATCAGATGCACCTTTGGCGAGGAGTAAGGGTGCTCAGGATGGAGGCGCGCGCCGAGGGTTGAAATGACCGGGTCAATCTCCACGGCGTCCACTCGAGCGGCTCCATGCCGCAATGCGGCGGCAATATCGTTGCCTGCGCCCGAGCCGATCACCAATACCCGATCCACACTCTTGGCGAATTGAAATGGGCTGTCATAGGAACTGGTTTGATACGCGCTTCCGACCTGGGGAAACTTGGCCAAATACTCCGGGGTCACATTGGCGATCGTCATGTAGGCCCCATTGTTGACGTCGATTTCGTATTGCTGGTTGCCGCCGTCGCGCACCGAGAGCTTCTGGTAAGGAGACCAGTAGACCGACTTGCCGCTTTCCGGACTGAGCGCCAGCAGCGTGATGGCCAGAAGAGCACAGGCCGCCAAAGCCGTGCGCCAGGAGAATGGCTGAGCAAACAGAATCAAAACGAAGGCTACGATGAACCAATACGACGGAGAAAGCCAAAAATAGGCGAGGATGGCAAGAAGCCAGATTCCCGCCAGGCTGCCCAACAAATTGATGGAATAGGCGGCCACTGTGTTGGAAGCCGACTCCAGGTAATAGCCTACCCAGCGTCCCAGCGGAATCATGGAGATCGCAATCAGCATCAGAAAGCCGAGAACCACCGCCAGCGAAACAGCTAAAAGCTGGTAATACTCCAGTGAAGAAAGCTTGAGTTCATTGCCCCAGAGCGCGGCATCGGGCGTGAAGGAAAGAATCGACGACATGGCCTTCAGGAAAAAGCGCCACGACTGGAACGGCAAGCCGACCGCGACTACCAGAGCAGTCGCCGCCGCCAGAGAGGGCAGTAGGCTGCCGCGATTCTTTGCAGTGAAACACCCAACGCCGAAACCAAGAAAGCAAACGATAAGCGAGAGGTTCTGAAAGAAGGCAAAAATCTTTACCTCGGTGCCAAGCCAGCGTATGAGAACAATTTCCAAATAAAGGCCCGCGAAGCTGACCAGTAGCAGCCGCCATGCGGAGTATGGCTGTGTTGAGGCAGTCGTTGTCTTGGCAGACTCCGAGGATGTAGTTCCTGTCACGGTGAGCTCTCCTTGATTGACCGAGGACCACTCGGATTGCCGAGCAGCAATTCGGGCCAGTCGTCAATGTTCTGGAAAACAAAGATTTATCACTCGCGGCACAGCGTTGTCAAAGATGGCCGCGGCCTGAAATGCCGGAGTTTGAACGTGCGCATCGAAGGCGTCTCCGCGTGGTTTCCGCTCGTGATTCGCAGATAGCAGGCTCCTTCAATGCTCGCCGGCAAGCTTGGCGCGGCAAACTACAATGGAGAGGATATGGCAAAAAAACTGCGTGTAGGAATCATCTTTGGCGGGCGCAGCGGCGAGCATGAGGTCTCACTGCTCTCGGCTGCTTCCATTTTGAAGGCGATCGATCGCCGCAAATTCGACGTGGCGCCGATCGGCATCAACAAGGCCGGCCACTGGCTGACGGCCGGCGCGGCGCAGGGGCTGCTCAACGGCGCGGGAGCCGCAGAGGCCCAGTACGAAGCCGAAGCCGTCGAGAGCGGCACCGCGCTGCAAGGCCTCGACGTCGTCTTTCCCGTGCTGCATGGCACCTTCGGCGAGGACGGCACCATCCAGGGCCTCTTCGATCTGGCCGGCATTCCTTACGTGGGCTCGGGTGTGCTTGGCTCCTCGGCGGGCATGGACAAGGACGTGATGAAGCGCCTTTTTGCCCAGGCCAAACTGCCTTTGGTCAAGCACGTCACGCTGCTGCGCGCCGCCTGGGAGCGCGCCCCGCGGAAGGCCGTCGCCCAGATCGAAGCGGCGCTCCGCTATCCGGTCTTTGTGAAGCCGGCCAATCTGGGCTCCTCGGTTGGCATCAGCAAAGTTCACGACCGCAAGGAACTGGGCCCCGCGCTTGGTCTGGCCGCCCGCTACGACCGCAAGCTGGTCGTCGAAGAGGGCGTCGGCGGCAAAAAATCCAAGGCCCGCGAGCTCGAGGTCGGCGTCCTGGGCAATGACGACCCCAAGGCCAGCCTCGTGGGCGAGATCATTCCCAGCAAGGAGTTTTACGACTACGAGGCCAAATATCTCTCTGAAGGCTCGGTCGCCGTGATCCCCGCCAAACTGACCAAGGAAGAAACAAAACAGATGCGCGAACTGGCCGTGGCCGCCTTCCTGGCTTGCGATTTGTCTGGCCTGGCCCGCGTGGACTTCCTCATGGAGCCCGACGGCAAGCGGCGCATCTATCTCAACGAGGTCAATACCCTGCCCGGCTTCACCAGCATCAGCATGTATCCCAAGCTATGGCAGGCCACCGGGATCGCCTACAAGGATCTGATTACCCGCCTCATCGAGCTGGCTCTGGAACGCCAGGCCGAGAAGAGCCGCACTTGTTACAGCAGGGAGTAAATGCAGTTGTCAGTTGTCTGTCGTCAGTTGCCAGTTGTCAGTTATCAGTTGTCAGTTATCAGTGGTCAGTTAACCGCGGCTGGGATCAGTGAACGCGCCTCCGGTGTCTAATTCAAAGAGTACTGAGCGATAATGGTTCTTGGTTCTCGCTGGCTGCTGACAGCTGATAATTGACAACTGATAACTGTTCTGAGAGGATTCCCATCCATGACCTTGCTCGACGCTCCAGAATTCGATGAAGCCAAAGACCGCCGCCAGCACCTGATGCTTTACAGCGCGGCGGGGCTGCTTTGCGTGCTGTTCGTAGGCTGGTGGCTGGTGGCCGGCCGGCCCGTGGATATGCCGTGGAACTGGAACAACTACCTGCGCGGCAGAATGGCCGCCAATCATTTTTTGACGGCCGTCGAGAAGAACGACCTGGCCAAGGCTTACGGCATCTGGCTGCACGATCCCGCCTGGCAGCAGCACCCCGCAAAGAACGGCCCCTACACCTTTGACCGCTTCCAGCAGGACTGGAGCTCACAAAGCCCCGACAACGAATATGGCGCCATCAAGAGCCACAAGATTGTGGCCGCCACCATGCACGGCAACGTGCTGCTGATGGCGGTGCTGGTCAACGAGCGCAAGAGCAAGGCCCTCAATCTGGTCTACGACCCCAAGACGCATACGCTGGACTTTTCGCCGCCCGACGTGGAAATCTATCTCGGACCGTAGGGACTTATCCGGGCAAAATCTGAGCGCCTAGCGGAGTTGGCGGAGTATGCCGGCCCGCTTCACGTTTCGTGCACGGCATTCTGGAAGTCTCAACCGCGCCGATTGGTTGCGCCAGAAGCAGCCACATGCATAGCCGCGCGGGCTCCGCCAGATTACCGTTTCACATTACTCTGGTGCCAAAAATGCCGCTTATCTGACCAACAGTGATTCATTAGA
Organism: uncultured Occallatibacter sp.; assembly: GCA_964509755.1. Classification (GTDB taxonomy): domain Bacteria; phylum Acidobacteriota; class Terriglobia; order Terriglobales; family Acidobacteriaceae; genus Telmatobacter. The sequence continues at coordinate 45,411 of CAZDYU010000011.1, read as the reverse complement.
GAGAATGACCGATATAGACTTGCAGGAACAGAAACACGCTCGTCAGCTCGACAGGATCCATCCCTGTGAAAAGAGTAATCGCCACATTTGCGATGATCTTCGGTTGCGCCTCGGTCGGCTGGGGCGCGCCGCAGCAGTATGCGCTCACCACATTGCAAGCAATCCGCGGTCTCAGCGACGCCGAGGCCGACAAGGCTCTGCCGGTCGCCTTTGAAGCGACGGTCACCTACTATCGCGACTATGAGAACACGCTTTTTGTCGAGGACGGTGGCGCTGAGATATTTTTATGGGCCGCAAAGAGCCCCGCGCTGGTTCCCGGCGACCGCATCCTGGTGCGCGGGGTGACGCACAGAAGCTTTCGGCCTGAAGTGGACTGCAGGGAGATTGTTTTCCTGCACCACGGCGCGCGGCCCCAGCCTGTGCCGGCAACCTTTGACCAGCTCATCCGCAGCCAGCTTGACTGCACCCTGGTTACCGTTCGCGCCATGGTGCGCGCCGTGGACCCGGAAAAGCGGATGAGCATACGCGATCCCAAATCCCCCGCTATCACCAGCACAGCCATGCAGTTGCTCACGGAGAGCGGCTCCATGGAGGCGGTTATCGATAGCGACGACGCCAGCGCGCACGCCAATTTATTGGATGCCGAGGTCGAAATCACCGGGGTGGCGGGCGGAATCTTCGACGGCAAAATGCAGCTGATCGGCATTGTGCTTCATGTCTCTTCCCTTGCCGATGTGAAGGTTCTCAAGCGCGCCACCGTCTCTTCGCGCGCTCTTCCCGTTACGCCGATGGACCAGGTTCTGAGCAGTTACCGGGTCAACGATCTCACCCAGCGGGTCCATGTGCAGGGGACGATCACATACTACGAGCCTCTCCGCGCCGTGGTGCTGCAGAGCGGCTCCAAGAGCCTTTGGATTGGAACCTATACGACGGCCAGCGACTTGCGCCTCGGCGATCTAGCCGACGCGACTGGTTTCCCCGACTCCCACAACGGCTTCCTGACGCTCACCAACGGCGAAATATGGGATTCCGGCGTCCCCGTCTACGTTCCGCCGCAGCCGGCCACCTGGAATAAACTCGCGGCCAGCGGCTACATCTTCGACCTGGTCAGCATTGAAGGGCAAGTGGTGACCGAGGTTCGAGAGCACTTGCAGGACGAGTACGTCCTCTCCTCCGACGGCCAGTTGTTTACCGCGATCCTACGCCATGCCAGTTCCTCGAACGCGCCCATGAAGCTGATTCCGCAAGGCGCAAGAATTCGCGTCACCGGCATCTGCATCCTGGAGAATTCGAACCCTTTTCTGGGCAAGGTTCCCTTCGAAATCATGCTTCGCTCCCCGGATGAAATTCTGATCGTCGCCAAGCCTCCCCTGCTCAATGTGCGCAACCTGATCGCGGTGCTCAGCATCATGCTGCTGGGGATGATCGCCGTCAGCGCATGGGGTTGGATGCTTCACGCCAAGGTGCGCCGCCAGACCGGCACGCTGGCCAAGCTCACCCAGATCGAGAAGCGCCGCAGCCGCATTCTTGAAGACATCAACAGCTCCCGCCCCTTGGCGGAGATTCTGGAAGAGACGGCTGAAAAAATCTCCTTCATGCTTGACGATGCGCCTTGCTGGTTCGAGATAAAAGACGGCGCCAGGCTGGGCCATTACCCGCCCGATATCGAACAAATGCGCGTGGTGAGCGAAAATATTCCTGCCCGCTCCGGCCCGCCGCTGGGCCAGCTCTTTGCCGCCTTCCCCGCGGGGACGCAGCCCGCCGCGGCCGAGAAGCAAACGCTGATTGTCGGCACGCATCTGGCCGCGCTGGCCATGGAGACGCGACGCCTCTACTCGGATCTGCGCCGCCGCTCGGAGTTCGATCTGCTCACCGATATTCCCAACCGCTTCGCGATGGAGCGCTTTATGGAGTTGCGCATCGAGGAAGCGCACATCTCAGGCGCAACGCTCGGCCTCATCTATATCGATCTGGACCGCTTCAAGCCGATCAACGACAGCTTCGGCCACCATGTAGGCGACCTATTCTTACAGGAGGTGGCCATGCGCATGAGCCGCCAGTTGCTGGGCGGCGATATGCTGGCCCGCCTGGGCGGCGACGAATTTGCCGCCATGGTCACGCTCCAGCACGGCCGCACCGATCTTTATATCATTCTCGCCCGCCTGGAACACTGCTTTGACGAGCCCTTCCTCATTGAAGGGCATCTGCTGCAAGGCTCGGCCAGCCTGGGCGTCGCACTTTACCCGCACGACGGCACAACCAAAGACAGCCTGCTCAGCGCCGCAGACGCCGCCATGTACGCGGTGAAGAATGAAAGGCGCCATGCCGGCAAGATGCCCGTTTGAGAGTCCTGTTCTTCCACAAAATCTACCCACTCTGCAAGCCGGGTAATTCCTCTTGGTCGGGAGCCCCGCCCTCAGCGCGTTTTTGTTTTTGCGCCTGGGACGGGATACCGCAATTCCAAACCACATTTTCCCGAGGAGGCCATTCCACTATTCAGAGAACGGTTCAACAAAAATGCCGCACCACTTTCTCGCCAAAGAAGCATATTCTGAGATCGCGGTTATCCATTGGCAACTTATGCCGATAGTTTAAAGAGAGGCAATAATCCTGGGCTCCTTCGCACCGGTGCGTCAACGATGAAAAGACTCTTTTTAGTCGCGATCTTTCTTGGATGCTCGATAGCCGCACGGGCCGCACTTCCGGCGCTGACCACCTTGCACGCCGTTCATGCCCTGGACAATGCTGAAGCCCGCGAAGGCTTGCCCGTCGACTTTGAAGCCACCGTCACCTACTTTCGCGGCTCCGAGCGAACACTTTTCGTGCAGGATGGCGATGTGGCCATCTACGTCTCGGCACCCGCCGACGCTCAGTTGCTTGTCGGCGATCATGTGCGAGTCCAGGGAAGGTCGCAGGCCGACTTCAGTCCCGATATCGTCGCTGAACGCGTGACCGTGCTCGGCCACGGCTCTCTGCCCACGCCCGTGCCAGCCACCTTCGACGATCTGATCCGAACCGGCGACGACTGCATGTTGGTGACGATTCATGCCATCGTACACTCCGCCGACCTGCACTCGCGCACCGATATGCGCAACCCGAATCTGCCCATGCACTCGGTTGCGCGCCTGCAATTGCTCATGGATGGCGGCTACATCGAGGCCTTCATCGACAGCGATGACGAAAGCGCGCTCTCCAGCCTGCTCGACGCGGAAGTGGAAGCTACCGGCGTTGCCGGTAAAAGCTTCGATGGCAAGATGGAGCCCACCGGCGCCCAGCTTTACATCTCCTCTCTCGCCAATGTAATGGTTCTCAAACGCTCCCAGACCAACCCTTGGGCGCTTCCCGTTACACCGATGAATTTGGCCATCACCGGCTACCACATGCTGGATCAGACGCAGAGAATCCGAATTCATGGAACCATCACCTACTACCATCCCGGCTCGGCAGTCGTCATTCAGGACGGCACCAGCAGCATGTGGATCGCCACACAGTTTCGCGGCACCCTGCACATTGGCGATCGAGCCGAGGCCATCGGTTTTCCCGAGGCTCACAACAGCCTGCTGGCTCTCACCCATGCGGAAATTCTCGATAGCAACGTGTCAGCGCCCATCCAGCCGCTGTCCGTAACCTGGACGCAATTGACGGCCAGCGGCAGCCTCTACGATCTGGTCTCCATCGAAGGCAAGGTGGTCACCGCTGTGCGCGAGGCCTCGCAGGATGAGTATGTGCTGGCCACCGGCGGTCAGCTCTTCACCGCAATCTATCGTCACGATTACAACGTTCTCCCCATGAAGCAGGTTCCGCTCGGCTCCTTGATCCGCGTCACCGGGATCTGTGTTGTGGAAGACACCAACCCCTTCGATGGCAATGTTCCCTTCAATATTCTGCTGCGCGACTTCGACGATGTAGCCATCGTCAAGGGGCCTTCGATGCTGAATATCGCCAATCTTATCGTTGTTGTCGTCCTGCTGCTGGTGATCGTGGCCCTGGTCGGCGCGCGTGGCTGGGCGTTGGAACGCAATGTACGCCGCCAGACGGCCGCGATGTCGGCGCGCACCGAGGCCGAGGCCGAGATCGAGCGCCAGCGCAGCCGCATTCTTGAAGACATCAACGGATCGCGGCCGCTCTCGGAGATCCTCGAGGAGATTGCTGAGATGGTCTCCTCCACGCTCAATGACGCACCCTGCTGGTGCGAGGTTGCCGATGGAGCCACGCTGGGCAATCCGCCACTCAAGCCGCAAGACCTGCGCGTCGTTCAGCTGCGGATCGAAGGCCGTTCAGGTCCGGTGCTGGGAACCCTCTTTGCCGGCTTCGATCCCCAGACCACCCCCGATGCCCGCGAAATTGAGGCTCTGCGCAATGGCGCGAGCCTGGCCACGCTGGCCATGGAAACTCGCCGCCTATACTCGGATCTGCGCCGCCGCTCCGAGTTCGATCTGCTGACGGACATTCCCAACCGTTTCGCCATGGAAAAATTCATGGATTTGCGCATCGAGGAGGCAAGACGGCTCGGTGAGATTCTGGGCCTCATCTACATCGACCTGGATAAATTCAAGCCCATCAACGATACCTACGGCCACCATGTAGGCGACCTATTCTTACAGGAGGTGGCCATGCGCATGAGCCGCCAGTTGCTGGGCGGCGATATGCTGGCCCGCCTGGGCGGCGACGAATTTGCCGCCATGGTCACGCTCCAGCACGGCCGCACCGATCTTTATATCATTCTCGCCCGCCTGGAACACTGCTTTGACGAGCCCTTCCTCATTGAAGGGCATCTGCTGCAAGGCTCGGCCAGCCTGGGCGTCGCACTTTACCCGCACGACGGCACAACCAAAGACAGCCTGCTCAGCGCCGCAGACGCCGCCATGTACGCGGTGAAGAATGAAAGGCGCCATGCCGGCAAGATGCCCGTCTGAAAGCTTGCTCTGCCCTCGGCAAAAGAGAAATTCCTCCCCTGGGTGCCCCTGTTACATATGATTGGACTTGGGGTATCATCAGGTTCCAACAACAAGCCATTGGGGTTTTCCAGCGCGGGTGCCGGTTCTGGAGTTACCATGTCTCCAGTCACCCAGGGATAACAGGCGCGCATTCAACGGTAGCGGCGGCTCGCCTTCAGGTGACTCACTTTCAACTGAAGGGCAATTGATTTGGCAAGTTCGGCTGGCAGAATCCTCGAAAATTCGATGAGGGAAGATCCAGCAAGTCCGGTGTCTCGGCAATGAAGAGATTGATTCCAGCCCTCGCGATTCTGCTTGCATCTGCCTGCGCCGCCCTTGCCACGCCGCCCGTACCTCTTACCTCCGTTGGCGCCATTCGCGCCCTCAGCAAAGACCAGGCCAACCTCGCGCTGCCCGTCGCCTTTGAAGGCACGGTGACTTACTATGCCGCCGGCTTTCGCTATCTCTTTGTGCAGGATCAAGGCCAGGCCATCTTTGTCTACGCTCCCGATGGCATCATGCTCTCTCCCGGCGACCGCGTCCTGGTCCACGGCGTCACCAACGCCGAATTCAGTCCCGATGTCACCAGCGACAGCGTCACCCTGTTGAGCCATGGCAATCTGCCCGAAGCCATTCCGTCCACCTTTGACGACCTGATCGGCGGCCAGCGCGATTGCCTGCTGGTCACTGTCCGCGGCAAGGTCCGCGCCGCAAATCTGGTCTTGCGCCCCGATGTCCGCAACAAAATCACCCTCACCCTGCGCGTCGCCTACCTGGATCTGCTCACCGACGGCGGCTACATCAACGTCATCATCAACAGCAACGATGAAAGCACCATCAAGGATCTGCTCGACACCGAGGTCGAGGTCACCGGCGCCGACGGCGGCATCTATGACGGCAAGTGGCATCAAACCGGAATCGTCATCCGCGCCCCATCGCTCTCCGCCGTCAAGGTTCTGGAGCGCGCTTCCACCAACCCCTGGTCCCTTCCCATCACGCCGATGGACAGGCTGCTCTCCACCTACCACGTCATCGATCAGACCCAGCGCGTGCATGTGCGCGGCAGCATCACCTACTATCAGCCCGGCTTCTATCGCCCCGGCTCGGCCATCGTGCTCCAGAACGGCGCTGAAAGCCTGTGGGTCGAGAGCCTGGGCGACAAGCCGATGCGCATTGGAGACGTGGTGGATGCAACCGGCATTCCCGATGTGGCCAGCGGTTCGCCGGTCCTGACTCATGCCGAGCTTCAGCAGACCGGGACGCAGGCATCCATCGCGCCGCTCGACGTAACCGGAGCGCAACTGGCCGACGCCTACCTGGCCGGCAAGCACCACAACGACCTGGTCTCGCTCGAAGGGCAAGTTGTGATGGCGGCTCGGGAAGCCGGCCAGGATGAATACGTCCTGATCCACGACGGGCAGCTCTTCTCCGCCATTTTGCGTCACCCCGACGCCACCAGCCAGCTTCAGGTTCCGGCCATGAAGCGCATAGCCACGGGATCGACGATTCGCGTCACTGGCATCTGCATTCTTCAGGACATGATCCTCTTCTCCGGCAAAGCGCCTTTCAACATTCTGCTGCGCTCCTCTGACGATATTTCCGTCGTTTCCGGCCCTTCGCTGCTCAGCATTCGCAACCTGGCGCTGCTGGTCGGCCTGCTGCTGATCGCCGTGGCGCTGGCCGGCGCAAACGGCTGGGTTCTGGAGCGCAAGGTGCGCCGTCAGACCGCGCTGCTTTCAACTCACCTCGAGGCCGAGGCAGAACTCGAGCGCCGCCGCAGCCGCATCCTGGAAGACATCAATCGATCGCAGCCCCTGGCAGAAATCATTGAGAACATCGCCAGCCTGGTCTCCTTTATCCTCGATGACGCTCCCTGCTGGTGCGAGATCGCTAATGGCGCGCAACTTGGTGGCCGCCCGCCCACGCTGGAGGGCAAAAGAATTGTCCGCGTAGAGATTCCCGCCCGCTCCGGCCCGCCGCTGGGCATGCTCAAGGCCGCGCTGCCTGAAGGCATTCCGCCCTCCGCCCAAAGGCTGAAAGAGGAGCAGGAGGCTCTGGCCATCGGCACGGGCCTGGCCACGCTGGCCATTGAGACCTCGCACCTCTACAGCGACCTGCGCCGGCGTTCCGAGTTCGATCTGCTTACCGACATTCACAACCGCTTCTCGATGGAGAAGATTCTTGACAGCCAGATTGAAGCCGCCCGCCAGAATGCCAGCATCTTCGGCCTGGTTTACATCGACCTTGACGATTTCAAGCTGGTCAACGATCAATACGGCCATCGCATCGGCGATTTATATCTGCAAGAGGTAACCCGCCGCATGAAGCACCAGCTCCGCGCCCATGACCTGCTGGCCCGCCTGGGCGGCGATGAATTCGCGGCAATGGTTTCCATGGCTCACAGCCGCGCCAGCCTGGAAGAGATTGCCCAGCGCCTCGAGCGCTGCTTCGACGCTCCCTTTGCCATCGAGGGGAAGATGATCCGCGGCGCGGCCAGCTTCGGCATGGCCCTCTACCCCGAGGACGGCGCAACCCGCGAGAGCCTGCTCAGCGCCGCCGACGCCGCCATGTACGCCGTCAAGCATAGAAAGCGCAAGAGAGTGAGTCTCTCCCCGGACCGTGAGCACCACCGTCCCTTCCGCGTTCCTCGCGATCATTCGGAGTAACCCGGTTCCCCAATAAGTGGAAATCACTGTGCAAACGCCGAATTGTTGACAGAGATACCATTGTGATGAGTTGATTGGCGGAAGATTCCTGCCGATAGGATTCTCAAGGGCCAATGATTCGACCGCCAGCTTGATCGGTTTTACGCGATGAAAAGACTGATTCCCGCGTTCGCCATCCTACTCGGATGGGCTTCGACTGCCTGGGCAGCCGCGCCAGCTGAACTGACCACGCTGCGCGCTATTGTCGCGCTCAGCAATGCCGAGGCCGACAAGCATCTGCCCGTGGCCTTTGAAGCCACTGCCACCTACCGGCACTCTGTGGTAAATACGCTCTTTGTTCAGGAGGACGGCCTCGCCATCTTCGTGGGCGCAAAACCTGATTTAAAGGTTGCTCCAGGCGATCGCGTTCTGGTTCGGGGTACAACGGCGGGCAGCTTTCATCCGATTGTCGTCGCCAGCAGCATCACCATTCTCCGCCATGGCGACCTGCCCAAGCCAGTGCCCACAACCTATGACGGATTGATCCGCTTCCAGCACGATTGCATGCTGGTTACCGTGCGAGGCATTGTTCATGCCGCTGACTCTCCCTTGGATCCGCAAGCCGGCTATGCCACTTTGCAGTTACAGGCCGATGGCGGGTACATCCTGGTGGGCGTGGACAGACCGCCTGCCGGCTCGCTCAAAGACCTGCTGGATGCCGAGGTCGAGATCACTGGAGTTGCCGCAGGTGAATTCGATGGCAAGATGCAGGCGCATGGAGTCAGAATCTACAGCCCTTCTCCAGCATCGGTGAGGATCATCGAGCGCGCCCATGACAATCCATGGACGCTCCCCCTCACGCCCATGGATCAGGTCATCGCCGGTTATCATGTCATCGATCGCACAAAGAGAGTCCGCGTCCATGGAACCATCACTTACTTCCAGCCGGGCATATCCGCGGTCTTGCAGGATGGAGCAAAAAGCCTGTGGATTGCAACCTCGACCTACGACCCATTGCAGATTGGCGATGTGGTGGACGCAACCGGCTTCCCCGAAGCGCATAACGGCTTCTTGGCCCTGGCCCGCGGCGAGATACTGGATAGCCATCTGCAAGCGCCCATTCAGCCGCTTGCAACTACCAGGGAGGAACTTGCGCTGAGCGGCCACGTGATCGATCTGGTCTCTGTCGAAGGGCAGGTGGTGGCGGCCATCCGCGGGGGAACGCAGGACGAGTATCACCTGATCGCCGATGGCCAGATGTTCACCGCAATCTACCGTCATTCGCTCGAAAGCGGAGCCATAATTCCGCCCATGAAGCTGATTCCCATCGGCTCCAGAGTTCGCGTCGCCGGCATCTGCATCACGGAAAATTCCAACCCATTCAGCGGTCAGACGGCCTTCGATATTCTGATGCGCTCCTTTGACGATATTGAAGTGATCGCCAAGCCTTCGCTGGTGAATACGCGCAACCTCTTTCTGGCTTTGGCCATGCTGCTGGCGGTGGTGATTGCCGTCTTCGGCTGGGGCTGGTCGCTGCGCAGAAAAGTGCGCCTCCAGACGGCTGCACTGGCCAGGCAGATTGAAGCCGAGTCCGCTGTCGAGAGGCGGAATGCCCAGCTTGAACGGCAACGCTCCCGCATCCTCGAAGACATCAACGGTTCGCTCCCGCTCGCGGAGGTTCTCACGCAAACCGTCGAGATGGTCTCCTTCATGCTCGATGGAGCACCCTGCTGGTGCCAGATCGCCGATGGAGCCACGCTCGGCAACTGCCCGGCCGGCTTGACGGGTCTGAGGGTTCTCAGCAAAGAAATTCTCGCCCGCAGCGGCCCGGCGCTGGGTACGCTCCATGCCGCCTTCGATCCGGCAGCGCAAGCCACCGTCGCCGAGGTCGAGGCGCTCACCGTAGGCGCCCGCCTGGCCACGCTGGCCATTGAGACGCGCAGGCTCTACAGCGACCTGCGCCGCCGCTCCGAATATGACCTGCTCACAGACATTCCCAACCGCTTTGCCATGGAGCGCTTCATGGAATTGCGCATCGAAGAGACGCGCCACTCCCACTCAACCCTGGGGCTGATCTACATCGACCTGGACCACTTCAAGCCGATCAACGATACCTACGGCCATCATGTCGGCGATCTTTATCTTCAGGCCGTGGCTCTGCGCATGAACAGCCAGTTGCTGGGCGGCGATATGCTGGCCCGCCTGGGAGGCGACGAATTCGCCGCCATGGTCACGCTCCAGCACGGCCGCGCCGACCTCGACAAGATCGTAGCCCGCCTCGAACACTGCTTCGATGAGCCATTCGTCATTGAGGGAATTGCTCTTCGCGGCGAGGCCAGCCTCGGCATTGCCATCTATCCAGAGAACGGCACAACCAAAGACAGCCTGCTCAGCGCCGCAGACGCCGCCATGTATGCCGTGAAGAAGAGCAAACGATAACCGGAACAATTCGATAATCCTAAAAACGGCAGTTGCACGCCGTCATCCGTGATCTGCATCGAGGTTTGGAGCCTCTGAAACTTGTTGCTTTGTAATCAGGGCCCGACTTCTAGCCTGCCCTGAGCGGAGTCGAAGGGGGCCGCAAAGGGCTGAAAGGAAAGCTGGGCTTTACAGGCTGCGGAAAAACTCGATTGGATGAAGGGTACGGGCTTTAGCCCGTACATAACCACTGCTTTATCAACGCCGGCTTTAGCCGCCGAGGGAATTATCCGCCATTTCTGTCGTTAAACTGGCCCTTTTTCCGAAGCCTCTTTAGCCCCTGCAAAAATTCGGCCCGGCGAAGGCTGGATCGACTGCCGTTTTTAGGTTGATCCAACTTTTGGAGCGTGGCAGGGGTCTCGCAAAAGCCAAAGTGACTTTTCCAGCCCTGTTAATAGCTGGCCAGTATCTTCGCCACCCGCTCGATTCCGATCCCCTTGGTTCTATGCATGGATCTGGCATAGCAGACGTTTGCCGGCTACTCTTCGCGCCAATCGCTGCCATCAGTCGGTCGTGCTTGACCCGATCGAAGTTTTTCTCCATCAACTGTTCGCTGGCTGTAGTGGGGCTTTCATGCCTTCTCTTCGCCGTGGGCGCTTCGATCGCTCCGACGACGGGCATCGAGGCTTCACCTCTCCCTCCGCTGTCCTAGGCCGGCTTCTGCACGGCGCACAAAAAATGCCAGGATGGTTCCATCCTGGTCCACTCGGGAAGCAGGTGTGGTGCGGGCGGAGGGAATTGAACCCTCATGGCCTTGCGGCCTGCGGATTTTCATACCACTTCGGCTTTCGCCGCCCCGCTCGGCGGGTTCGTGGTCTGGACTAACCCTTCACCATTCCCCACACGAGGTTTAGGTGCTGCCCGTCTAGTCTCTACACCTTCCCGGAAGTGCTTCCGGGCTTGGCTCGGGATTGCCATTTCAGGTTTCCCCGACTTTGAGCAGTTCTACGCCGCCGGTTTCCCGATTGGCGCACTCATGTTTGCTTAAGTCCGCTGCGTCTGCCATTTCGCCACGCCCGCGGGAAATTGGCCACAACCCCATCATAAAGCAAGCAGCAATGATCTACGCTTCTACAGCCAAACGAACGACTTCCACGCGACCGGGGCCTTCCTTGCCATGGAGGCGCCCCGCTGAAGTAGGTAAACTCCGCCAGTTGCAATGATCGTATCGTATAGATACTGCCTGCATGAGGAGAAAGCCCCGCATCTGGCACAACACATGCGCCGGATGCGGGGCTAACTGACCACTGTTCACTGATCACTGTTCACTGTTTGTTCGTCAGCGCCTCAACCCCCGGCAGCTTCTTGCCTTCCAGGAACTCCAGCGAAGCACCGCCGCCGGTCGAGATGTGCGTAATCTGGTCGGCGAGTCCGGTCTTGTTGATGGCGGAGACTGAGTCGCCGCCGCCGATGATGGAGATGGCCGCTTTGTTGGCTGCTACGGCGTGGGCGATGGCGTTGGTGCCTACGGCAAAGCGCGGAAACTCGAAGACGCCGGCGGGACCATTCCAGACGATGGTGCGGGCGGTCGAGACTACCTCTTCAATCGCAGCGATGGACTTGGGGCCGATGTCCAGGCCCTGCCAGTCGGCGGGGAAGTTGACCGAGGTATCCCAGGGCTGCGTCTTGGCGTCGGCCGAGAAGCTGTCTGCAAGGATGTTATCGACGGGCAGCAGAAGATTGACGCCCTTGGCCTTGGCTTTGTCGAGCGCGGCCTTGGCCATCTCGATCTTGTCCTCTTCAACGAGCGATTTGCCGGTGGTGACGCCGAGTGCGCGCTGGAAGGTGTAAGCCATGCCGCCGACGATGACCAGGGTATCGACCTTGTCGAGCAGGTTATCGATGACGTCGATTTTGCCAGAAATCTTCGATCCGCCGATGATGGCCACGAAGGGCTTCTCGGGAGCTTCAAGAGCCTTGCCCAGATAGGTAATCTCCTTTTCCATCAGCAGGCCGGCGACGGCGGGCTTGAGGAAGTGAGTGATCCCCTCCGTAGAGGCGTGGGCGCGATGGGCGCTGCCAAAGGCGTCGTTGACGTAGAGGTCGGCCAATGAGGCCAGAGCCTTGGAGAAGGCGGGATCGTTGGCTTCCTCCTCGGCGTGGTAGCGGAGGTTTTCCAGCAGCAGCACCTGGCCGGATTCAAGCTGTGTGGCTAGTTCAGTGGCCACTTCGCCGATGCAGTCGGGAGCAAAGGCGACGTTGACGCTCTCTCCCAATTCCTTGTCGAGAAGCGCGCGCAGGCGGTCAACAACCGGACGGAGCGAGTACTTGGGATTTGGCTTGCCCTTGGGGCGGCCCAGGTGCGAGGCCAGGATCACCTTGGCCTGGTGGCGCAGGGCGTAGACAATGGTGGGCAGCGTGGCCACGATGCGGGTGTCGTCGGTGATCGTCGAGCCGTCTTCCGTGAGCGGAACGTTGAAATCGACGCGGATAAAGACGCGCTTGTTGGCCAGATCGATGTCGCGAATGGAGAGCTTGGGCATGGTTTCTTCCTTCAGTGAACAGTGGACAGTGAACAGTGGTCAGTCAGGATTCATCACCGTTCAATTGTTGTTGCCAGAGGAGATTCCCTCAGGGGCTAAAGCCCGACGATTCTTACGGTTCATTTTCGGCCCGGCTGAAGCCGTGCCCTGTTACAAAGCGAAGATGCTTCCAGAGCCGTTAAAACCTGCTTTGGAAGACGCTTATTTGCTCTAAGCGTCTTTTGAGCAGCATTCAGAGCTGGAGATGACGGCTTCCATCTCGATCTCGGCGCACCATTTGGGGCTGAGCAGCGTGGCTACGACCATGGTGGAGGCGGGACGGATGGTGCCAAAGAACTCGCCATGGACGCGGCCTACGGCCTCCCAATCCTCGGCGTGAGCCAGAAAGATGCGGGTGCGGACGACGTCGTTGAAGCTGGCTCCAGCTTCAGCCAACGCGGCAGCGGCGATCTCGAAGATGCGGCGGGTCTGGGCGGCTGGGTCCAGATCGTCCGCGCCGACGGGGCCGGTTCCGGAGAGGTGAACGGTGTTGCCGACGCGAACGGCGCGGGAGAAGCCGATGATGGGCTCGTAGGGCGAGGTGCCTGGGATGTTTTTGCGCATGGTTTAATTCGGTATGTTGTGCGGGATTAGGGGTATCCCAGGTCCCAAAATCGGAACCTGGGGCACCCAGTTTCAAAGCGTAACTACAGTGGTCAGCGATCAAACAACTGACAACTGACAACTGAAAACTGAAAACTGCCTACAGCCCCTTCTCGACCAGGAAGCCGATCAGATCGACGACGCGGTTGGAGTAGCCCCACTCGTTGTCATACCAGCTGAGCACCTTGACCGAGTTGCCAACGACTTTGGTCAGCTTGGCATCGACGATCGAGGAGAGCGGGTTGCCCTTGAAGTCGCTGGAGACCAGCTCGTTCTCTTCAAAGCCCAGGATGCCCTTCAACGGACCCGCGGCGGCGGCCTTGAGAGCGGCGTTCAGCTCGGCGGCGGTGATGGGCTTCTCGGCGATGTAGGTCAGATCGACGATGGAGACGTTCGGTGTGGGGACGCGGATGGCGAAGCCGTCCAGCTTGCCGGAGGTCTCCGGGATGACCAGCTTGAGGGCCTTGGCGGCGCCGGTGGAGCTGGGGATCATCGAGAGGGCAGCGGCGCGGGCGCGGCGCAGATCCTTGTGCGGCGTGTCCAGGATGACCTGATCGTTGGTGTAGCTGTGGATGGTGGTCATGATGCCGCTGACCAGACCGGTGGTCTCAAGGATGACCTTGACGACCGGCGCCAGGCAGTTGGTGGTGCAACTGGCGTTGGAGATGATGTTGTGCTTGGCGGCATCGTACTTGTCCTGGTTGACGCCCAGAACGAGAGTGATGTCTTCGTTGGAGGCCGGGGCGGAGATGATGACCTTCTTGACGGTCGTGCCCAGGTGAGCCTTCGCCTTGAGCGCGTCGGTAAAGAAGCCGGTTGATTCGACGACGACCTGTGCGCCAACCGAAGCCCAGTCCAGCTTGGCGGGATCGCGCTCGCTGAAGACCTTGATCTGCTTGCCATCGATGGCGATAAAGCCATCGCCGGCCGTGACTTCGTTCTTCAGGTTGCCCAGGATCGAGTCGTACTTGAGCAGGTGCGCCAGCGTAGCCGGGCTGGTCAAGTCATTGACGGCGACAAAATCGATCTCAGGGTTGCCTAGCGCGGCGCGCAAAACGTTGCGGCCAATGCGGCCGAAGCCGTTGATACCAACCTTAACTGCCATGTGTGAATTCTCCTTCGTAGTCGGTGATGCTGTGGTTTAAGCTGGTTCGAGTCCGGCGGCTTTGGCTGCCCTCGACGGGCACTCCCACCAAACTCTTGATGGTAGCATTTTTGGCAACGGAGACAAAATCGAAGCGCGCATTGTCCTCGTTTTTTGCGGAAGCTCTCGCATCCATAGTGTGCCCTTCCCAATACAGGATCGTATGTGACGGCGTGCACAGCAGAGGAATCTTGAGGGAACCGGTTCTCTCGTGAATCTCTGAAAAATTCCTAGCGGTTTCGCCCTATTTGCAGTGCAGTCGGGAAGTGTGGTATTCCGGTATCTAGACGAACCTACTGAAGGCGGCATGAGAAGACGCTCCCGACACACCCCCAATACCTCCGAATCCACCGGCAAAATCGGCCAGGAACTTCCATCGAATCAACTTGCTCCGCTGGTTCCGCTCTATCCGGACGAGATCCCCGCGCCCACTCAGCCGCCACGCGCGTCTCGGCCGCAGGAGCCCGCCTTTTCCGAGCCGCGACCCGGCCGAACAGAGCGCGCGCCAAGGCCCGAGCCGCCCGCCAGGCAGCCTCGGCCCTCACGGCAGGTGTGGAATGAACCGGCCAACTCGGAGCGTTTTGAACTCGAGACGCAACCCGAGATGCCTTCCTTGCCTCCTCCCGAGCGCGAGGCGGCCGAGGCTTCGTCGCCGGCTTCCAAGGGATTTGTGGTGCTGGCCATCGGCCTTCCCGGTTCGGGAAAGACCACCTGGTTTCGCCGCCGCGGCGTCACTCCCCTTTCAAGCGACCTCTTGCGCAACATTCTCTTCGACGACGTTGAAGAGCAGCGCTACCAAGGGCTGGTCTTCTCCACGCTTCGCTCCCTGCTGCGCGCCAGATTGATCGCTCGCATGCCGTTGAATTATGTGGATGCAACCAATCTTTCCATCCATGAGCGCCGCCAGTGGATCAAGATGGCCAAGAGCTTTGGCTACGAGGTGCAGGCGGTCTTTTTCGACGTGCCGCTCGATGTCTGCCTGGAGCGCAACAGCAAACGCGACCGCTCGGTCAGCGAGGATGTGATGCGCAAGATGGCGGAAAAGCTCAAGCCGCCGGTCTTTGAAGAAGGCTTCGGCAAGATCACCGTGGTGCGGGTAAAGAACGCAGTCTGATTCTGCATTGGCGACGAATTCAACCGGGGCGGAAAATAGTCGATAGGTTGTGTGCTATTTGTCCAGGGAGCCACTTGCGGTGTGCCAGAAACGCTTACGTGCGTTCTTGGCACACCGCAAGTGGCTCCTTTGTCGTTGCATCAATAGAAGAAGATGTTAATGGCGACGGCGCCCAGCAGGACGGCGACGGCCAGGGCCTCGGGCCGCTTCCACCAAATGATGTGGGCGCGCGAGGGCTTGGGCGTGAGCGAATGGACCAGGCCGACCAGCTCCGCCTCAGGCTTGGCCTTGGTGGAGAGGCTTACGACGACGGCGACGACAAAGTTGGTGGTGAAGGCGAAGATAGCGCCCCAGAAGTTCTGCGCCATGTCGCTGGGATAGTGGTGCAGGACGGCGATCCATCCGCCGTGGATGCCGGCGTGGGCCTCGATGGGCAGCGTCAGGCCGTGATGCAGCATGGCCGCCGCGGTGCCTGAGATGAGGCCGGCAAATGCTCCGTGGCCGGTGGCGCGCTTCCAGAACATGCCCAGCAGGAAGGTCGCAAAGAGCGGCGCGTTCACAAAGGTGAAGACCAGTTGCAGCGTGTCCATGATGTTGTTGAAGCTGATGGCGGCGTAGGCGGTGGCGATGGACAGCAGAATGCCGCCGACGGTGGCCCATCGTCCGACGGCCATGTAATGCCGGTCGCTGGCGCCTTTGTGGATGTAGGACTGGTAGAGATCGTAAGTAAAGACGGTGTTGAATGCCGTGACGTTGCCGGCCATGCCGCTCATGAAGCTGGCCAGCAGCGCGGTGAGGCCCAGGCCCAGAATGCCGGTGGGGAAGAAGTGCAGCAGCATGTTGGGGGTGGCCATGTCGTAGTCGAGAAGCGGCTGGCCACTGGCGGTCAGCATGGGCTTGCCGGTGACGGGATTGATCTTGGCGGGAACCAGGCCGCGGCCCTGCTCCACATTGAGCGGGACGACGTTGGTTTCACGGATGATTGCGCCATTGACGGTGTGCGTCACCGTGGTGGTGTGGGGCGTGGGCAGGCCGATGGCGAGCAGGCCGGGAAGAATGACGAGAAATGGAAAGAGCATCTTGGGGACGGCGGCGATCAGCGGAACGCGGCGGGCCGACTCCATGTTTTTAGAGGCCATGGCGGTCTGGATAACCAGGAAGTCGGTGCACCAGTAGCCCGAGCCGAGAACGAAGCCGAGACCCATGCCGATGCCGATGATTTCGATGCCCATGGGGTTGGTGGATGCGTGGGCGACGCCCTTCCACTCATGCATGTATTGCAGCGGGACGGAGGCTTTGAGGCCGCTCCAGCCGCCGATGTTGCGCAGACCGATGAGCACCAGGGGCAGGAAGCCGGCGATGATGAGGAAGAATTGCAGAACCTCGTTGTAAATCGCGCTGGTCAGGCCGCCGAGGAAGATATAAAGCAGCACAATGGCCGCCGAGAGGACGATCGAGAAGGTGAATATGCCGTTGGGATCGAGGCCAAGGGCGTGGAAGAGGCCGTCAAAGACATGCAGCGCCTGGATGAGCCGCGCCATGGCATACATCGAGATGCCGGAGCTGAAGACGGTCATCACGGCAAAGGAGCAGGCGTTAAGCGCGCGGGTCTTCTCATCGAACCTCATGCGCAGAAACTCGGGGACGCTGCGGGCTTTGGAGCCGTAGTAGAAGGGCATCATGAAGATGCCGACGAAGATCATGGCGGGAATGGCGCCGATGCCGTAGAAGTGCGCCGTCTCAAGGCCGTATTTGGCGCCGGAAGCGCCCATGCCGATGACCTCTTGCGCGCCCAGATTGGCGCTGATGAAGGCCAGGCCGCAGATCCAGGCGGGCAGCGCGCGGCCAGCTTGGAAGAAGTCTTTGCTGGTCTTCATGTGGCGCTTGAGGGCAAAGCCGATGCCCAGCACAAAGACAAAATACAGCAGCATGATTAGCCAATCGACGTAGGTCAGGTTCAACACAGTGGGCTCCTTGGGGTCAATGACAATTCTCTCCTATCGATGCGGGAAATGTCAGGGGTGAGGGAGAGATTTATTTGGGGGGCGGGGATTTTTTGCAGCCTGATGCGGGGAACGAGGCGGGTCACGTTCGAAAATAGGCCAGACGCCAATGCTGGGTCCATCCATTCCGCTCCTGAGCGTAGACGAAGGATCTGTGTTTTCTTTCGCGGAATGGGTGGGATAGCACGAACCTCAAGCAGAACCTTGTTCATCAAGGTATGCGGGTTGCTTGATCAGCAGGCCTTCCAGCGGGACGGTGGCCAGGACGCGGGCGATGGTGGCGGAGGCTGTTCCGTCGCCGTAGGGGTTGGCCATGCCACGCAGGGAGTCGCGGAATTCAGGGCTCAGGGCTTGGGCAATGGCGGCGAGGATGGCCGCTGTCTCGGCCGGTGCGTCCAGGATGTTGCGGGCGCGCTCGCGGCCCTGCTGGCGGAGGCCGATGTTGACCGTGGGCTGCGCGAAGGAGGCTGTCTCCATGATGCCGCTCGAGGAGTTGCCGAGCATGGCGTCTACGTTGGCCAGCAGGCTCAAATAGGTGAGGGGTTCGAGGTTGACGAAGAGATGCGTGTGGGGTCTCGTGCTCGCTAAATCCCTCGTGCGTTCGAGGAGCGCGAAGCTCCCGGCGTCGGCGTTGGGATGGACGATGAGAAGCTGGCCGGGAGCTTGTGCGAGGGCGGCGAAAAACGCGTCGTCCTCGGCGTTGGTATTGCGCAGAATGGTCACCGGATGCCATGCCGCCAGCAGCGTGGGTGGGGTTAGTTCAAGGCCCAGCTTGGCTTCGAGGTCTTCGCGGCTGAGCAGCGTTGAACGCCGCAGATGGTCGAGCGAGGGCGCGCCGGCGTGATGCACGCGCCAAGGCTCCTCACCCATCGCGATGACGCGGCGGCGGGCGGTGGCTGTGGAAGTGAAATGAATGTGGGCCAGCTTGGTCAGGGCGTTGCGGACCTGGTCGTCGATTGCGCCCTGGGAGATTTCTCCGCCTTCAATGTGCGCAATGGGAATGCGCAGGGCGACGGCGGCCGAGGCTGGCGCGAGCATCTCATAGCGGTCCGCGATGAGCAGCAAAATGTCTGGCCGCCAACTGGTGAGCGCGTCGGCCAGGCCCAGGATGGCGATGCCGATGGTCTTGGCCATGCCGGTGTCGGTGTCGGAGCTGAGCAGGCACTCGATGCGGGCGAGGATGGGAAAGCCGTCGGCCTCGATTTCGCGGATGGTCGAGCCGAACTCGGGCGAGAGATGCGCACCGAGGATGAAGAGGCCGAGCTCGACGTCGGGGCGCGCGGCCAGCTCGCGCAGCGGCCAGTAGAGATGGCAGTAGTCGGCGCGGCTGGTGGTGACAACGCCGATGCGGCGGCGGGTTGGGCGGTCTGCGATGGGCGGAGTCACATGGAGAAGTATAAATTGGTGGCGCGTCTGCGATGGGGTGCTGCTATGGAGCCGCTTGCGTATGAGCCGGTGCCGCTTGGGTTGGCGCGGCTTGGGTTGAATTGGGCGCGCCTTCGGCAGGACAGTCTGTGAGCTGATACCACTGAGCGTGCAGGCGGCCGGAATGGAGCGCAAGGCAGACGGCGTCGCCCGCCGCGGTGTCTGTATACATTGCGGAGGAAACGCTGAGATTGTTTGGCTCGTTGAGCGGTCCCCAGGGCGAAAGTTCAAGGTAGTACGTGGTGGATTTGCCACTTTCCGTGTGCTTGCCGGTGACGGGCACTTCATAGGTATCGGGCTTGGACCGGTCGGCCATTGAATTTACGACGACGGCGAGACCGAAGCTGTATGGCAGCGAAACAAAGAGCAGGCCCAGGATGGTGGCAATTACTGGGTTGTTTTTGCTGGCTGTGCTGTAAAGGGCGGCAATGTAGACGAGCGCAACCGGAATAATTAAATAGAGCAGCGGCTTGATCGAGACGAATTCGATGTCCGCGGCGGTGAAGGCCATGCCGAAGCTGGTGATCATCAGAATAAAAGCAACGTCGGCGCGAGGATCCGCCTTCTTCTTGAAAAAGGAATAGAGCAGCGGCGAACGCTGCATCAGCATCAGCACGGCCACGGGCGTAAGGGCGAGAACGGCGGCCAAGGGCAGGCGATAGACGACAGGGGCGAAGTTCACTCCGATAGCGACGGCAAGGGAGACGGCAATTGCAACGTAACTCAAGGTTTTGGCGCGCTTCAAGGCGGCCAGGCGATCCTCGGGCGTTGCGCCTAACTCGGCATCTTGCGCGATCTCGGCGAGCAGTGCGTCGCGGTCGCGCGCATCCAGATCGGTGAGCTGCTGAAACCAGGCGCGGTAGTCGTCGCCGGTGGCAAAGGATTGCGCGAGGGTGATTTTGCCGCGGCCTTCCTTCAGGTAAAGAACAATATAGTCGCCATTGCGCGAGCTGATAGTGCGGAAGCCTTCAATCTGGCTGAGTTCGGCGGTGTATTCCTTCAGGGCCCCGCGCACCTCGATGCGTGTGCCGTCGATGACCAGCCGGGAGCGCAGCGCCCAGGCAAAAATGTAGAGGCCGAGAAGCGGAAAGAGCATCATGATTGCCGCCAGGAGAGCCCCGTCCAATTCGGGGGCGATCTTGACAGCGAGGAACGCGCCGCCGGCGATGACTGCAACGCCCAAAATCAGGAAGAAAACTCTTTGCCAGGTTTTCAGACGATACTCATGCCGGCTTCCGCTCATTTGCTGCAAGGAATCCATCGTGCTCTCCGTTCCCAGTCTTTGTATCACGGCAGGCCGTTCGAGCGGTAACCGGGTCGCCAGCAAAGGCCGAAAAGGCAAGGCCGGGCGTGCGGATTCAAGGCCGGTTGCGGCGAACGGTTCACAAGATGGGATGAACAGGCAATAATGGGAGTGAGCGGAGTTACCCGAACGCATCTTTTGGCCAAAACAACCATCCAACTGGTACGTTAAAGCAGAGGGTTTTTCTTTTCCACAATGGCTTCCAACCCCTATTTTTCTCTGGCAGTTCTGTTTGCGGCGGCGCTGGGCTTTGGGCTGGCTCCGCTGGGGCTGGCCTGGCTTTGGGCGCGGCTCTTTTCTCCGGCCAAGCCGAATGCCATCAAGAACGCCATCTACGAGTGCGGGCTGGAGTCCAAGGGCGATGCGTGGATGCAATTCCACTCGGCCTATTACCTGTACGCGATTATTTTCCTGATTTTTGACGTGGAGTCGGTTTTTCTGCTGCCCTTTGCCGTGGCCTTCAGCGGCCTGACCGCCGCGGCCTGCGGGGCGATGCTGGTCTTTGTGCTGCTGCTGATCGAGGGGCTGGCCTGGGCCTGGGCCAAGGGGGTTCTGACGTGGGGGTAACGGCAGTTATCAGTTTTCAGTTTTCAGTTGTCAGTTTTCCAGGTCTCAAAATCGAGTTCTGGAACACCCAGACGAGTGGGCACTGATTGCAAGAGACTGAGAACTGATAACTGATAACTGACAACTGGCAACTGACAACTGGCAACTGACAACTGGAGCGAAGCGACCATGGATGACGGACTGAAGATCGAACTGGGCAAGCAAGGGGTCTTTGTGACCACCATCCAGGAACTGTATAACTGGGGGCGGCGGAACTCGATCTGGCCGATGCAGTTTGGGCTGGCCTGCTGCGCCATTGAGATGATTGCAACGACGATGGCGCGCTACGATCTGGCCCGCTTTGGCGCGGAGGTCTTCCGGCCCTCGCCGCGCCAGGCTGACTTGATGATTATCTCCGGCACGGTGACCAAAAAGATGGCGCCCCAGGTTGTCCGGCTTTATAACCAGATGGCCGAGCCCAAGTACGTCATCGCCATGGGCGCCTGCGCCATCAGCGGCGGGCCATTCAAACAGGGCTACAACGTGCTCAAGGGGATTGACCGCTACATTCCGGTGGACGTGCATATTCCCGGCTGCCCGCCGCGGCCCGAGGCGTTGATGCAGGCCTTTATGACGCTTCAAAAAAAAATCGATGCCCAGAGCTTGACAGGCGAGGATCGTCCGCGGCATTTGAACGCAGAAGGGCAGAGCGAGTTTCCCGTGCCGGTGCAGGGGGCGCACGATTTGGAGCCGGCGTCGAACAAGGGCGTGTGGACGGTGCCGGTGGTGATTCAGTAATAGGGACTAAGGGACTAAGGGACTAAGGGACTTTGAATTGCGACTAACATTCTTGAGTAGGTTTCATCTATCGGCTTTGTAACAAGGGCACGGCTTCAGCCGGGCCGCAAAGGTCGCATAAAAAATGCGGGCTTTAGCCCCCGAGGGATTACAGCAATTTGCAGACGATAGAAGAAATCAAATCGGCGATAGAGGCGGCCATTCCGGGCGCGGGGGTGGAGATTGTCACGAACCCCAGCCCCAGCGGCCAGCACTCGCTGCGGCTTGCTCCGGAGTGCGCCTTTGCCGTTGCCACATTCCTGCGCGACGACGCCGAATTGAAGCTGGATTTTCTATCGAATGTGACTGGCGTGGATTGGCCGGATAAAGAGATCTCGGAAAAAGTGAAAGTCACCCGCGCCGTGACCAAGACCGTGGATGGCGTTGAGCAAAGCGTCGAGGAGACGGTTGAAGAGACGCGCAAACGCACCGAACCGGGCTATCTGGAGGCGGTCTATCACCTCTATTCGGTCGGGAAAAAACATGGGCCTGTCATCCTCAAAATGAGGACAGTGAACCGTACGGATCAAGTCGAACTGCCATCGCTGACGCCGGTCTGGCGCTCGGCGGAGTTTCAGGAGCGCGAGGTTTTCGATCTCTACGGAATCGTCTACACGGGGCACCCGGATCTGCGCCGGCTGCTGATGTGGAAGGAGTTCAAGGATCATCCCATGCGGCGCGATTACGTGGAGCCAGACGACTTTGAGTACGAGCCGACGGCCCATGACGAAGTGCTGAAGCGCGCGCAGGCGCAGAAAAGCAGAGATCAGAGATCAGAGATCAGAGATCAGGGGTCAACGACGGCATGAGTCTGGCGGAGACCAAAATCGAAAAGCGGCAGGATGTGAGGCCCCAGGGCTGGAACCGTCCCGACCTGATTGCCGAGAGCGGCGACGGCGAGTTGCTCGAGGTGGCGATGGGGCCGCACCACCCCTCGACGCACGGCGTCTTCCGCATGGATGTCGCGCTGGACGGCGAGCGCGTGGTGCGGCTGCGGCCGGTCTTCGGCTACCTGCATCGCAACCACGAAAAGATTGCCGAGGGGCAGAGCTACCTGGCCTCGATGCCCTTTACCGACCGGCTGGATTACGTCTGCCCGATCACGAATAACTGGGCTTATGCGCTGGCAGTCGAGAAGCTGACCGGCCAGGAGGTTCCCGAACGCGCCGAATATCTGCGAGTGATTCTGGGCGAGCTGACGCGCTTCCAGAATCACGCTTCGACAATCGGATTTCTAATTCAGGAAATGGGCGCAAGCGGTACGCCGCTGATGTATGCCTTCCGCGAGCGGGAAAAGATTCTGGACCTCTTTGAGGAGCTGACCGGCGCGCGCATGATGGTCAACTACATGCGCTTTGGCGGCTGCCGCGTGGATGCCACGCCGGGCTGGCTGGACCGAACGCGCAAGGTGGTGGCGGGGTTCTCGGGATTTGTGGATGAGTTTGAGCAACTGCTGCGGTCAAATGAAATTCTGATGGCGCGCTGCCAGGGCGTGGGCGTGCTGAAGGCCGAGCTTGCCGTCAACGCCGGGGTCAGCGGGCCGATGCTGCGCGCCTCGGGCGTGAATTACGACATACGCAAGGTGGACGGCTACGGGATTTACAACCGCTTTAAATTCCGCGTGCCGCTGGGCGATCATGGCGATGTCTACGACCGCTTTATGATCCGGCTGCTGGAGATGCGCGAGTCGATCACAATTTTGAATCAGGCATTGAAGGACGTTCCCGGCGGCCCGGTGATGGACCCCAAGGCCCGGCTGCGCGGCTTCCGTCCCAAGCCGGGCGAGGCCTACGGGCGCATTGAAGCGCCGAAGGGCGAGTTGGGTTTTTATCTGATTAGTGACGGCGGTCCGAATCCGTATCGCTATCGGGTGCGCCCGCCGAGCCTGATCAACCTGACGGTGCTGGAAGATATGTGCCTGGGTCACGATATAGCCGACGTGGTCCTGATCTTTGGCAGCGTGGATATTGTGCTGGGGGAAGTGGATAGATAGTTGTCAGTTGTCAGTGGTCAGTGGTCAGTTATCAGTTGCCCGCTTACACCAATGACTGATAACTGAAGACTGACGACTGTTTGGAGGTTTTCTTGCTGGGCGAAGGCATCATCAAGGGACTGGCGGAGACGGCGAGGAATTTCTTCGCGAGCTACTTCAGTGCCGAACGGCTGACGACGGTCGAATATCCGGAGCAGCGGATCGCCCCGTTTGAGGCGGCGCGCGTCTTTCCCTTTCTGGTTTTCGACCAGGAGAACCGCGACGGCGGCGGGCCGGAGTGGGAGGCTGGGATGCGCTGCGTGGCCTGCCAGATTTGCGAAAAAGAATGCCCGCCAAAGTGCATTTATATCGAGAAATCCAGGGACAAAAAGCTGGATTACCTGGGCAAGGCGCAGTATTATCCGGCGCGCTTCGACATCGATATTTCCGTCTGCATGAGCTGCCAGATCTGCGTCGAGGTCTGCCCCTTTGAAGCGATCAAAATGAATACGGTATTCGAGCTGAGCACGACGGATCGCTTTGGCGCTCTGCTGCTGAACCGCGAGCAACTGGCCAAGCCGAATGAGTATTACCACAAGATTCATCCCACAGAAGCCGCGGCCGTCGATGCGCGGCTGGCTGAAGCCAAAATCAAATCCGAAACCAAGGCGACGGCTGGCGCCATTGCGGCGGCGGTGCGAGGCGCGGAAGTTCCGGCGCGGCCAGTGGAAGGAGGCGTCTAGCTCATGAATACTCTGGACCAGATCTTCGTTCTGCTGCGCCAATGGCTGGTGAGCTTTTTGCCCGCGGGCTGGCAGGCGGCGGCTGGCGTGCTGCTCAGCGTGGCGGTGATTGTCGGCCTCTTTCCGGCTCTCTTTGCGCTGACCACGGTCTTTGAGCGCAAGGGGCTGGGCAGGATTCAGAATCGGCTGGGGCCGAATCGCGTGGGTCCGTTTGGCTTCTTTCAGCCCATCGCGGACGGCATCAAATCGCTGACCAAGGAAGATATTGTTCCGCTGAGAGCCGACACGGCGGTGCATTTTCTGGCCCCGGTCTTGCTGGTGCTGACGGTCTTCATGGGCTTTGCCGTGCTGCCAATGGGCCGCAACATGACGCTGGTCGAGATGGACAGCGGCTTGTTGTTTTACTTCGCCATGGGCACCTCGACGGAGCTGGCCGTCTTCATGGCCGGCTGGTCGAGCCGCAACAAATATTCGCTGCTCGGCGCCATGCGCGCCGTGGCCCAGATGATCAGTTATGAAGTCCCGCTGCTGCTTTCAAGCGTGACGGTGGTGATGATCTCCGGCTCGCTTTCACTGACCAAGATTGTGGCCGCGCAGAACCATTACAGCCACGGCCTGCCGCATTGGTACATATTTACGCCGTGGGGCTTTGCGGGGTTTTTGATGTATGCGATCGCGACCACGGCGGAGACCAATCGCTCGCCCTTCGATCTGCCGGAGGGCGAGTCGGAGCTGGTGGCCGGCTATCACACGGAATACTCGGGCTTCAAATTTGCGCTCTTTTTTCTGGGCGAGTATCTGGCGATGTTCTCCATCTCCGGGCTGGGCGCGACGCTCTTTCTGGGCGGATGGACGGCGCCGTTTTCCTTTCTCACCTGGGTTCCCTCGTGGATCTGGTTCTTCTCCAAACTGATGCTGTCGATCTTTGTTTTTATCTGGCTGCGCGGAACGCTGCCGAGGCTGAGGCAAGATCAGTTGATGAACTTTGCCTGGAAGTTTGTGCTGCCGATGTGCCTGCTGAATCTCTTTGTTGCCGGGGCCTGGCGATTTATGGGCGATGGCTGGCTGCGCTGGGTGGTTTGCTCGGCGATTCTGATTGCGGCCTACGTGGGCCTGGGCCTGGGCGGGCTGCGCAGAGGCAAGATCGGGCCGAGGAGGTATCGCTATGCTGAATGAGCTTCTGAAATTATTGAGAACATGATGAGTTGAGGTAATAGACCAAAAATTCGAGCGTGATTGACCCGCACTCTGAGGAGAAATAACTGCGATGATCACAATAGTAATGATTTTTTGCGTACTGGCCATCGGAGTAGTGCTGGTTATTCACGGAACTATTGTAAAAAACAGATGGGGTGTAAATCTTGATGCAGTTTTCTGTCCGCATTGTAAAACGCCGTCCCCAAAAGTTCGAATACCACAATCACTAAGTCAAATCCTATGGGGTGGTGGCACATGTGAAGTCTGCGGAACTGAGACCGACAAATGGGGGCAAAAAGTTGCGTCCCTCGCTCAGTCTCAAATTGAAAGGAACAGCCGATGAGCTTTGTCTTTTACATCCTTGCGGCGCTCACCGTGGCCGGCGGCCTGGCGGCCATTCTGCTGAAGAACACGGTGCACTGCGCCCTCGCGCTCACGGTGGCCTTTGCCGGCCTGGCGCTGCTGTTTCTGGAACTTGACGCGCAGTTTGCCGGCTTTGCGCAGATTCTGGTTTATATCGGCGCGGTGGCGATTCTGGTAGTCTTTGCGATTCTGCTCACCAAAGGCTCGGAGACGCCTACGGGTGGAGTCTTCAGCAAATTATGGCCGGTTGGCTTGATGATTGCGGCGGCGGTTTTTGCCGTGCTGGGCTGGGCGGTGCTGCAAACCGCGCCGATGCTGCCCAAGGCCGCGCCCGCGCCTGTCGTGACTGTCCAGCAGATTGGCCAGGCTTTGGTTGGCCGTTACGTTTTGCCGTTGGAGATTATCGCCGTTCTGCTGACAGCGGCCATGATTGGCGCGGTAATCATAGCCATCCATGAGAAAGAGGAGAAGCGATGACGCCGCTTTCCGGTTATCTTCTCGTTGCCGCGCTCTTGTTTTCCATCGGCCTGGCCGGCGCGCTGACGCGGCGCAATGCGATTCTTGTCTTGATCGGAATTGAGCTGATGCTGAATGCGGCCAATCTGAATCTGATCGCCTTCTGGCGCTACGGGCCGCATCCGGAGTTGCTGACGGGGATGATGTTTGCGATTTTTTCTATCGCGGTTGCGGCGGCTGAAGCTGCCGTGGGGTTGGGTCTGGTGATCCAGATTCATCGCCACGCCAAGACAACGGACCTGGATGCAATGAACAGGATGAAGGGGTGAGCGGTTGATGCAGGAGACAATTTCATTCGCCCCGCAGGCCGCGGCTTCTCCCATCACGGAGATGCTATGGCTGATTCCCGCTCTGCCGATTGTGGCCGCGGGCTTGGCCGCGCTGCTCAAGCAGTCCAGGCGCGGAGTTTCGGCAACTCTGGCTGTTGGAGCAATGAGTCTTTCGCTGCTGCTTTCGATCTTCGCGTTCGTCCATGTGGTTAGTGAATGGATGCAAGGGATCGCCGCACGCGAAGTGCTCAACTTCACATGGATTCAAGTGGGCGCTACGAATGTAGATCTGGGCTGGGTGCTCGATCCGCTCTCCGCCGCGATGCTGGTAATGGTGAGCTTTGTCGGCTTGCTGATCTTCATTTACTCACTCGGCTACATGAAGCACGATGAGAACTTCACGCGCTTCTTCTGCTTCCTGTCGCTCTTTGCCGGAGCCATGCTGGGCGTGGTAATTGCCAACAGTCTGCTGCTGCTCTTCATGTGCTGGGAGTTGGTCGGGCTCACCTCGTATTTGCTGATTGGATTCTGGTACCAGAAGCCTGCTGCCGCCGCCGCTGCAAAAAAGGCTTTTCTTACCACGCGCGTTGGCGATGTTTTCTTTTTGCTCGGCATTGTATGGCTCTTCGCGCAATCCGGCACACTGCTTTTCTATAACAACGGCGCGGGTTCCATCGAGTCAAACTCGCTGGCAGCCTTGCTTTCTCAGCCTGCGGCGCTGGGCCTATCCGCGGCGGGCGCGATTGGCCTGCTGATCTTTGCCGGAGCGGCGGGCAAGAGCGGACAGTTCCCGCTGCACGTCTGGCTGCCGGATGCGATGGAAGGCCCAACGCCGGTTTCGGCGCTGATTCACGCGGCGACGATGGTGGCTGCGGGCGTGTACCTGATAGCTCGCGTTTATCCGCTGATGCACGCCGGGGCGCTGGCTGGCGGAACGACTACAGCGCTTACAACAGTTACATGGGTGGGCGCGTTTACCGCCGTCTTTGCCGCGCTGATCGCCGTGGCGCAGAACGACATCAAGCGCATTCTGGCTTACTCCACCGTTTCGCAACTGGGCTATATGATGGCCGGGCTGGGCATGGGCGGCGTTGCGGTGGGAATCTTTCATCTGATCACGCATGCCTTCTTCAAGGCGCTGCTCTTCCTCGGCGCGGGCTCGGTGATTCACGGCTGCCACGAGGAGCAGGACATTCGCAAGATGGGCGGGTTGAAGTCCGATATGCCGCTGACATTTCTGACTTATGCGATAGGAATGCTGGCCCTCTGCGGCTTTCCGCTGCTCTTCTCCGGCTTTTGGAGCAAGGACGGAATCCTGGAAGCGGCGCAGCATTGGAGCGTGGCCAAGACACCGTTTTACATGCTGGTTTTTGGCGCGCTGCTGACGGCCTTTTACATGACGCGGCAGGTGGCGTATGTGTTTTTCGGCTACTGGAGGGGCAAGACTCCCGCACACGAAAGCCCCAAGGTGATGACCGTGCCGCTTTCGATTCTAGCCTTCTTCGCGATGGCTCTGGGGTTGATTGGAACGCCCGCATGGCCATGGTTCCGCGCCTTTCTGGATGGCCGCGCGGCGAGTTTCAATCCACATGTTTTGACCGAGCCGGGGCTGCTGACAATCATGGCGACTTCGACTGTGGTCGTACTCTTTGGCCTTTGGCTGAGTTGGAAGATATACGGCGATCGTTCACCCAAGCCGGAGGAGCCGGACGCGCTGGAGCAGGCAGCGCCGCCAGTGTGGGCCGCGCTGCGCGACCGCCTTTATGTGGATGAATTTTACGGATCGACGGTGATTGCATTCTACCTCTGGTGGGCGCGCGTCGCCGATTGGCTGGACCGCAGAGTCTGGGGCGGCGCGGTGGCTGGGGTTGCGGGCGTCTTCGCTTTGTGGGCGCGGTTGAATCGCTTTCTCGACACGAATGTGGTGGACGGCGGCTTCGACAAAGGCTGCGATGAATTGAGCGCAGGCGGCGGCCTGCTCTCGCGCGTGCAGACGGGCCGCGTGCAAACTTACCTGAGAATTCTGGCGCTGGCCGTGGTGGTGCTGGCCGCAATTCTGATTTGGAGCAGCCGGCCATGAATGAATTTCCTTTACTCTCGCTGCTGACCGCGCTGCCCCTGCTTGGTGCGGCCGTTGCGCTTGTCTCGGGCAAGCGCGCGCGTGAAGTGGCCCTGCTCGCGACGCTGCTCACGCTGGCTCTGGCTCTGGTGGTTTGGACGGCGTGGAGTCGAGGGTCCGTGATCGGCGGCTACGGATTGATCGAGCTTCACGCGTGGGCGCCGTCGCTGGGCATCGAGTATCACCTCGGCGTGGACGGCCTGAGCGCGCTGATGCTGCTGCTCTCGGCTATCGTCACGCTGATGTCCGTCGATGCGGCCGCGCGCGTGCACCACCAGCCGGGGCTTTATTTTGCCTTGGTGCTGACGCTTGAAGCCGGACTCATCGGCTCCTTCACGGCGCTCAATTTCTTTCACTGGTTCTTGTTCTGGGAGCTGAGCCTGATTCCCGCTTTCTTCCTCATCAAGCTGTGGGGTGGGGCGCGAAGGGGGCCGGCGGCGACGCAGTTCTTCGTCTACACCATGGCCGGTTCGGTGGCTCTGCTGGTCGCGTTCCTGGCCGTCTTTGTCGCCACCGGAAGCATGGATTTTCCGCACCTCACATTGCTTGCCTCAACCGGCGAGTTGGAGCAGATGATCACGGCGCATCTGGGTCCGGTGACGTTCTGGCTGGCGATTGGCGTACTTGCGGGCTTTGCGGTGAAGGTCCCGATGATTCCCTTCCACACCTGGCTGCCTGCGGCTTACGCCGAAGCCCCTTCGCCGGTGACGATGCTTCTGACCGGCGCGATGTCGAAGATGGGCCTCTACGGGCTGCTGCGTATCGCTCTGCCGCTCTTTGGCCCTCAAATCTCTCAAATGCGCACGCCGCTTCTAGTGCTGGCCGTGGCCACGGTCGTGATGGGCGCATGGGCCGCCGCGGCGCAGAAGGATCTGAAGCGCATCTTTGCCTACTCGTCTGTGAATCACCTGGGCTATTGTTTGCTCGCAATCTTTGCGCTGGCGGTTCCGGCGGCTGGAGCAGGGGCGCAGACCAGCCAAGCCATCGCGCTCAACGGCGTGATCCTGCAAATGTTCAACCACGGCATTACTGCCGCCGCGCTCTTCTGGTTTGTGGCGATGATTCAGCAGCGCACCGGCGGACATCGCGGCATCGACCAGTTCGGCGGACTGCGCAAACCCGCGCCGGTGCTGGCCGGGCTTATGGGCATTGCGCTTTTTTCATCTCTTGGCCTGCCGGGGCTTAACGGTTTTGTCGGCGAGTTCCTGATCTTCCGCGGCGTCTTTTCGCTGGCTTGGGTTGCGGCAACGGTTTCCGTTCTCGGGCTGCTGGTCACAGCGGCCGTGATTCTCACCGTGATTCAGAAGGTCTTTACCGGGCCGCTGCCGGAGCACTGCGCCGGCTTTCCAGACTTGCATCACGGCGAACGGCTGGCGCTCGCGCCGGTGATTGGGCTGATGCTGCTGGTGGGGTTTTTGCCTTCGTTGATTGTGGATAATGTGAACCCCACGGTGGTGAACCTTTTGGCTCACTGGAGATTTTAATGTTGTCGATATTTCATTTGAGCTCGGTGTCGCTTATGGCATTTACGATCTACATTTCGTTTGCCGGAGCGCTGCTCTCGGCGCTCTTGCCCAAGGGGCGGCCCGGGCTGGCGCGCTGGCTGGCGCTGGCCGTCGCCGCGGCCGGGCTGGCGTTGGGCGTGGCGGGCTTTGTGGCCGGCATGGGTCAGGGACGCATGACCTTTGTTGACGTGACCTGGGTGCCGTCGATGGGAATTCATTTCCTGTTGGCAGCCGACGGCATCAGCCGCGTGCTGGTCTTGCTTACGGGCCTTGCCGCGGTCGCCGGCGTGCTCTTCAGTTGGAATATAGACAAACAGACAAAAGATTTTTTCGCATTTTTTCTGGCGCTGATTGGCGGAGTCTACGGAGTCTTTCTCAGCTTCGATTTGTTCCTGCTTTTTGTCTTCTATGAAATCGCAATCGTCCCCAAGTATTTTCTGATCGCCATCTGGGGTTCCACGCGGCGCGAGTATGCGGCCATGAAGCTGGCGCTCTACTCCTTCGCGGGCTCGGCGATGGTGCTCGTCGGCCTGCTTGCGGCCTACACGGCGGCGGGCAGCCACTCCACAACGCTGGACGCGCTGGCTCACGCGGGCCTTCCCGCGAGCTTCCAAATGTGGTGCTTTCCGCTGGTCTTCACCGGCTTTGCGATTCTGGCCGGCATGTGGCCCTTTCACACCTGGGCGCCCACCGGACACGTCGCCGCGCCTACGGCTGCCTCCATGCTGCTGGCCGGCGTGGTGATGAAGCTCGGCGCATACGGCTGCCTGCGCGTGGGCATTGCGCTCTTCCCGCTGGGCCTTGCCCCGTGGGGATTTTCGTTCCTCGGCATCGGCTCCTGGCGCGATGTCTTTGCGCTGCTCGCCGTCATCGGCATCGTCTACGGCGCGCTGGTGGCTCTGGCGCAGACCGACTTCAAATTCGTGATTGGATATTCCAGCGTCAGCCACATGGGCTTTGTGCTGCTGGGGCTGATGACGCTCAACCAGATCGGCATGACCGGCGCTGTGCTGCAAATGTTCTCGCACGGCATTATCGCCGGGCTGCTCTTCGCGATTGTGGGCCGCATCGTCTATGACCGCACCCACACGCGGCAGTTGGCGGAGTTGGAACAGATGCATCTCTCGCGGCGCTTGCCCTTTGCCGCTTGGGCCTTCGTGATTGCCGGGCTGGCCTCGATTGGAATGCCGGGCTTTTCTGGATTTTGGGCAGAGATGCAGGTGCTGGTCGGTGCCTGGATCGCCAAGCCTTGGTGGGCGCTGGTCGCCGGCGTCGGCATTGTCGTCGGCGTGGCTTATACCTGGCGCGCCTTGCAAAAGGCCTTCTTCAGCGATCTGCTGCCCAGCGCGCACGTGCTCGAAGAAGAGCACGGGCACAAGCTGGCCCCGATCACCTGGCCTGAGGTGACCGGCGTCGCGCTTCTGGCGGGGGCGAGTTTGGCGATTGGCCTCTGGCCGCGCATTCTTCTCGATACCATCGAGCCGGCCGTGAAGGCGCTGCTAGCGGGAGGCGTGCAATGAACTATGCAGATCTCTTCCGCGTAACGCTACCCGAAACCATGCTGGAAGTCGCGGCGCTTGTAGTGCTGATCGTCGATCTGGGCTTCCTGCGCAAGGCCGCGCTCAACGTGCGCGTGACTGTAGCGGCGCTGCTTGGCGTGGCAGGCTGCGGCGCGGCGATCTGGACCATCGGCCTGCAAACGGGATTCGGATTGTATGTAGACGAAGCTCTGGTTTTGGCCAATGGCGGCGGCGCGGCGATTGCGCAAATTGGAATCCTGGTATTAACGGCGCTGACGCTTCTGCTGTTCATCGGCACGGTTTTTACCCGCCACGCCGGCGAGTATGTAGCCGTCGTGCTGATGGCCGCATCCGGCGGCTTGCTCATCGCCAGCGCCCGTGATTTGCTGGTGATCTTCGTCGGATTGGAGTTGCTCAGTCTCGGCCTCTACGTCTTGACGGCCTTCTCCAAAAGATCGGGAAAGAGCGCGGAAGCCGCTCTTAAGTATTACTTGTTTGGCGGCATGTCGGCAGCGTTTCTGCTCTTCGGCTTCAGCTATCTTTACGGTTTGAGCGGCAGCACGAATCTATATTGGATTCAATACAACATTGCCCAGTCGGGAACAAGTCCGCTCTTTTATATTGCGTGGATTCTTATCGTCGCCGGTCTGGGTTTCAAGATCGCGGTGGTGCCCTTTCATCTCTGGGCGCCGGATACCTATGAGGGCGCGCCAGCCTCAGCGGCGGCATTTATTGCATCGGTCTCCAAAGTCGCCAGCTTTGCGTTGCTTTTAACCGTCAGCGGAAATCTGCTGATGCCGACTTTGTATGGCTCAAGCGCGAGAAGTGCCGTCGAGAATTATCTGCGCCAGTACTATTCAGCATGGCACTCACTCGCTTCGATACTTCTGGTGGTTGCCGCGGCCTCCATGATTGTTGGCAATTTAGCGGCGCTGGTGCAAGTGAGTGTGCGCCGGCTGCTGGCCTATTCAGCCATTGCTCATGCGGGTTATATCCTGCTTGGCATTGCCACGCAACGCGCCTATGCGGGACAGGGAAGTTCATTTCAATTCTTTTTGAGTACAGTCGGTCCTGCGCAGCGCAGCGCCAACGCGGTCCTCTACTACATCCTCACTTACGGTCTAACGGTCATCGGCGCATTCGGCGTGGTTGGTGTGGTCAAGCGCGCTACGGGCAGTGACCGCCTCGACTCGTTTCTCGGCCTGCACAAGCGCAATCCGCTGTTGGCGGCGGTGCTGTTGGTGCTCTTCCTCTCGCTCGCCGGCATCCCGCCCCTCGTCGGATTCTGGGCCAAGTTCAATCTCTTTGCCGCCGTGCTAGGCATCTCGGCCGGGCCGGTCCCTTTTACGCTGGTCGCTCTGGCCGTCGGCTTCAGCGCCGTCTCGCTCTACTACTATCTGCAAGTGCTGAAGCGGGCCTACGTGATGCCGGCGATCGATGAGTCGCCAATCAAGACGCACCCGGTCACCATGGCGGTTCTGCTACTGATTGCCACGGCGGTCGTCGTGCTGGGCTGCTTCCCTGCCCTTCTTCAAGGCTGGATCGAGAGCTTTTACCCGGCTTTGTAATCGCGGCTTGGGAGCCCTGTATCGGTCGTGTCATGGATTGGTTGTCGTTCGAGCAGGCGCTGACCGGCGCCTGCTTATGCAGTCAAGAGCTAGCACCGATAGAGTAAGGAAGCTCCGTGCCCCATCCAATTCACGTTCTTTGTGAAATGGGTGGGATACCACGAAACCGACCTTACAGCAACCCTGAAAATGCTCTAAATAAGCGTGGACCGGGAGGTCCACGCTTTACGGTTTCATGCCTCGCAGGTGGCTATGCAGGTGAAGGCGAGCCTTCCGGGAAGCTGGGTCCGCTGCGGGTTTCGGGCTTGAGAACCTGCTGCACGTCGTCGCCGCCCTTGTCGGAGGGTGAAGCAAGAACGGAGCGCAACGGAGGCAGTTCCAAGCCTTCGATAAGCATCCTGACTTCTTCAGCGTCGATGGTTTCTCGCTCCAGCAGGGCCGCCGCGATGCGATGCATGGCGTCCGAGTTGGCCTCGACGATGGAGTGCGCCGACTGATAAGCCTCGTCGATCAGGCGACGGACTTCAAGATCGATCTGGCGCGCTGTTTCCTCGCTGAAGTCGCGGTGCTGCGCAATCTCGCGGCCCAGGAAGATCTGCTCCTCTTTTTTGCCGAAGGTGAGCGGACCGAGGCGGCTCATGCCGTACTCGCAGACCATGCGGCGGGCCAGATCCGTGGCGCTTTCAATGTCGCTGCCCGCGCCGGTGGACATCTGGTGCAGGAAGATCTCTTCGGCGACGCGCCCGCCGTAGGAGATGGCGAGATTGGCCTCAAGATATTCGCGCGTGTAATTGTGCCGGTCGCCGGGCAGAAAGATGGTGACGCCCAGCGCCATTCCGCGAGGAATGATGGTGACCTTGTGGATGGGGTCGGAGTGCTCGCGCTTGAAGGAGACCAGCGCATGGCCGGCCTCATGATAAGCCGTGACGCGCTTCTCTTCGTCGGTGAGCAGCATGGACTTGCGCTCGGCGCCCATCAGCACCTTGTCCTTGGCTACCTCGAAGTCGTACATGACGACCTGCTTGCGATTCTGCCGCGCGGCGCTGAGGGCGGCCTCATTGACCATATTGGCCAGATCGGCGCCGCTGAAGCCGGGCGTTCCGCGGGCGAGGACGTTGAGGTTGGTGTCGTCGGAGACGGGAACCTTCTTCACATGAACGCGGAGAATCTCTTCGCGGCCGCGCACGTCGGGCAGGCCCACCACAACGCGGCGATCAAAGCGGCCGGGACGCAGCAGGGCGGGATCGAGAACATCCGGACGGTTGGTAGCGGCCACCAGAATGACGCCGTCATTGGATTCAAAGCCGTCCATTTCGACGAGAAGCTGATTCAGGGTTTGCTCGCGCTCATCGTGCCCGCCGCCCAGGCCCGCGCCACGATGGCGGCCCACGGCGTCGATTTCGTCGATGAAGATGATGCAGGGCGCGTTCTTCTTGCCCTGCTCAAAGAGGTCGCGGACGCGGCTAGCGCCAACGCCGACAAACATCTCGACAAAGTCGGAGCCAGAGATCGAGAAAAAGGGCACATTGGCTTCGCCGGCTACAGCACGGGCCAGCAGCGTCTTGCCGGTTCCCGGAGGTCCAACCAGCAGCACGCCCTTGGGAATGCGGCCGCCGAGCTTTTGAAACTTGGCCGGCTCGCGCAGGTATTCGATGATCTCCTTCAACTCTTCCTTGGCCTCGTCTACGCCGGCCACATCCTTGAAGGTGATCTTTTTCTGCTGCATACTGAGCAGGCGCGCGCGGCTCTTGCCAAACGACAGCGCCTTGTTGCCGCCCGACTGCATCTGGCGCATGAAGAAGAACCAGATGCCAATCAGCAGCACAAAGGGACCGAGATTGATGAGCAGTTGCAGCGGAAAGTTGCTCTGCTCGGCCTTCTTGGAGAAGTGGGCATCGGAGGCCAGAAAGGCAGCCTCGAGAGGATCGAAGTGGTCGCCGACGTGGGTGTGGAACTGCTCCTTGGGGTTGGCCTTGAGATGGCCGTGCAGCTCGCCGCCCTGGACTTCGGCGTCGAGCACCAGCCCCGCCTTCACCTTGTTGTAGAGCTCGGAATAGGAGATCTCCGTGTCTTTGGCCGCGCCCGCGCCCTTCTGAACCCAGCTAATGAGAACCAGGACGAAGGCAAGAATACAAGCCCAGACCATGATCGATTTGACGGTCGAATTCACCAGAATTCCTCTCTTTCGGCGTTGGAGAAGCTACGCAGCGGCTTTCCAGCACCGGCTGCATATCACCTTAGACGCCGGTACAGCATTCAAAGTCACATAAAATACACGAGGCGTTGACGACAGACACAACACCTCTGCCGCTCAAAGAGAGCAGTCTTAATGATTGTACTCTTTGGGAGATAAAATTGGTGCGATTGGAAGGCCGGGGCCGAGGTGGAGATTGCGCAGGTTGAAGAAAGATCCGAACGAATTGAATGTTGAAACAACTTCCCTCAGAATCTGTTCAATAACTCGGTTTCGGGTGAAGGGTACGGGCTTCAGCCCGTACAACAAAGGCAGAAATGGTTGTGGGCTTTAGCCCCTGAGGGATGCTTTTTCGGCAGTTGCATTCCCTCGGCGGCTAAAGCCTAAAATCAATAATCGGCCCTTAACGTACGGGCTGAAGCCCGTACCCTTCAAAACATAGTTTTTCGATAGGTTTACTGGGGCTGAAGCCCAGCTTTTATTTTGTGGCACTTGCGGCCCGACTGAAGTCGTGCTCTTTCAAAAAGCCGACTAAACCAGGCTTGCGGCCTCGATGTTTGCGGCATCGATGCTTGCGGCCTCGATGTGAACTCCCGGCGCTGGCTCAACATCTACGCCGCGCATCCAGACAATCTGCCCGCCGAGTTCAAGAACCGGCCAGAGGCCGCGGCTTGACCCAGTCACTTTCATCCGCTCCAGCACCTCCTTGACCTTGCGCGGGCCGGAGGAGTGGCGCAGGCGGACGCGGTCGCCCGGACGCCAGTTGCGTAGCGTGGCGGTTTGGGGTTGCGCGGGGGCAGCTTGTTCGGTGAGCTCGATTTGCAGCCGGAGCGAAAATGCGGGAGCGGCGATCTCGCCGGGAAGGGTCACAGTATATTCGGGCGCGGGCTCTGAGGAGCTTTGTGCGGAGATTGTCAGGCGCAGTTCGCGCGGAGTTCTTTCGGCCCGGAGGCCTTGGGCCAATTCGAGCTTCTGGCCGGCATGGCCGGTGAGGGCGAGCGAGCGCAAGGCCTCGGTCGCGGAGAAATCGATGGGCGTGCCCAACTGCTCTGCTGCGTGACGCAGGAGCCGGCGCTGAAGAGCCGGGACCAGCTCGGCCAGACGGAGCGCATCCAGAGCCAGGCCATCGCCGGAGGCTCGCCCACCGCCTCGAACCGCCCGGCCAGGCAGCAAGACTTGAGAGGCCAAGCGAGCCACTTCGGCCTGCCACCATGCCTCCTCATCGCGGGCCAGGGCGGCCATCTGCGCAAGGTGCTCGCGGAGCCGGGGATTCCAGCCCTCCAGAAGCGGCAGCAGCTCATGGCGGATGCGGTTGCGGGTGAAGGTGAGGTGACGGTTGGAGGAGTCTTCGCGCCAGCTTTGGCCGAGGGCGGCAAGATAGGTCTCGACCTCGGCCCGTGTTGCGTTGAGGATGGGACGGAGAATGCGGCCTTCTGGAAATTCGACGGCGGGATAGATGCCGCTGAGGCCCTCGGTCCATGCGCCGCGCAGGAATTTGGCCAGAACGGTCTCGGCCTGGTCGTCGCGGGTGTGGGCCGTGGCCACTGCGTCTACCTCGCCCGAGGCCATCAGTTGCCGGAACCAGGCATAGCGCAGGCAGCGTGCTGCCTCTTCGATTGATTGGCCGTTTGCTTTGGCGGAGGCTCCGGCATCGACGCGCGCTTCATGGAATGGCAGCGCGAGTTCGGCGGCCAGAGCGCGGGCAAAGGCCAGGTCGCCGTCAGCCTCCTCGCCGCGCAGGCCGTGGTGAAGATGGGCGGCGTGCAGAACCAGGCCGAGTTCCCTGCCCCGCTCGGCTAGAGCGCGCAGCAGAGCCACGGAGTCCGCGCCGCCGGAGAGGCCAACGGCCAGGCGCAGGCCCGGCTTCAGGAGCGATGTATCGAGCGGCAGCGTCGGCGGCAGCTTGGGGCGCATTCCAAAATAATACGGCGCAGGCCGGATTTCTGGCTCCGGGGGTGGAGAATCAGGAACATCAACGCATCTTTCACACAAAACTCTGCTGCAAGGCCCATGCCGCCGATGTATACTCCACCCGATATGCAGGTATTTGCGATCCTTCCAGCGGCGGGGCTCGGAACCAGAATGGCCGGCCCTCAGACCAAGCACTCCGGCGACAAAGACGCGTCGTTGGGGATTCCTCCTAAACAGTTTTTGGCGCTTGATGGCGTTCCGATTCTGATTCACTCGCTGCGCGCCTTTGCCTCCGTGGCGCGGGTGACGGCCATCTGCGTAGCTGTGCGCAAGCCTGAGATGGAGCGCGTGCAGGCGCAGATTGCCGAGTACGGCTTTGCCGGCAAGGTTCGCGTGGTTGAAGGCGGCGCCAATCGCCAGGAATCCGTCTCGCACGCGCTGGCCGCGCTGGCCGCCGAGCCGGACGATATTGTTCTGGTGCATGACGCGGTGCGCCCGCTGATTGATGCGGCGACGATCGACCGCACCATCGACGCGGTGATTCAGCACGGCGCTGCGATTGTTGGAATGCCGGCTGTAGACACCATCAAGCAGGTGGAGCGGACGGCGCACGGGGCGCTGATTACCTCGACGATTCCGCGCGAGTTTGTGGTGCTGGCGCAGACGCCCCAGGGCTTCCGCTACGGGCTGCTTCAGCAGGCCTTTGCCGAGGCGCAGGCCGACGGATTCGTGGGCACCGACGAGGCTTCGCTGGTGGAGCGCGCCGGGCTGCCGGTGGCCGTGGTGCATGGCTCTCAGGTTAATCTGAAGATTACCCAGCCGGGCGATTTGGAGCTGGCCGAGTTTTATCTGCGCCAGCGCAACCGCTGAGGACGTTGTACAAAATCGAAATCACCGCCGATTGGTCTAAAGAACAGGCACGGTAACCATGGAAACTCGTATCGGATTTGGCTATGATTCGCACGCTTTCGCGCCGGGTGTGCCGCTGCGCATCGGCGGGCTGACGCTGGACCACCCCGAGGGTCTGGCCGGCCACTCGGACGGCGACGTGCTGCTGCACGCCATTACCGACGCTCTGCTGGGCGCGATTGCGGCTGGCGACATTGGCACGTTTTTCCCGCCGGGCGATCCGCAATGGAAGGACGCCGACTCGGCGATCTTTCTCAACCTGGCGTTGGAGACGCTGCAGCGCGCCGGCTACCGCATTGTCAACATCGACGCCACGCTGATTCTGGCCGCGCCGAAGATCGCCCCCATCAGCGGCGCGATGCGGGCTCGCGTTGCCGAGTTGCTGAGCCTGGGCATCGACCAGGTAAGCATCAAAGCCAAAACTCCGGAAGGTCTGAATCTGGACCACACCGCGCAGTGCCACGCCGTCGTGCTGGTCGAGCGCGTCATCGAGCCCGAGGAGTTGAAGAGCATGAGCGCTGTGATTGAAAGCCAGCGGCAGTTGGAAGATGTTGTGGAAGACCTGCTCAGCTCGGTGCATGGCGTACCCAAGAAACGCGGCGGGCTGATCTTCGACACCGAGGATATTACGTAAGACAGGGAACAGTGGGGCAAGAGCGTTTTCACTGTTCCTGTAGGGGTGTTTTCGTGGTTTCCTTAAACCATCGGTGATATTCCCAAACAACCGCAAGTCTTCCAGCTTTGCCGGTAGATACTTACTGCGGCGTCTCTGATTGGGCGGTGGGGTTGGGCGCGGGGTTCTTGCCGTTGGCTATATCGGGGGTCTTCAAGGCTTTGGCGGCATCTTTGCCGTGGTGGCTGTCGGGATCGTACTCGGCAACTTTCTCGTAGTTGGCGCGGGCGTCGGCCAGATTGCCCAGATGGCGATTGGCCTCGGCCAGGCCCCAGTAGACGTCGGGATTCTCCGGGTCAAGAATCAGCGCTGACTCGAAGCGGGAAAGAGCGCCACGCCAGTCTTTGGTCTGGAGATAGTAAGTTCCGACTTCAATGTCTTTGGAGGAGGCCTCCTGGTGGGTGGGCTCCTTGACGGCGAGTTTCCGCTTCTTGCTGGGCTGGTCGTCTTCGGGGCGAGGCAGCAGGCGCTCCAAACCGGCAAGGCTGGAACTGGAGGCCGCATCTGGCGCGCTGGCGGTGGTGGGCGCTGGGTCGTCGGGGCTGCGGACTGGATCAAGATCGTCGCCGGGCAGCGGGGATTCGGCGACTGGCTCTCGGGTGTAGACGGAATCGGGCGAGGCCGCGGGCGTGTTCTTGGAGGGCATGATGGGAACGGAACTTGTGTCTTCGGGAAAGGGATTGGAGTTGGCTGGCGCTGCCGCTGGAGGCTGCTGGCTGGGCGTTTGAGCGTGCAAGGGCTGGGCCGCGGCTAGGCACATGGTGCATCCGAGAGCTGCTGTAACAATCCCCTTCATCATTTTCCTCAAGGCCAATTGGTCTTTTCCGGGGTTGAAGCCCTGATCGTTTTGCAGACTCTATGCGAGGTTAAATCCCCCGCCACCCTCCGAATCTACTTGACTCCTGGGATCTGCCTGACCCTGCCCTCTGTTCACTGAAGCCTGTTCACTGTTAGGATGCGAATCAAAGAACTCCCAAGGAAAGCATCGCACATTCGCATGGCATTGATCATCCGCTCCTCTGCAATTCACGCCGCCGGCTGCTATACAACCACACCGATCCGCAAAGGCGACCGCGTGGCCGAGTATACCGGTCACAAGCTCAGCAAGGCCGAGGCCGACATCGCCTATGAGACCTCGCCGATCACCTATCTCTTTGGACTCGGCAACGGCTCGGTGGTGATCGATGGGCATTGCACGGCGATGTTCATCAACCATAGCTGCGACGCCAACTGCGAGACCAGCGAGGTGCGCGGGCGGGTCTGGATCACGGCGATCAAGAAGATCGCCGCCGGCGATGAAATTACCTACGACTATTGCCTCTACGATGGCGGCGACGACGAGGCGACCTGCAACTGCGGGGCGGCAAAGTGCCGTGGGACGATGTACTCGAAGGAAGAGGTGCGGCGGCGCAAGGCCGCGGCCAAGCGGGCGCTGAAGAAGGCCGCGGCAGGGAAAAATAAGGAAGGCCGGCGCTGACGGTGCGGAATTGATAAGAGTGCCGCGTAGACCGGGCGGTCCACGCAAAAGCCGTCCAGGATGCCGACGTTATCCGGAGCCGTGCTCATTTTATCCAAAAAGCGGCCGTTGCATACCATCCTTCGTGGCTTGCATCGGGGTTTGGAACCTCTGAAACTTGTTGCTTGGTAATCAGGGCACGACTTCAGTCAGGCCGTAAAAGCCTGCAAGAAAAACTGGGCTTTACAGGCTGCTGAAAAACTCATCAGGAGGCAATTCTCGAAGGCTTTGTAACCAGGGCACGACTTCAGTCGGGCCGATAAAGCCAATCATATCAATGTTGGGCTTTAGCCCCTGCTACGCTCAATCGTAATTGCACCCCCCAATAGCCCCTTTTTCCGCAGCTTGTTTAGCCCCTGCAAAACTTCGGCCCGGCGAACTGCCATGGTGCGGCTTCTTCTCGATTGTCGATTTTCGACGCCTCCGCAACTTATCCAAAGAGTGAAATCTTCAATCGTTGCAAGCGGTTTCACTTTGAAGAAAATAGCCGATGCAAAGCTGGATCGGCTGCCGTTTTTAGGTTTATACACCGGCCTTATACGCAAGGTTCGCTACTGCTTTGAAGCATCTCGCGGTACGGCGGGCGGAGTGAGAAAACCGCTGTCGGTCAGCCAATCGGCCATGCGCTGCGGCCAGGTCTTGACGGTGACCAGAGTTGAGCGATCGCCCATGTTGAAGGCGTGGCGGCCCTTGGCCAGGAAGATGGCCTCGACCGGCACATTGACGGCGCGCAGCTTCTCAAAGATGCCCAGGGCAATTTTGTCGCATCCCCAATCGTCGTCATTGGCCACGATCAGAAAAGCCGGGGGCGCGGTGGCGGGAATCTTCTCAGGCACTTGGCCGCCGGGATAGACCAGCATCTGGAAGTCGGGCCGGCCGTTCAGGCGGTCGATGGGATCGGCCGCGGCCGCGTCGCCATCGCCCGGCGAATTGGCGATCAACTCGACGACCGCGCCGCCGGCAGAAAAGCCCAACATGCCGATGCGGTGCGGGTCGATCTGCCACTCAGCGGCGCGGCTGCGCACCAGGCGCATGGCGCGAAAGGCGTCCTGGCGGACATTGTCCATCGAGTACGGAGAATCCTTCTCCTCTGGCAGGCGATACTTCAGCGCGAAGGCGGCGACGCCGATGCTGTTCAGGAATTCGGCGGCCTGCTTGCCCTCGGCGGTGAAGACCAGCTCGCGAAAGCCTCCGCCGGGAGCAATGATTACAGCCGCGCCGGTGGCCTTCTCTTTGGGCGGCAGGTAAACCGTAATGGAGGGATTGTTGATGTTGCGAACCCAGTAGTCCTGGGCCTGCTCGGGTATGTCTTTGCGGCTCTCGAAGCCGGGAGCGCCGTTGGCCCAGAGGGGAATCACCTGCGGCGCGGGCTGGGCAAAGGCAGCGGCGCAGAGCGCAATTGCGGCGATTGTGAAGAGCGTCTTCATGGAGCGTCGGTCCTTTCTCGATAAATTTCGGGCGGCAACCCACCATAAACAAGGCGCGGATTGAGGTTCGCGCTATCCCACCCATACCGCGATTGAGAAACGCAGATCCTTCGACTGCGCTCAGGAGCGGAATGGATGGGCACCCAACAGATGCGGCTGGTTCATTTTCGGATGCAACTGGACGCGGCAAGTCGGACTGCTCCTGGGTCACAAGGTTGGCATTCCCTTCAGCAGAAACTCATAGCGCG
The DNA here is from genome assembly GCA_964509755.1 of uncultured Occallatibacter sp. GTDB lineage: Bacteria > Acidobacteriota > Terriglobia > Terriglobales > Acidobacteriaceae > Telmatobacter. The sequence continues at coordinate 3,204 of CAZDYU010000011.1, read as the reverse complement.
GGCGCAGCGTGTCCGGGCCGGCGGTGATGGTGCTATCCAGGTGAAGCAGCAAGCCGTCTTTGTCGTACCGCGGCCACTGGGGCAGGCCCGGTCCATTGGGATCGCCGGTCTTGGCGAAGTTGGTCCAGTAGCTCATCATCTGCTCGCTCAGCTTGCGGTCCTCGGGGCGGACGGTCTCGCCGGGGCGCGTGTCGAGGGTGCCAAAGACGTACTCAATGTCATCGGAGTGGAAGGCATACGTGCCGAAGTGGTATTTGCTGGGCAGCGCGGGGAGTTCGAAGTGATAGCGGTAGACCGGCGACTGGCCGGTGCCGCGATGCGCCTCGACCCACTTCCAGGTGCTGAAGGCGATGAAGTCGTCGCTGGTGAAGTCGATTGAGGAGCGCACGGCTTGTTCGTCGGTATCGCCGGGGTAAAGCTGAAGAAACTGCGCGGCGCGGTCCTTGAAGTGCTCGGCGGCGTATGCCTTCCACTTTTCAACATTCATGCCGATTGCTTGCGAGCTGTTTTCGTCGCGAACCCATCCGGCCAGCAGCGGCACGTGCGCCTGACGGCCGGCGGCGTAGGTGGCTTCCACCGGTTCGGTGAGAAAATTGCCGTCAATGCTCTCCGGGAAGCCGCCTTGCCTCTTGGGAATCGCCGCGACCATCTTCTCGACTGGAAGGGCGCGCAACTCATCCAGCGAATTGACGCCAAGCGAGGCGACCCACTCGGCGTCTTTCTGGTTGCGAATCTCCGCAGTGTCTTGCGGATGGCCGATGGGGAAGGCTGAACCGCTCTGGCCGATAGCCTTTTGAAAGAGCCCGCGCGCCGCTGGCGAGGCGACAAGCGCGCTGACCGCCATCGAGCCCGCGCTCTCGCCGAAGATGGTGACGTTGCCGGAATCGCCGCCGAAGTTCTTGATGTTGGCCTTGACCCATTGCAGCGCGGCCACCATGTCGAGCAGGCCGTAGTTGCCTGCCGCGCCATTGGCCTCTTTGGCAAGGGCGGGCGTGGCCAGAAAACCGAAGACGCTAAGCCGGTAATTGATCGTGACTAGAACGACGCCCTGGAGGGGCAGAAAATCGCCATGATGGCGCGGCTCGGAGCTTGCGCCCGCGGCAAAGCCTCCGCCGTGAATCCAGAACATGACAGGCAGCTTGCCTCCGGCCTTGGCGCTGGAGGGTGTAAAGACGTTGAGGAAGAGGCAATCTTCGCTGGGACCGCTGTCTTCAAAGGTCATGTCCGCATAGCTGATTCCCTGGATGCAGCGCGCGCCAAAGCGGGTTGCATCGCGCTCGCCGGCCCAAGGGGTGGGCGGCTGCGGGGCCTTCCAGCGCAGGCCGCCGACGGGCGGAGCCGCGTATGGCAGGCCGAGAAATGCCCTCACCTTGCCATCGTTGATGGTCTTGCCGTGAACCTTGCCTTGTTCGGTCTTTACCGTCAGCGTTTGTGCGTCAGTGCGGGCGGGTAGTGTTGCCGCAAGCCCCGCGATGGTGAGCGCACAGAGTGTCATGAATCCCAGTTGCATTCGAGAAATCCCCCGCAGAACACCATATCAGTTGGGACCGGGTTGCGGGAGTGTTATGGGATGCAGCGAAAAACCTGCCTTCACTTCCCGATAACGTCGATGGGGACGGTGATGGTTTTGGGCGGCATACAGGCGCTGTTATCGCAGGCCTGGTAGCGGAGGCTGGCTTCAACCAGGTGATTGCCGGCGGCGGCGACGATGCGTGTTTGGATGATGAACTCGCCGCTGTAGACGCTGAGCTTGGTGGCGGGATCAAGTGGCAGCGCGAACTGTGTGCCGGGCGGGTAAGCGGCGTTCTCAAGGCGCACTCCGGAGGAGGCGGGGAAGCTGAGCGTGGTCGGGATCAGCTCCTCGTCGCTGGGCGTGTGCGAGTTGATGTGCAGGCCCGGAGAGATGCGGAAGTGCAGTTCGACAGTGGCGGGCTTGCCGGCGGGGACGGTGATCTGCTCGGGGAAAAGATAGGTGACGGCGGGCTTGGTTGCGGAGCGGGTAGTAAGACTCTGCGCTTGCGCCTGGGTTTGAAAGCTAGCCAGCAGCAGCGCGAGTGCCACGGCAATCCGCAAGGCCGACTTACCGACTCGCTGACTCGCCGGCTCGCTCATTTGCTCCCCTCCAGCGCCTTCTTGATATTGGACTCGATTTCGTCTTTGGAGGTAAGCCCAACTTGCGCGGCGACTACGATTCCGCTGCGGTTGACATAGAAGGATGTGGGCAGGTCGTCGAGGCCGCCATAGGGCTTGCTGACGGAGTCGCCATCAATCAGCACCGGGTATGGAATTTGCAACTGCTGAACAAAGCGGGCAATCTGGCGCTTCTCGTCGGCGAGCCTTGCGGGGTCTTCGCGGTCGATGTCGTCCGCCGAGATGCCCAGCACTTCAACGCCCTGGGCTGCATACTGGTTGCGCAGCTCGATCAGCCACGGAGTTTCGATCTTGCAGGGAGTGCACCAGGTGGCCCAGAAGTTGAGAACCAGCGCGTGGCCTTTATAGTCAGCCAAGGAGATTTTTTTGCCGTTGAGGTCTTCCAGGCCAAACGGCGGCGCGGGCTTGCCGATGAGCGGAGAGACGTATTGCAGCTCGCCGGTTGCGGCCTCCTGCGCGACTTCGGCTTGGGGCGCAGCGGCCAGAACGCGCTCGGCGGCCTGCTTGCGGTACTCGAAGTTGGCCCATCCGGCCCAGGCAAAGGCGGCCAGGATGAACAGCACGGCGGAAAGGACGAGGGAGTTGCGCTTCACGGGGATTGGCCTCTCCATTTCATTGTACGAAAAACTGCGCCGCAACCAGTTGACCCCATGGCAGTCACCGCAATCGCATGAGCAGAACGCCTCAGCGAGTAAGGATCCTCCGGCAAAGCCGGAGAATACATGGTTGGTTGCTCCTCAAAGGGGCCTGTGTAGAAACGCACCATGCCGGCAACCTCCTCGTCGCCCGCGCCGTAGGCGCAAGGTTTATTAGCCCCGCGTTTCAACGCGGGGTTGGAGTTGGCTAAAATTTCCCCGGAGTCCCGTCGGGACGGTGCTCATGCTCGTTGTCCTGACATTTTTGCTGGAAGAAACAAAATCGCAAACCGCGAGCTGCTTCTGTAATTGTCAAACTCCGACTGTACAGGCTGCGGAAAAACTCAATTGGATGAAGGGTACGGGCTTTACAGGCTGCGGAAAAACTCATCGCGAGGCAATTCTCGAAGGCTTTGTA
>CAZDYU010000010.1:19467-55623 GCA_964509755.1 uncultured Occallatibacter sp. | reverse complement strand
ACACCAGTGAAGAATTCTTCATGGCAGGCCGCGAGATGACGGCGTGGATCGCCGGGTTGAGCTTTGTTTCAGCCAATCTTGGATCGCTTGAATTGATGGGCTGGGCTGGCTCGGCGTATCAATACGGCATTCTTGCGGCGCACTGGTATTGGGTGGGCGCGATTCCCGCCATGCTCTTTCTGGGCATGGTGATGATGCCGTTTTACTACGTGTGCAAGACGCACTCGGTGCCGGGCTACCTGAAGCTGCGCTACGGGCAGGGTTCCAGCACCGTGGCGGCTGTCTCTTTTGCCTTCATGACCGTGCTGATGAGCGGCGTGAATATGTTTGCGATGGCTGAAGTGATGAAGATCGTTCTGGGCTGGGATCTGAACTTTTCCATCATTGTCAGCTCACTGGCCGTGGCCGCGTATGTGGCCCTGGGCGGGCTGCGCTCGGCCATCTTCAATGAAGTTCTTCAGTTCGTCCTGATCTGGGGCGGCGCCTTGCTGGTGCCGATTCTGGGCCTTGTCGAGACTGGCGGATGGAACGGCTTCAAAGCCCGTCTGGCGCATAACATAGCCACTGGCGCAACAGCTCCCGGCGACTACACGCACATGTGGCGCAGCATGGGCCACTTTGCCGATAACCCGATGGGCATTCACTGGACGGGCATTCTCTTCGGTCTGGGATTCGCGATCAGCTTTGGCTATTGGACCACGGATTTTCTTGTGGTGCAGCGCGTACTGGCCGCCAACTCCCTGCGTTCAGCGCGGCTGGCTCCGGTGATCGGCTCGTTCTTCAAGATGGCCGTGCCCTTCATCGTGATTCTTCCTGGCCTGCTGGGCCTGGTGGTTCTGACCAACGCCGATGGCAGCCTGATGCATCTGGTGGGCGAAAACGTAGTTGCCGCGCACCCTGGCGCGGGCTTGCACAGCTATAACGAAGTGCTTCCGCTGATGATGGTGCGTTACCTGGGCCCCGGCTTGCTTGGCCTCGGCATCACCGCGCTCATCGCCGGATTCATGAGCGGCATGGCCGGCAACGTGAGCGCCTTCACCGCCATCTTCACTTACGACATCTACCAGCCGCACATCGTCAAACATGCCAAGGACGAGCACTATGTTCTTGTGGGCCGCATCGTGACCATTGTTGGCGTGGTCATCTCCATTGGCGCGGCGTACCTGGTGATGAATGCCGCCGGCATTATGGATTATGTTCAAGCGCTCTTCAGCTTCTTTATCTCGCCGCTGCTGGGCGTAGTGCTGCTGGGCATGTTCTGGAAGCGCGCCACCCGGCAGGGCGGATTCTGGGGTCTGCTCATGGGAACGCTCACCTCCATCGGCCTCTGGGCCTGGGTCAAGGCAGATCCCTCGGCGCTGCGCTTCGTTGCCATATCGCCCGATGCCAAGGACATGGCCGAGAACATGTATCGCGCGCTCTGGTCGGTCAGCACATCGGTCGGCGTCAATGTGATCGTCAGCCTCTGCACCAAGCCGCGACCGCTGGCTGAGCTTGCCGGCGTGGTTTACGGCGCAACCCCTCTGCCCGTCGAAGAGCCGGTTCCCTTCTACAAGAACGAATGGTTCTGGACAGCGATCGCGGTCGTGGTTTTCCTGGCCCTCAACATCTATTTCTGGTAAGGAGCACTTATGCATTCGACCGGTATTTCCATTTGGTTTTTCATCGGTGTTCTGCTCACCATTTATGGTGCGCTGATTCTGGGCTACGGAATCTATGAGTTGAGTTCCGGGACGATGGCCGTGGCCAATTACCACGCCTCGGTCTGGTGGGGCGGGCTGCTGCTTTTGGTTGGCGTGTTTTATGGCGCGCGCTTTCGCCCTGGCCGCAACGAGTAATAGGTTGGCAACAACAGTTTTCAACAACCAGTTTTGCAACAACCAGCTTTGCAACAATTTAGGAGCAAGTAAAAATGACTGCACAAAGAGCAATGACATTTGGAGTAATCGTCGGCAACCGCGGATTTTTCCCAGGCCATCTGGCCAAGTCGGGCCGCGATGAAATCATCTCGGTTTTGCAGGCTGCCGGCGCGCGGGCCGTGGTGTTGAGCCCCGAGGAGTCGCGGCATGGCGCTGTGGAAACATACGCCGAGTCGCAGCGCTGCGCGGAGCTATTCAAAAAACATGCGGAAGAGATTGACGGCATCATCATCACGCTGCCGAACTTTGGCGAAGAGCGCGGCATTGTGGACGCCATTCGCCTCTCGGGCTTGCGGGTTCCAGTGCTGGTGCAGGCCACGCCCGACCGCTCCGATGCAATGACAATTGCGACGCGCCGCGATAGCTTCTGCGGCAAGATGAGCGCATGCAACAACCTGATGCAGTACGGCCTTCCCTACTCGCTTACGACGCTGCACACCGAGGCGCTGGATTCGCCGGAGTTCAAAGCCGATCTGGAGTGGTTCTCCGCGGTCTGCCGCATTGTGAAGGGGCTGAAAAATCTGCGCATCGGCGCTATTGGCGCGCGTCCCACGGCCTTCAACACGGTGCGCTACTCGGAGCGGCTTTTCGAGACCAGCGGCATCTCGATCGAGACCATCGATCTGTCTGAAATCTTCGGCCGCATCAACCGCATGAAGGACGCCGACGAGGCCGCGCAAGCCAAGCTGGCCGCGATCAAAAGCTATGTGACGACCGCTGGAATTTCGGAGGAAGCGCTGCTCAAGATGGCCAAGCTGGGAGCGGTGATCGACGGATGGATGAAGCAGACTCATGTCACCATCAGCGCGGTGCAGTGTTGGACTTCCTTTGAGGAATTTTTCGGCGTCGTGCCCTGCACCATCATGAGCATGATGAGCAACGACCTGATTCCATCGGCCTGCGAGGTGGATGTGCCGGGCACGCTGAGCATGTACATGATGGCGCTGGCCAGCGGCACACCCTCCGCGCTGCTGGACTGGAATAATAACTACGGCAGCCATCCGGATAAATGCGTCTGCTTCCACTGCTCCAATTTGCCCAAGCATTTTTTCAAGGAAGTGCGCATGGACTATCAGGAAATTATTGCCGGCACGGTGGGCAAGGAGAATACCTTTGGCACTTGCGTGGGCCGCGTGAAGGCCGGTGCAATGAGTTTTGCGCGCTACTCGACCGACGACCGGCGCGGCGTGATTCGCGGCTACACCGGCGCGGGAAAATTCACGGACGATCCGTTGGAGACCTTTGGCGGCGCGGGCGTGGCGGAGATTCCGCAGTTGCAAAAGTTGCTGAAGTATATCTGCCGCGAGGGCTTCGAGCATCACGTTGCGGCGAACTTCAGCGATGTTTCCAAGGCCGTGCATGAGGCCGCGACGCGCTACCTGGGCTGGGAATCTTATTTGCACGGGCAGACGGAAGAGTAAAAGAAAACGCGGCGATGGAAGCCTAAAAAACCGGAAAGAGTGAAGAAAAAATGAGCCGCTATCTTATTGGCATCGATGTGGGAACGGGCGGTACGCGCGCGCTTCTGGTTGGCGAAAAAGGCGAGGTACTGGCATCGGCGATTGAGGAGCACGCACCATTTGCCTCTCCGCAGAATGGCTGGGCCGAGCAGGATCCGCGCGATTGGTGGAAGGCTTGCAAGCTGGCGCTGGCCAAGCTGATCGCGGAGAGCAAGGTCGCAAAAGAAGAGATTGCGGCCATCGGCCTGACCGGGCAGATGCACGGCGCGGTATTGCTGGACGAGTTCGACGAGGTACTGCGGCCGGCGCTGATCTGGTGCGATCAGCGAACGCAGGAGGAGTGCGACGTACTGGGCGAGATGGTCGGAAGAAAGCAGTTGGTGGAGTGGACTTCCAACCCCGCGCTGACTAACTTCACGCTGACCAAACTGATGTGGGTGCGCACTCATGAGCCGGAGATCTGGAAGCGCTTCCGCTCATTCCTGCTACCAAAGGATTACGTTCGGCTGCAATTGACCGGTGTGCGCGCAACCGATGTGTCGGATGCATCGGGAACGCTGCTGCTCGATGTGGCGCATCGCCGCTGGTCGCGGGAGATGCTGGAGGCGACGCATCTGGATGAGAGCTGCTTGCCGCAGCTTTTTGAATCGCAGCAGGTAGCGGGGCGCATCACAGCGCAAGCGGCGCGTGAAACGGGCCTGGCTGAAGGCACGCCGGTGGTGGCTGGAGCGGGCGATCAGGCGGCGGGCGCAATCGGCATGGGCATTGTGAAGGCCGGCTGCGTGAGCGCGACGATTGGAACCTCCGGCGTGGTTTTTGCAGCGACAGACCAGCCGTTTCTGGATCCGCAGGGACGACTGCACACTTTTTGCCATGCCATTCCCGAGCGCTGGCACGTGATGGGCGTGACGCAGGCGGCGGGGCTTTCACTGCGCTGGTTCCGCGATACCTTTGGAACCGCGGCAGGCGCGGCCGGCAGTCCGTACGAAAGTCTTTCGCGCGAGGCGGCTCAGATTCCCGCCGGCGCAGATGGCGTATTGTGGGCGCCTTACCTGATGGGCGAGCGAACACCGCATCTGGACTCAGAGGTGCGCGGCGCGCTGATTGGTCTTGCCGCCAGCCACGGGCGCGGACACATCATCCGCGCAATTCTGGAAGGCGTGGCCTTCAGCTTGAAGGATTCGCTGACGATCTTTGCCGAGATCGGAGTGCCGGTAAACGATATTCGCTTGGGCGGCGGCGGCGCACTGAGTCCGCTCTGGCGTCAGATACAGGCGGACGCTTACGGAAAGCCTGTCTCTCAACTGGTGGCCGAACAGGGCGCGGCGCATGGGGCGGCGATTCTTGCTGGAGTGGGCGCGGGGCTGTGGACGTCGGTGGATGCGGCCTGCGCGCAGTTTGTGCAGATTGCGTCGGTGGTCGCACCCGGGCTGATCGACTCAGAAAAACTCCAACGGCAATACGAACTTTATCGCGCAATTTATCCGGCGCTCAAACAGATTCGGTAGAGAGTTTCTCAAGTCCTACGCGGTTGCAATAAGAGAGTGGGGAAGATCGATGAGCACAGCAGAGCAGAGCGTGGATGCGAGAGCGTCGCGAGCCACTCAGGATGAGATTGGAATCAAGAAGCAGCAACTGGTCGAGTTGATGGCCACGCGCAATCTCAGCGGTATTTTGCTGAGTCGGCACGAAAATGTTTCGTGGATCACGGCCGGCCATGTGGATATGCGGGTTGGCATTCCCGCGGCCACGGGCAGCGCTGCTGTCTTTGTGCGAAAGGATGGGATCGGCTTTTATTTAACTACGAATAATGAAGCGCCAAGAATGCACGATGAGGAGTTCGGCGGATTGCCCTTCGAGCCTGTTGTTCTGCCCTGGCAGGAAGGCGATTTTGTGAAGGCCGCGCGCGGGCTGATTCCAGAGGGAGTCATCGGCGCGGACACTTATGAGAGTGAATGCGAATCGGTCAGCCTGGCCGGAGTGCGCAGCCAACTGCAGCTTGCGGAAATTGAGCGGTATCGCTTGCTGGGAGCAATGACGGCGCGCGTTGTTGAAGAGGTGGTGCAGCATCTTGAGCCGGGCGTGATGGAAAGCGAGATCAGCGCGATGACTGCGTCGCTGCTGATCCAAAAAGCCATTCTTCCTTCCGTCCTGCTGATGGCGGTTGACGACAGGATTCTCAAGTACAAACATGCCCTGCCGCGGAATGGGCGGCTGGAGCATTTTGGCATGGTGAATCTCTGTACGCGCAAGTGGGGCCTGGTAATTTCAATGACGCGCTTTGTCCATTTTGGGCCACTGCCGCAGAAGCTTGCCGATGGATTTGATGCCGCAGCGAAGGTCAATGCAGCATTGCTTCACGCCACGCGCGCCGGAGCCACCGCACAGCAATTGTATGCAGTGGCGAGAGACGCTTATGCCGCCGCCGGATTTGCCGGAGCGGAAAATCTGCACCATCAGGGCGGAGCCACCGGCTATGGCGAAAGAGAGTGGCTTGCATCGCCGCATGGAACGGAGATTGTTTTGGATCGGCAGGCCTTTGCGTGGAACCCTTCGTGCCGGGGCGGCAAGGTGGAAGACACCGTGCTTCTGCAGAACGGCGCAATTGAGATTCTGACCGAGACAGCGGAGTTGCCTGTCGTGAACACTACCGTTGGCGGCTTGAGTTATCGCTCCTCGGGCGTTTTGCTGCGATAGAAGAGGCGCATTTGCATTGATCGAGACCAGGATTGCCGCAGGCAAGCTCCTGAACGACGCTGCAACTTTAGAATGCTACAATTATGGTTAATTGGCTCAGAAGTTATTTCCAGCTTGAAAACACTCATGCTTGCGCGGCGCGCTCGAAGAGGAAAAATTGGAACTGACAGACACAATACTCGTCACCGGCGGAGCGGGATTTATTGGGTCGAACTTTGTTCTGGACTGGTTTCACCTTGCATCCGGGACAATTGTAACCCTGGATAAGCTCACTTACGCGGGCAACTTGAATAATCTGAAGAGCCTCAACGGGGAGTCGCGGCATGTCTTTGTTCAGGGAGACATCTGCGATGCGGAACTCGTTGGCGAACTGCTGACAAGCCATCGGCCGCGCGCGGTTATTCATTTTGCCGCCGAAAGCCATGTGGACCGGTCGATCAAGGAGCCTGGGGAGTTTGTTCGCACCAATGTTCAGGGTACGCTGAATCTTCTGGAGAAGTCGCGGCAGTATTGGTCGGAATTGAATGAAGACGGGCGGGCGCGCTTCCGCTTTCTGCATGTTTCCACCGATGAAGTATACGGCACTTTGGGAGCCAGCGACGCAGCCTTTACCGAGCGCACTCCGTATGCGCCGAACAGCCCATATGCGGCTTCGAAGGCTGGTTCAGATCACTTGGTGCGCGCCTACTATCACACCTACGGATTGCCGGTTGTGACGACGAACTGCTCGAACAATTACGGCCCATTTCAGTTTCCCGAAAAACTTATTCCGCTGGTGCTGCTCAATGCGCTGGAGGGCAAGCCTCTGCCGGTTTATGGCGACGGGATGAATGTTCGCGACTGGCTTTTTGTTGCGGATCATTGCGCGGGAATCCGGTGCGCGCTTGAGAAGGGAAAACCAGGCGAGACGTATAACATCGGTGGAAGAAACGAGCGGGCGAACATCGACGTGGTGACGACGATTTGCGATGTTCTGGATGAGCTTCGCCCGGATTCCGGGATCGGTCCGCGTCGGCGGCTTATAACTTATGTCAAGGACCGTCCAGGCCATGACCGGCGTTACGCGATCGACGCCACCAAGATACAGAATGAGCTTGGCTGGCGGCCGCAAACTCTCTTCGAGCAAGGAATCCGGCAGACCGTTGCGTGGTATCTGGGCAATATGGATTGGGTCAACGACGTCCGCTCAGGCGCTTATCAGGCGTGGCTGCAAGTGAATTACGGAGGGCGTTAGATGAGCAGGAAGGGCATCATTCTGGCGGGTGGCTCGGGAACGCGCCTCTATCCGCTCACCGAAACTACATCCAAGCAACTGCTGCCAGTCTACGACAAGCCAATGATCTATTACCCGCTGAGTATTCTTATGCTGGCGGGGATTCGCGATGTGCTGGTGATCTCAACGCCGGAAGATACGCCCCGCTTCACCGCGCTCTTGAAGGACGGACGCCGCTGGGGATTGAATATCGAATATGCCGTGCAACCCAGGCCGGAAGGATTGGCGCAGGCGTTTCTTATTGGCGAGGATTTTCTCGCGGGCGATAGCAGCGCGCTGGTTCTGGGAGACAATATCTTCTTCGGCTACGGACTCTCGGAGCAACTCAATGCGGCTTCGGCAAGCACTGCCGGGGCTACGGTCTTTGCTTACCGGGTGCGCGATCCAGAGCGCTATGGCGTGGTGGAATTCGACAGGGATGGGAAAGCGATCAGCATCGAAGAGAAGCCGCTGAAGCCGAAATCACAGTTCGCCGTCACAGGACTTTATTTTTATAACAAGGATGTTGTCGAGGTGGCCAAGTCCATCCGGCCTTCGGCGCGCGGAGAGCTGGAAATCACCGATGTGAACCGGCATTATCTTGAGCGCGGCGCGCTTGACGTAAAGCTTTTAGGACGCGGCACCGCATGGCTGGATACAGGTACGCACGATTCGCTGCTTGAGGCGGCGTCCTTTATTCAGACGATTGAACGCCGGCAGGGAATGAAGATCGCCTGCCTGGAAGAGATTGCATTCCGGATGAAATTCATCACCGCGGAAGAGACGGCGAGGCTGGCCGAACCGTTGCGAAAGAGCGGCTACGGAGAGTATCTTCTGGCCATGCTCAGGGAAGACGCAGGCCTGTAATTCTTGCGAGAAGACGCAAGATGCGGGTAACAGTCGTCCACCGGCTGCGCCGATCCGCGAGGGGATGAAAACGTAGCGCCGTGCTTCCGTCCGGCTGTAATGTGGACCTCCCGGTCCACGCTTGCTTCTTTCTAAAAACTTGGATTGCGGGCGTATTGATTCTTTTTTCGCCGGTTTACCGCACCGAACTGTCCGGCTGCACCTAGAACGCGGACAAATGGTTCGGTTGCAAATCCTTTCATCGTCGGTCCCAGTGGAAACACCGCGACTGCATCGCCAGTTCCTTTTCACTCCGCGCTGGATGAAGGAGAATGGCCATTATATGCGCCGGTAACGATCCACACCCCAAGGAGAACCAAACCTCCGCCAATGAGCTGAGGGATAGTCATGCGCTCGGCGAAGATCAGATACGCGAAAAAGGCAGTGAGTGGCGCAATGGTGAGCAGGATCAGGGACGTCACAGTCGCGGGAAGATGCTCTAGCGCAAACGTAAGGCAAAAATATCCCATCAGTTGGCACACCATCGCAAGACCAATCAGAGCGACTAGGGACGAAAGGCTGGGCACGGCCAGCGAGACGCGGGTCAACGCCGCAAAAACCAGGAGTACCGCGGCGCTTGCCGTTGTCGAAAGAGCAAGAAGAGTGACTGTATTGCAACTCTCCCGCAACCGCTCGGTGGTCAGCAAATAAAATGCAAAGAAGATGGAAGCCAGTATGGCGGCAAGATCGGCGAGTGGCCTTGAACTTACGATACGCTCGTCCGCCGCAACAATTGTGAAGGCGCCCGACAAAGCAATTGCCAGTGGAATCCAGAAGCGCCATGACGGCAATCGCCGTGTGATGGCCCAGGCCAACAGCCCTACAAACAACGGCGCGCAATTGGATAGAAACGTTGCGCCGCCGGCAGTAGTGTGCAAGACAGCGATGTTGTACAGTCCAACGTCGCCGGCAAAGAACGCTCCGCCTAGGAAGGCGAAACCAAATGTCGACACGCTAACGCGAGGAAGCCTTGTTCGGGAGAACAGCAGGAACAGCCAGAGCGCCATGGAAGCAAAAAAGACGCGGTAGAAAGCAGAGGCAACTCCCGGTATCTGCGTCCAGCGTACAAAAATCGCCGACCATGCTATAGAGATGACGCCCACCGCCAAGGCTGCATAGGCCCTTGCCGTTCGAACTTTCGACATGCCTTACTATTACACGCTCGATCAAACCTTTCAGCCTTCGCATCACAGAGATTGAAACAACCTTGGAACTATTCGAGGTACGAGGCCACGACCGCCAGCGCGGCGATGGCCGCGGTTTCAGCGCGGAGAATGCGCGGACCGAGCGATGCGGCGCGCCATCCGTTGGCGTCGAAGAGCGCCTCTTCGTCAGGCGCCCATCCGCCTTCTGGACCTACGGCGATTTCGATAGTGGGCATCTCTGATCCGGCCGCGCCGACGGCTTCATCAAGGGCATTGCGCAGGGTGGTTGTGCGCTCCTGCTCGGCGAGAACGATTTGCGTCAAGCCGGATGCGGCGCTTGCCTCTTGCGCCAACCCGCGCACGCGCGCGGTCAGCGGCGTTGGATCGAAGAGGACCGGCACGTCAGAGCGCCGCGATTGCTGGGCCGCTTCATGCATGATGCGCCGCCAGCGCTCAGCGCGCTTCTGTGCTGCCGCGGCCAGGTGCTTCTCTGTGCGGCGCGCAATCACCGGAGCGATGGCGGCAACGCCCAGCTCCGTGGCTTTTTCAATGGCCCACTCCATGTGATCGAATTTGAAGACGGCAAGTATCAGGGTGACGGGGAGCGCGGGGTCGGCCTCTAACTCGGCGATCAGATTGAAGCGCACCTCATCGACGGAAACGGCGGCCACCTGCGCATGAAAGACGTGTCCGCCGGCAACAACATCGGCTTCCATCCCCGGCTGCGCGCGCAAGACGCGGGTCATGTGTTCGGCCTGCGCGCCGGTCAGCGTCGCGGTGGCTTCATCCCAATGTTCGGCAATCCAGCGGCGGCGTGTCATGACTTTCTTCCTCGATTCCCTGCGAGCATCAGTGTAATCCTATCGCTAAAAACACTTCAGGGGAACGATTGAATCGCTCCCCTGCGGTGTTGCCTTTTGGTTGGAGACGCCGCTACTTCTTCTTTGCGGCCTTCTTTGCCGCCTTCTTCGCGGGTGCCTTCTTGGCTGCCTTTTTGGTTGCCATTTGCCTATTCTCCCTTTTGAAAAGTTTGTTGCATTCCTGCAAAAAGATATTGCAGTTGAAGAATGTATAGATTCATGCAACGCAAGTGTCAAGAAAAAAACGCAGTGGTGGTGGAAAAAGAGTCAACAATTATTTTGCGGCGCCGAATTGAAGCCCAATTGCATGGCTTCAGAGGATGCGATAGGCCTTCAACATCGCCAGTGCAAGGCCAGTGATCCAATCATGCCAGCCATGCGCAATGATTCCAGCGCGCAAGCTGCCGCGATGATGCGCAAGCAAACCGAAGAGCGCGCCGAAGACGGCGATCAAGACCATGCCGCGCGCGCCTTGATAGGCATGAGCCGCGCCGAAGATCACCGCGGATCCGCATACGCCGGCCGCAACGCTGCCGCGCGCCCAGCCGATGAACTGGCGTTGCAGGTAGCCGCGAAAGATGAACTCCTCAATGAAGCCGACCATCAGACAGAGCAATGTCCATGCGGCAATTTCTCTTCCGTTGGCGGGCGCCAACTGCGCCAGGGTTCGCAGTTCTTCAATCCGCTCGGGATTGTTGGCGAGCGCGGATGCGGCCGGACTGAGTTGCTCGACGGGTTTTGGTGATGCGATTTCTTTGGCCGGTTTTGTTTCTCCAGGCATTGCAGAATGTCGGGCCTGAATTTCTTGTGAGGCAATGCGAGCGGGCGCGGGCGTATGAGTGAGGGCAATTTCGACGAGAGACCAAGCAAGGCTCAGTGCGCCCAGAACCATCAGCGCGCCGATCCAGAAGGCCGCCGCGATGCAGAGATCCAAGGCGATTGATGGAATGTTGAAGGAGAAGGAACCGAGCAGAGAACGGAAGGGGATTTTTTTCAACCACAAACCGAAGGCGACCCAGGCGAGCATCAGGGCTTCCATGAGTGCGGAGAAGCCGTAGGTTGCGAGGCGGTTGATGGGACCATGCGCGGAGGAAAGTTTTGAGGAGCTATGAACGGAAAGCGCGACGATGGCCGCGACCAAAATAATGGTGTGCCAAGCGGGGGCTAGCGCTGGCGGCGGAGACGGTTGCTGCGATTGCTGCGCTGGATTCGAGTCTGGATACGGAACAATCTCAGAAGTGGACACGGAGTTCCTCTTGGATAGCATAACAATATGAAGAAGAAACAGGCGCAAAGCCAGTCTGGTGTGGCACTCTATTAGCTTGGAGGAGATTGCCGATCATGCCAGTCGAGAACCCTGCCGCCGTTGCCGCAAGCGAAGATCTTCATGTCTGGGAGGCGGGCGGAGCAGCTACGGCCGAAGCGCTTTCCGCCTGGGTTTCGGCCCGTCTGGCAGCGCATGAGGCAGCGCTGGCCGCATTGCTTGCCGTCGAAGGCGAGCGCACGCCGGAGAATTCGCTGCGCTTCTACGATGCGGCGATCGAGCAGCTTAATCTTGCCGGTGCGCAAAGCGGAGTACTGAATTCCGTGGCCGCGATCAAGACCGTCCGCGATCAGGCACAGCTTGAAGCGCAGCGCGTGGCGCAGGCCGGCAGTGCGCTCAGCCTGAACCGCGCGGTCTATGAGGCATTGGCGGCGATTGCGCTGGACGGCGCGAGTCCAGCGACAAAGCATTATGTTGAGCGCACGCTGCTCAGCTACCGCCTGGCCGGCGTGGACAAAGACCAGGCGACGCGCGAGCTTTTGCAATCGCTGCAAGAAAAGGCTACTCACCTATCGCTGGAATTCAGCCGCAACATACAAGAGGGCGGCAAGACGATAACGGCGACGGCGGAGGAATTGGAGGGGCTGCCGGCAGACTTTATCGCGCGCCATGAGGCCGATGAGGAAGGGCGCATCACGCTGACCACCGATCCGCCGGAGATGCAGCCAGTGATGACCTTTGCCGCGAATGCGGGGCTGCGCGAGCGGATGTTTCTGGCCTACAACACGCGGGCGTACCCGGCCAATCAAAAGGTACTTCTGGATTTGTTGGCGGTGCGTCAGCAGATTGCTACAATTTTGGGTTTTCGCAGTTGGGCCGATCTGGCGACGGCCGATCAGATGATGGGTTCGGCGGCCAACGCGCGCACTTTCATCGCCAAGCTGAATGAAGCCAGCCTTGAAGGCGCGCAACGCGAGCACGATCTGGTTCTGAGCTTTGCGCGCGAACGGCAACCGGAGCTTGCGGCAATCGATATTGTGAGTCGCGCCTGGTGGTATGAGCAGTTTCGCCGCTCGGCCTTCGACTTCGATTCGCAATCGGTGCGCCCTTACTTTCCGTATGCGCAGGTGGAGGCGGGCGTGCTGGAAACGGCCGCGCGGCTCTTCAAGATCGAGTTCCTCCCATCGACGGCGGCGGCATGGCACAGGGATGTTTCTGTCTTCGAGGTCTTTGACGGCGGGCGGCATGTGGGCCGTTTTTATCTGGACATGCATCCGCGCGAAGGCAAGGACAAATGGTTCTCCGCCGCGCCGATTGTGACTGGCGTGAGCGGCCGCGCGCTGCCCGAGGCCGCATTGATTTGCAACTTTCCCAACAGCAGTGGCGACGATCCGGGCCTGCTGCAATACTCCGACGTGGTGACTTACTTTCACGAGTTCGGCCACTTGATGCATGCGATTCTGGGCGGTCAAACTGAGTGGGCAGGGCTCTCCGGCTTTGCCACCGAGGGCGATTTTATCGAAGTGCCTTCGCAGATGCTGGAAGAGTTTTTCCGCGATGAGAAGCTGCTGCAGGCCTTTGCCAAGCATTATCTGACAGGCGAGACGCTGCCCTCCGCGACGATCAAGAAAATGAAACTGGCTGGGGCCTTTGGCCGCGCCGACTGGGTGCGATCACAGCTTTACTACACCACGCTCTCACTCGATCTGCACGATCGGCAACCAGAAAGCATCGACCTAGACGGGCTTACAAAACGTCTCTATGAAAGCTTGCAGCCGTGGACATGGATCGCGGGCAACCGAATGTATGCAAGCTTTGGGCATCTTACCGGCTACTCATCGAATTACTATACCTACGCTTTTGACAAGGTGATTGCGCTGGACTTTTTTGCGCAATTCGACCCTGATGATCTGCTGGGCTGCGAGGCGGGCGGGCGCTATCGCAAGCTGGTGCTTGAGCAGGGCGGATCAAAGCCGGGCCGGCAGATGGTGCGCGAGTTCCTGGGCCGCGATGAGGAGTTTGCCGCATTCAGCAAGTGGCTCAACGAGGAGTTTGAAGAGGCTGGAATCAGGGATTGAGGAACAAGGCTATGCTGAATCCTCGACTTTCGGCAATCCGGCACTTTTCGAGATTGGGTTAAGAGGCATATTCAGTCAACTGACAATTTGTATGTCGCCTCACTCGACGCCAAGGGAATCCGATAATGGGTTTCGGGCTATTACGACAGGCTCGCAGTTTTCCCGAAGTAATAAAATAATACAAATCAAGCCTTGATTTGATTTACGAAAGACTGGCCGGATGCCGTGCATTGGGCATTGTTGCGCCGATTTTCTTTCATCTTTCCCCGCAGCACGCCGATATTCCTCAATAGATCTGGGTCCGCGGGATTTCGCATAAAAGCGAGTGCAATGGGGGTCTTTGAACAAGCGCCTGAGGGCGCAAAGAGCGTGAAGGAGTGGGGGCCGTGCGAACAGCGCTGGTTGAGTGGAACGATAAGATGAGCGTCGGCGTGGAGGTGCTGGACGCCGACCATAAGGGACTTTTAGCGCTGCTGAACGATCTACATGACGGCATAGTCGCCGGCCATGGAACCGAGCGGCTGGAAAGGGTTCTGGATGGGCTGGTGGAGTATGTTGGGAACCACTTTGCGCACGAGGAAGAGTTCTTTGCTCAGAGTGAATATCCTGACGCGAGCGAGCATATTCAGGAGCACCGCGCGCTGACCAGGCTGATTCAGGATGTGAAGGCGCGCTATAACAAGGGGATGTTCGATGCTCTCTCCTTGAATACTTTGGAGTTTCTGAAGCAATGGCTGCACGAACACGTTCAGGTCTGCGACAAGAAGTACACGGAACATTTGAACGCCAGGGGCATCTATTAGCGGGAAGCGGCGTGAGCGTACACGGCGCTAGACAGGACGGGCATTTTGGGAAAGATTGAAACTCCGTCGGCCTTTATGACCTGGACGCCAGAGATGAGCGTTGGCGTAGGCGCGCTCGACGACGATCACAAGGTGCTGATTGGCATCATCAATGAATTGCATGATGGAATTGCGGCGGGGCATAAGAAAGAAATCCTTGCGTCGGTTCTGGATCATCTGGTGGAGTACACCAAGTTTCATTTTGCCAAGGAAGAAGAACTGCTTGCCAAGTGCGACTATCTGGCTGCGCCAAATCACAAGATGGAACACGCGAGCTTTGTGAGCCGCTTGATAAACCTGCAAGAACGCGCGATGAAAGCGCCGGTGGCGATGCTGGACCTGGAGTTGATGAGTTTTCTGCGCAACTGGCTGGTGACGCACATTCAAGGTTCAGATAAGAAGTACAGGCCGCGGCTCAATGCCTGCGGATATCTATAACCATAGACACGGCTCATGAATGCAGAGATATTCTTGCATTTTGGCGCATCCAGATTTATTTGGCAGATCAAGACACACGAATGTTGAGTCGCGCCGCGCAATTTTAGCACCAATGCAAGGCATTCGGAAACATAAGCGAGGTTCGGGCTGGACGCAGATTGCCCTTGGCTCGCCTAGTGGGAGGAAGGCCGGAGAAGTTGCGATGATTTCAACGGTCGCGAACCAAGGCAAGGCCTGCGTGGCGCGGGGGCTGGAGCGGATTGAGGCTCAGACGGAAGCAAAACAGGTTAAGCTTTGCGATGGATTTTCAGACGAGAGCAATCAGATTCTCAACGCTGCGCTGGAGCATCTTCTGGTAAAGGCCGCCGACGGCGTGAAGCTTGAAGTGCTCTGAGGCGCGGTGGTCGGCCTGGGCCTTGGCGTCGCGGTACTGCTCGTAGATGATGACGGTGTCAGGATCTTCTTCGAGATGGTGGGGAATGTAGGAGACGCAACCGGGTTCCTGGCGTGAAGCCGCGGCCAAGAGGCGGAGAGACTCAACGACCTCGGCACGATCTTCCGGAGTGAATTTCAGACGTACGAAAAAACTTATCATAGGGAGATTGTATCGCGAGACTCCTGGCGCGCGTTGAAAGAATAATAGCTTGGGGCAGAAGGGTTTTCTTTGCGGGATAAGTGAAGCAAAACCGGGAATGAGGTTTGGATGAAAGAAAAGAAGCAATGATGGCAACATTAACTCTTGATTGGTCCAAGAACCCCGCCGCGGAGAATATTCCCGGCAAGGTCTATGGCGCATAGATCTTCTTGAGGTGCTCATTGATGGTTCGCAGATTTACGCCAAACAGCCCCGCTATCTTTTTTGCGTCAGCGAAAAGCTCTTGCTCTCAAAGAGCACTTCTACGCGGACGTTGCTATCCGACGTGGCATAGAAGATGATTTCGTGGTGCAACGGAGCCTGATCGTTCGCGGTCATTTTGCCCCCGACTTCTAATCCGCGCACCTATGTTGGGCGCCTCATCTCTGGGTTTTTAAACCTGGGGAACTTTAGAGGCAGGAATTGGAAAGAACGAAAAGCGGACTGTTGAGGGTCGTGGCCGCCCGCGCTTCGCCAGAAAAAAGCGAAGGATGGGGTGCCCGACATATTTTCGTGCCCTCAACCATCCACCCGCTCTATTCAAGCGAAAAGTAGGAAAGTTGGCGGCTCAAAAACGCTCGATATCTACGGCGCGCCGCCATTGCAGAAACAATGCATATTACCGAGAATAGGGAGACTTCCGTCAGGCAGGGTAGCCAGTTTTCCATCGCTGCAATGCATTTGGCCAAAACAAGCAACCCCGTCAATAAGGATCCTGCCGAAAGGTTGTCGCAGCATCGAGCTTCTGCCGCCATTTTTGGTAGTACGGTTCTTGCAATCTCGTCTCTTCGCTTTAGGTAGTCATCGAGTAGACGAATTACCCGGAGAAAATCTTTGATCTTCAAATCCTTAGCCGCTCTTGTTGCACAGCCATTTCATTCTCCGTTCCTCTTTAGCAACCTCCTTCGCCGGCTTTTCCAGGGAAAGCCGGCGAAAAGGAGAACAATCTAGACCCTTATTCAGCCGTTGGAGCGCTGGGCAACCAGCATGGAGTCCATGATTTGCTCGGAGACATCCTTGACGGAGCCTGGCGAATGAGAGAGGAAGAGAGTGTTGGTCTTGTCGCTCTCGCCGATGGACTTGAGCGTGTCAAAGTATTGCGTGACCATGACCAATTGCATCACGTCCCGTGACGAAGCGCCATCGACCACCTTTTGGAATTGCTCGATGGAGACTTGCAGACCCTCGATGATGGCCTTGCGCTGATTGGCGATGCCCTGGCCTTGCAGCGCCTTGCTCTCGGCCTCGGCCTCGGCTTTTTTGACGACGAGAATCTTTTCGGCCTCGCCGCGGGCGTTGGCGGCAACCTGCTCACGCTGGGCGGCGTTGATGTCGTTCATGGCCGACTTGACCTTCTGGTCGGGAACGATGTCGGTGACGAGGACATTGACGATCTCGAAGCCGAAGGTGGCCATATCGGCATCGAGTTCCTGCTTGACGGCGGCGGCGATGGACGACTGCGAGGCAAAGACCTCATCGAGCGTCATGCCGGGGACGTGGCCCAGGATCACCTGCTCGACATAGGATTTGATCTGCGCCGTCGGGTCGGAGAGCTTGTAGTAGGCGTCGTAGACCTTTTCAGGGCGCACGCGATTCTGCACCGAGATGGGAATGGTGACAAAGACGTTGTCCTTGGTCTTGGTCTCCATGGTGAGGGAGATTTGGTTGACGCGCAGGCTGACGAGGCCGGCGACGGAGTCGAAGAAGGGGCGCTTCCAGTTGAGGCCGGGGTCGGCGACGCGCAGGAATTTTCCGAAGCGGGTGATGACGGCCACTTCAGCCGTGTTGACGGTAAAGAAGCTGCTCAGTAAAACGATGAGAACGATGAGAGCCAATGCTCCCACTGGAATCAGGAAAACAGGATCCATTCAAAGCCTCCGTCGCCTCATTTTGAAGCAACGGAGAATTATACGCGAGCGCGGTAAGGGCGGGATTACGGCGCGGATTTGTGCCTTGCTTTTGACGCGAAGCTGGCGGTTCGCGCGGCACGGCCTATCGCTTCGCGCGGCACGGCCTATCGCTTCCCGGAGATCTTCATGCCGTCCAGATCGAGGGTAAACTCGGGCTGCTCGCGCGTGCCGTGAATCTCGATGGGGACTTCTGTGGCCGCTCCATCCTTCTTGAGCAGGCGATCGGCGGGGGCGAGCAGCAATCCCTTCCAGCCGCCGACCATCTTCGAGATTGGTGCCTGCATCCTGGCCGCGCCGGAAAAATCGAGCGTGCCGCCATCCAGGCCATAGGCGCCCTTGAGCTGGATTGCCGCCCCCGGCACGGTGAAATCCAGCGCGGGCAGCGTGATGACACCGCCGGCCAACTGAAAATCGCTCTGCATCCCGGAAAAAATCGTTACCGGATCGGTGGTTTTGAGCGCATCGGGCTGGCCTTGGCCGCGCAGACTCAACTCGGCAATGCGCTTCTGCATCTTGGCGCTGGTGAAGAGCGCATTCCGCAATTGAAACTCGCCATCCAGTTTCAGCCGCAGATGCACTGGCGCGGGGCCCGGCGGAATGTGCAGCGCGGTCTTCATGGCCAGATCGCCAGTAAGGAGCACGTTGCCGGTGCGGCTGGCCAGGCGCAGAAAGTCCTCGATGCGCCCTTTGTCGACGTTGACGGCGAGCGAAATATCGTGGCCGCCATACTGCTGCGCGCCGCCAACCACCGCCTCTGGCTGGCGCACAATTTGCCCCTGCACATTGAAGTGCGAGCGGCCCAGCGTGGCCTCCACTTGATCGAGCCTGGTATCGCCATTGGTCCCGTCGACGTGCGCGTAATAGCGCGTGGCGAGAGGCACGGGATTGCCGAAGTGCGTGAGGCGGAAATCCGGCGTCACGGTCTGGCCGTCGACGGTGAGATTGCGCAGAGTGCCTTGAAAATGTCCGGTGGAATCGAGAATTCCGGCAATGCCCCTGAAGCTGGCCAGATCGGCATGATCCAGATGGAAGCCGCCGGTAAGCGGGGACTCGCCGGGGTCGGCGGTCTGCCAGGGACCGAAGCTGCCGGTGGCATAGATGGTTCCCCTGGGGCGCGGGTTGGTCAGCTCGGCGTCAAAGGCCATTGCCTGGTTGGCGGCAAGGCTGGTCAGCTTGAGGCGCGCAATTGGGAACTCCCTGGGCAGCTTGCCGGGCTTATTGGTCTCCATGACCAGATCCGCGCCGGTGACCTCGATGGTCTCCACCTGAAAACTGACCAGCGCGGCGATGGGGTTTTTCGACATGGCCGGTGCGCCGGAGGCATCCGGCGGCGGCGACGGATGCTGGAAGTGCGAACGGGGAGGGAGATGAATGGCGAGGCCTTTCAACTCGACAATGGAAATATGGATTGGCTGGCCGGGAGCGTAATGCAGTGGCGCATGAAAGCGAAATTCATCCAGGCGAATCAGCGGTTCACCCTGACCGGCCGGGACGGTTACGCCCTCGACTTGAGAGGGCGGCCAGATGCGCAGACCCTTGCCTTCGGCCCAGAGCCCATTGACGAGCGAGATGTGAAAGCTGTCCAGATCGACGCGGGCATGGAAGCGGTCTTGCAAGCTCTGGACGATGCGGGCGCGCAGAAATGGCTCGGCGCGGCGCAGGGCGAATTCGACGATGCCAGCCGCGGCGATCAGTGCCGCCAGCAGGCCAACGGCAACCCACTTGATACCTCTGTGCCTGGGTTTTCGAAGCTCCGCCACGCCGCCTCCCGGTTGGTTTCATTTTAGAAGCCCCTCCCCCCGTCTCTGCCAGGGCGACAGTCGAAGTTTGACATTTACGGAAGTCGCTCTCGGATTGCGATTTCGCTTCGTCCGGCAAGAATGTCAGGAGAACGAAGATCATGAGCACCGTCCCGACGGGACTCCGGGGGAATTGCAGGTATAGCCAACCCCGCGTTGAAACGCGGGGCTAATAACCACTGCGCCTACGGCGCGGGCGACGAGGAGGTTGCCGGCAGAGTGCGTTTCCGCACAGGCCGCTTTGAGGGGCCAGCAAACGTAAAGCCTCCGGGTTTACAAGAGGAGACTTGCTTTCGCAGGAATTAGACACCGCTTACCTCAAGGTGCGGTAGGTGTGACTTCAATGTAGTCCAGTGCGGCGGGATCGGAACCGTCGGGAATTGCTTCAACGCGCAGCACGTCTCCTTGCTTCAGCTCTACGCCGTGGACCGTGTAGCGCGTGGAGTTGTCGCCGTTGGGACGGGCTGAAGGCAGAGATGCGTCGGCGGCCCATGTGGCAGCGGGCTGACCGTTGATCTTCAGCGTGAATCGCGCCGTTCCTCCAGCGAGGTCGAAGTATTGAACGGCGATGATATAGCGGCCGGGCTGATTGGGCCAGGTCCATTCGGCGGAACAGCCGCGTTCTTCCGCGCAACTGACGGCTTTGCCGCCCGAGGCGTCCTCCCATGGAGTTATATCGATGACCTTGTAACCGGCGAGGCGGGCGTCTTCAGCCTCGAGGCGTCCGGGGTAGTGCCCGGCGCGGCCCTGTTCGTCGGGGATTCCGCTGAGCTTGAGGAAGTACAGCACGACGGCGTCGCGCCAGAGGATGGCGTGGCCGGCCTGATAGACGAGGCGGTCGCGGACTTGCTGGTAGAGTGGCTGGTCGATTCTGCCTTCGAGCGTGGCCCAGTCACGAACAAACTGAGCGGCCTGTGCCGCGCCTTCATAGTGGCTGTCATAGATGGACTGAATCACTGTCTTGCCGCTGTGCAGCCGGTAGGCATACGGCACATGATGGAAGAAGAGCAGAAACTCGTCGGGGGTAGTGACGGGGTTCTCATAGAGTTGCGCAATGCCGGGCGGATACTGGCCCACAAAGCCGGTGCCAGTGGCAACGCCGCGGTCCATGCCGACGCCGTCTTTGTCGGCGCGGTGCCACTGACCCCAGCCGTTGTTTTCACTGGACTCGATATTCGGCCCGTAGTGGCTGCCGGTGATGTCGGTGAGGGTTTGCAGGCCTAGCGGGCCGGTGTAACTCTCATAGGCCGGCCAGGATTGCATCAGCATCTTTACGACCGTCGAGACGACTTCCGGGTCGTTGCCAATGGTCTGCCGCGTCCACTCTTCGGCGATCTCTTCCGGCGAGAGATCGGGATTCCAGGCCAGACGTCCAAAGGCGTAGAGGTTGGCCAGAGCCAGCGGCGAGGCTAGCCAGCCGTCGCGGCCCACTCCGGCGACTCCGACGAGCCCGCCGAGTGGGCGATGATAAGTTTTGCCTGCGACGATCTCCTTAACAGGCGCGGCCTGGCCCGCGGCGCGGAAGCCGAAGTCGAGAACCTGCTTCCACATGGGGGCAAGATAGACCAGGTGACGCTGCTGGCCGGTGTACTCCTGCGTGATCTCGACCTCCATGGCCTGGCTGGTCAATTGCAGCGCGCCGAAGAGCGACGAGACCGGCTCGCGAGCCTGGAAATCGATGGGGCCTTCTTTGGTCTGCACGACGACGTTGGCGGCAAACTTTCCATCGAGCGGGGCAAAGATATCGTAAGCGGCGCGGGCGCGGTCGGCCTTGGGGTCGCGCCAGTCCAGGTGGTGGTTGTAGACAAAGGCGCGGTAAAGCACGATGCCGCCGTGAGCTTCAAGCGCCGCGGCGAGGGTATTGGCGGCGTCGGCCGGGGTGCGTCCGTAGCTAGCCGGGCCGGGCTGGCCTTCGCTGTCGGCCTTGACGGTGAAGCCGGCGAAGTCGGGAATAAGCGCGTAGATCTCATCCGCCTTGGCGTCCCACCAGGCGCGCACGGCGGGGTCGAGCGGGTCATAGGTTTTGAGGCTGCCGATTTTTTGCGGGCTGGCAATGTCCACGCTGAGAGCCAGTCGCACGCCCCAGGGACGCATGGTATCGGCGATGCGGGCCAGTTGCTGGAGGTGGTTTGCGTCGAGCAGTTGCGGCGCGGCGTTGACGTTGTTCACGTTGACGGCGTTGATGCCGACTGAAGCCAGCAGGCGCGCGTACTGGGCCACCGGGGCCAGGTCCGCGCGCACATTGCCGCCTTCAAAGAAGATGCTGCGGCCGGCGTAACCGCGCTCGATGGAGCCGTCGGGATTGTCCCAATCGTCGACCCAGCGGATGGGCATGGCGGGCTGCGCGCTGATTCCGGCCTGCGGCAACTCCGCGCCCGACGAGAGAATTCGCAGCACGGCAAAGGCGCCGTTCAGCACTCCCACACCCTTGGAGGCCTCAATGAAGATTGACCCAGAACTTAACTTGGAATTTTGATAGACCGCAAACCCTTCATTGGCGGGCATGAACCTTGCCACCACCTGAAAAGGGCGTCTGTCATAGATGGGTACGAAACTATGAAACTCATCATGCATCCACAGAACACGATGGGGATTTTGCCCGTATGGAGCCCATTGCGGGAAGCGCTTGTGGAACTCCTCATAGGTGCCCAGAATGATGGAGCGTGCATGAGGCTTGGACGCTATCTCACCCGCGCCGTAGAGTCCCTGAAGGCCGCGCACAAGCTCCGCCGCGGCGTTTTGTTCAAGCGGGCTTTTGCCCAGGCAAACGACGCGCGTGGGAACACTGGGCGGCTTGTTCAATGGCTTGTAGTGTAGCCAGGCCTGATCCGCCGTCTGCGCGCGGGCAGAGAACCCGCCCGCCAGCAGCAACGTAATTGCCGTTAGAAAAATGCGCCGTCTTCGCGCCATTGCCGCACCACCAGCCCGGTTAATTCAATCCCCCTCCGTTCTATCACCTTCGGGGCAAAGATTCCCAGACGCTGCAATTGGGGCTGGCCGCGTGGCTCTTGCGCGGTTGGCCGACAAGGAACAAGTGTGGACCGGGAGGTCCACACGACAGCCGGCCGGGAGGCCGGCGCTACTATCTTTTGATGGCGCTACTATCTTTTGATGGCGCTACTATCTTTTGCTGGCGCTACTATCTTTTGATGGCGCTACTATCTTTTGCTGGAGCTACTATCTTTTGCTGGAGCTACTATCTTTTGCTGGCGCTACTATCTTTTGCTGGAGCTACGGTTTCATGCTTGGCGGGTCAGCGAAGCCGGTGAACGACTACAAACGCTTGGTGATTGCGGGCGGCGGCGGGCCTGCCTTGCCGCTCAACAGCCAATCCACTGGCGCTTTCACATCCTCTTCGCGCGCCTGACCCAGGATGCGGGCAACGACCTCGCCCTGGTCGTCGAGAACCATGGTGGCGGGCAGCTCATTGCCCAAGCCGGCACTTTGCAACATGTCCAGATCCGCTCCCACCCAAACGTCCAGATCGAGCTGCTGGCTGCTCAGAAATTTGTCGATCTTGGCGCGGTCTTTCGGCTCATCGGCGGAGGCCGCGATGAAGAGGACTTTCTTGCCGGCGTATTGTTGACTGAGCCGCGAGAGCAGCGGCAGCTCTTCCCGGCACGGCCCGCACCAAGTGGCCCAGAAGTTGAGCACGACGATGGAGCCGCGCAACTCGGCGAGCTTGTGCGGATTGCCTTTCAGGTCTTTCAGTTCAAGGTTGGGCGCGCGCTTGGCCTGCGCGGGAAGAAGCAGGCAGCAGATGGCCGCGGCAGCTAGAATGCGATGGGTAATCTTCATCTAAATTCCTCGATAAAAATCAGATTTCGGTTGTGCTGCAAATGGAAGATTCCGAGAAAGAGTTGCAGGGGAATCCTGGAATAAATGCAGCGAGTCAGCCTCCGCTACGCGGAGTTGGCAGGTTAGCGGATGGCGTTGGACGAGTTAACTTATCTGCAATCGCAAGCGGGCAAAAACGATGGACGAATTGGAAGTTAGAGCATTTTCATGGTTCCCGCAGGATTGAGTTCGTGGTTTCCCACCCATTTCACAAAGAACGTGAAATGGATGGGGCACGAAGCTACCTTGTACCATCAATGAAAGCGCTCTAGAAACGGTGGGTTACGCTGGCCAGCCACACCCACTGCGCGAAGGCTGCGTCTCCGTGCGCGCCGTAAACCGAGTCGGGATAGCTGACGGTGCGATCACGGTGAACGGCTTTGTAAACGCCCGCTGTGAGCAGGTTCGAGCCGCGCGAGTACTGCCCGCCCGGCCCCGCGGAGACCGCAAAGCCAGGCCTGCGGAAGCCGTCGTTGCTGTTCGGGAAGAGGTTCTTTGCGGGCACGCCTTCATCTCTCACGGCGAAGGTTGCGTTCAATCCTTTTATATGAGCTGCCGGAAACGTAGCTCCGCCCTCGAGCAGATATTGGTCGGAGATGGCAACGTAGTTATCCAGCGGGGTGGTGGTTGAAAGGGTTGCGCCGCGTTGAATTCCGTTGGTGTCGCCTTGGGTGGCGATGTAGTCGCCGTCGGTGTAGAAGACTAGCGACTTATCCACGCGCTGATAGCCCATCCACTGCGCCACCATGCCCCAGCCGCCGTTTCCGGGCTGAATGGAATAATCGACCGGCGCGGTTACCAGCACCGGGGAACCCGTGCCGGTGGTGTTGGTGTTCACTGTATTTTGCACGTCGTCGTTGCCGGTAGGCATGAGCAAGCCGACTCCCACCGAGAGGTTATTGCGCGGCGCGTGCTCGGGATTGCGAATCCAATAACTACCGCCGATGATGGTATCGCCCAGGCCTTGCGAAGCGTACTTGATTGGCGAGCTTTGGCCCTTGCGGGTGGCAAAGAGCCATGGCGCATCAATCTCAACGCTGAATTTTGAGGTCCACTGGTAAGTCAGGTTGGCGGTGATCAGGTTGATCTTGTTTTGCACTTCGCTGCGGGCCTGGGCGCGATACTCCTGATAAACATCGCCTACAAAGTGCTGGTAAGAAAATTGGTGGCGCTCGCCGACGGTGATTTGATAGTGCCCTGCTTGCAGCGTGCCGCCCTGACCGGTGGGCAAGCCGCTCTGCTCGGGCGAGCGCGCCAGGATGCAGCCTTGCGCGTAAAGCTGGCTTGCGCAAAGGCACACCGCGGCGATAACCGCAAAGATTGCGGCAAGTCTGCCAGTTTTGATTCGTTTGATTGTGACATTCTTCAAGGAAATGCGTTGCATCGTATGTGACCTCTCATTGAATTGGGGAATTTGCTTTCAGGTCACTGACGAAGACTGCTTGCGGCGAAGACGAAGGCCCATGCGCACCCGACCCATCTCCGAAGCCGGCTGCTGTCTTCTGCCGTGTCCTGAAGGGAACCTTACTTGGAAGAATGGACGGTGCGCATCCAACGATGGGATGAGGTTTCAATGGTCCATTGGGTGCAGGCGTGACCTACAACATCAGGTTGTCTCAGCCATAAAACAGCTTCAGGCCAGATACGCTCTGCCCGGAGGCGGAAGCGCATCTGACCTGTATGAGGCTCGTCGATTCATTTTGCCGGCAGGCATTGCAACCAGCGCCGGGGGATGCGCGGCTTACTTCACCGTCAGGGTCAAGTCGGTGTAGTCGGTAATGGCAGTGACGCCGTTGCTGTACTGCGCGGCGATCTTCACCGTGTAGGTTCCAGCCGGAGTGGCGGGGTTGGGCTCAGGGCTGTGATTCTCATAGGCGTAGCGGGGGTTGCAGCCGGTTGCGCCCAAGAGTGTGACCAGGCTAAGCAGAGCCGCCAGCGAGAGCCGCTTTAGCCATGCTTTGCGCCGCGCTCCCCAGGCCAATCCGCCCAGACCCAGAACGCCGGGCAGCAGAAAGGCCCAGTCAATCGGTCGAGAATTCTGGCCCGGCCGTGAGGGCGGCGAGAGCCTGGTGGTGGAGGCGGCAAAGGTTTGAATCACCATCGAGCTGGTAGCGGCGGCGCTCTGGCCGGGCAGGATCTCGACATTCTCCGGCGTGAAGGCGCAGGTCGCCAGATCGGAGAGCCCCGAGCAGGAGATGGTGATAGAGGCCGGGCCGTTGGCGGTCAGCGTGGAGATAAAATCCTGCGAGGGCGCAATCGTGATCGTCGCCGAACCCGCCAGACCGGGAGTGAGACTCATCGCGGCAGTAGACGACGAGGCAGTGGATGGCGTGACGTTGGAGAGGCTCACCACAAATGCAGTAGAGCACTGCGTGTCGATGGTGACGGCAGCGGCCGCGGAAGCCGAGCCCGCAAAGGTGGTGTTGCCGGCATAGACCGCGCTCAGCGAGTGTGTGCCCGTGGGCAGGTCAAAGGAAAAATTCGTCTTGCCGGCGGAGTTGAGAGTCGCGCTGCCCAGTTGAACAGTGCTGCCCCCAACTTCATCCTCAATGGCGACGGTTCCGGCGGCCGGTACATTGCTGGCGTCAGCCACGGCCACGGCCAGATTGGTCAATGTGCAGGTCGCGGCGGGGTTCACTTCATTGGCCTGCGTGGCCGTCTCGGTCAGCGTCGTGGTCGTTGGGTCGTTTGCCGCGGCCAGCGCGGGCACGGCCAGTGTTATCCCTAGCCCTGCAATCAACTGAAGCCGCGTAGCGCGGCGGAAAATGCCTCTCACGTGTACCTGCTCCAAAGTTCAAAATCGTTTGCCGCCGGTATGCCGCAGCTCAATCCCCATTGTATCCGGCGCGGGTGGACCGTAGCGATTCGAGAACAATACTTTGGACGCAAGCCAGCCGATAAAGGCGTCGATTTTGCCGTTACACGATGAGACTCTCGGCCAAAAAGCGCTGAACATTCGCTTTGATTTCATCGATCTGGCTGCAATTCCACATCTCTGCGATCGCCTGCACCTGCCTGGGCATCAGATGCCAGGAGAGAGGCGGAGTGGGCACATCGCCGCCATGCACGGTCGGGTCGAAGTCGAAGTTGAGATCGCGAATCTGCACTCCGCGGCAGAGCCACTTGTCTTGCAGCATCTTCAATTCAATGTCGCGGTGCGAGACCTGGCCAACGGTGCGCACCTGCATGAGCGCGGTGACCGGCGCAATCAACTGCTTCACCCATCCTCCGCTGGTGTCTTTGGGGAATGCGGGCGGCGTAGACGGAAAGCCGTTGATTTGGAGAACGAGCACCCGGCTGACGCCCTTCGAGCTGCTCAGCGCCTGGTCCAGCCACTCGGTCAGAGTGGCCATGCCGTAGTTGTCATAGAGGCCGCCGTCGATCATGTGCGGCTGCTGATTGGCCTTGTCGGGCCTGGCTACCGGACTCACATACGGAAAACTGGCCGAGAGGCGGGCGGCGCGCGCTACGGGAATATCCATCTTGCGCGTTCCGATCATGTGCAGCCGGTCTCCATCTTCCCATCCGACCGAGAGCCTCTCGCCGTCGCTGTTCACGTCAGAGGTGCCCAAGAGCAGCGGCCCGCCCACCTCAACCATTGTCGAATTCATGATGAGCGCGGGCAATTCTCCAACAGTGACCGGCTGATTCCAGGCACTCAGCGGTTTGTCCAATTGCGGCGGGGCGTTCTTCAGGGCCGCGTTTCCTTCCCAGGCAATCTCCATCGCGCGCGCGCGGTCAATCAGCAGGCCAAAGGGCCAGGGGAAGAAAAGCCGCCAGAGATCGGGCCACGCCAGCCCCCAGGCCACCTCATCCAGGCTGCTGGCGCAGGCCGCGGAGGTGGGCGGGACACCGGTCTTTTTGTTGGCCAGCCAATTCACATAGCAGGCGCTGCCCATGCTGCCGCCGGAGATGCCGCTGATCAGGCACAAAGCATCATCGAAGGGGCTGCCAATCAGCTTGCTCAGCCCCTCGAGCACCTGCGCGGTCCATGCGGCCGCCTGGATTCCCCCGCCGGCCGAGGCCACCACAATCGCGCATCTTCTGCCGTTGGCCATCAGCACCGGGCCTGGCTGGGGCGCGGGCGTGCTGGCGCGGTCCACCATCTGGTAGGTGTGATCGGCCAGCGGAATCCGGGAGTTGATCAGCGCGCCGGCGACAATAATCAGCAGCAGGGGAATATGCCATTTGGCCAGGAAGAACTCGCTGGAGGAGCCGATCCAGCCCAGCATCAGCACCATCATCAAAAGCGCAACCAGCGCGGGCACGGTGCGCGGCGTTCCCAGGCTGCGCCCGCCATACCAGCCCAGCGCGGAATAGAAGACAAAAGTCAGCAGGAAGGCCAGGATCGCGGCTACATGCGCTGGCCACGCAGCGCCATTGTATCCGGGCCCCAGCGGCCAAGTGGAGCTGAGGCTTGCCGTGGCGTCAGCAACCGAGGCAATCCAACCTTTGCTGCTCTCCAACACCCACCACGCGCAGGCGGAGCAGACGGCCAGCGCAAGCAATGCGCCCGCGATCATGCGGAAGAGCGACCGGGCGGGACTCTGTTGCCAGGAGACGGTGATGGCCGTACCGGCAATCGGCGCGGCCAACAAGCACAGCAAAGCGATCACCCGGCCTATGGCAGTTGCAGAGACCCAGTTGCCGCCAAGAAACCACGCATGAATATGCGCCGTGGCCGATGCGGAACTCCAAGGCCAATGCCGCAACGCGGTGACGCCGAAGCGGTCCGCGCCAAAGACCAGCGCAAGACGCGCCATGGCAAAGGCCGCACTGGCTACGGAAAATGCGCCGAGCGTCACCAGAATGTGGCGCAGCGGCAGCTTTAGACGCGGGCTCAAATCAATATCGAAGAGCCCCTCCAGCATGGACGCGCCGCTGGTGACGGCGTAGATGGGAAAGAGGAGCAGAAAGAGAGCCAGGGCGAGAGGAATCCAGATTGCGGCCAGCAGGCCAAGGCGCGCCATAAAGGCCAGGAAGGCAAGCAAGGCCAGCACCGCGAGGATTCCGGCGTTGGCGAAGAGGCTTTTCATCGACTACCTCCATTTGGGGGGTTGGAGATACTGTGAAGGATCACGGTGGAAGCTCAAGCATGGGTCGAAAAGAGGGTACATAGTTTGAAGGTTGCCATGCGTCAAGCGAAAGGAAAAAACTTGCCCAAGGCCGAGCCTCTTTGCGAGCGAATCCCTTGTAACACGGCGGCATAACTCCATGCAATAAAAAACGCGCGCCGGCAATGCAGCGATTCTAATCTTGCGGCCCACGATTGCGCATAGGGCGCATGGGGGTGGAGAATCGAATCCATGATCGCTCACTTGCGCGGCAAGCTCATTTACAAGCAGCCCGGCCAGGCCATCGTCGAGGCCGCCGGGGTTGGATATGACGTTACCATCTCCATTCCCACCTTTACGGCGCTGCCCTCGGTGGGCGCGGAGGCCGCGCTGCACATTCACACCCAGGTCAGCGACGACGCAATCGCGCTTTTTGGCTTTCTGGAGCGCGAGGAAAAGCGGCTCTTCGAGCGGCTAATTACGGTCAGCGGCGTGGGACCTAAACTTGCGATCAAGATGTTGAGCGGCTTGTCGCCGGAGCGCACCGTGCAGGCGATTCGCGGCCAGGACCACGCGCAACTGACACGCATTCCCGGCGTCGGCAAGAAGCTGGCCGAGCGGCTGGTGGTCGAACTCAAAGACAAGCTGGACGACTTTGCAGTTGCGCCGGTGCAGACCTCCGTGCGCGGCGCGGCGGTGGACGATGTGCTCAGCGCGCTGGTCAATCTAGGCTACCAGCGGGTTGCGGCGGAGAAGGCTGTTGAGCAGGCTGTTGCCAAAGAAGCTGGGTTGGCTGGCGATTTTGATGGGCTCTTCCGGGGGGCGCTGAAGGTGATTCGGTAAGCACCTGCGGTGCGGCAGACGCTCGCTATTCGCTCGCAAGAATTTAATCTTCCTGTGGCTAGGTCAGCGGCCTTCGGCGCGGATTCCGCTGGCGGAAGATTTCGTTTAGGGCGATAATCAACGTATGGCGACACTGCCCATTTTCGATGATCCTGAGCCGGAGTTCGTTTCCGTGCGCGAGTACCTCACTACGAGCTACCGGCCCGACTGCGAGTATATAGATGGGCGGATTGAGGAGCGCAATTTGGGTGAGTACGATCACGGTCTGCTGCAACTGTTTCTGGGACAATTATTCATGAATCATCGGGATGCCTGGAAGATACGGGTGGTCACCGA
The DNA here is from genome assembly GCA_964509755.1 of uncultured Occallatibacter sp. Lineage (GTDB taxonomy): Bacteria > Acidobacteriota > Terriglobia > Terriglobales > Acidobacteriaceae > Telmatobacter. The sequence continues at coordinate 26,349 of CAZDYU010000010.1, read as the reverse complement.
TGTAAGAACGCAGGTTAGCAACAGCCATTTCCGCGTTCCCGATCTTTCCGTGTTGCGCGACGATGCGCCCAAGGAACAGATCATCACTCATCCGCCGTTGATCGCGATTGAGATTCTTTCGCCCGAAGACCGCCTGAGCCGCTTCCAGGATCGCATAGACGACTATCTCGTCTTCGGCGTTGAAAACATCTGGATCATCGACCCTGAGCGCCGTGCAGCCTATACGGCTACATCCAGCGGGCTCCATCCGGTTCGCACCAATGAGTTGACCGTGCCGGAGACGCCGATTCGCGTGGTGCTGAGCGAGCTGTTTGCGGAGTTGGATCGCGCATAAGGAACAAGCAAATATATGTGTGAAATCTTCATCAGCCATATCCACGAGGATGAACGAGCAGCTAAGGCAATCAGTTCATTTTTAAGCGACAAACTGAACGGATCAATAACCGATAGGCTGAAAGGCCGAACCACTCACAAATCAAGCATTCGAATTTTTTTGTCAGAAGATCAGTTTCAAATACGGCTCGGTGATGATTGGTTGGAAAAGATAAGCTCCGCTTTGATATCTGCCAAAGTCGTGATCGCTTTGTTTAGTAAGGAAGCCTTGACTCGATCTTGGGTTCATTTTGAAGCTGGCGGTGCATGGTTTTTAGAAAAGAAACTCATTCCGGTTTGTTTGGGAGATATTCATCCAGAAACTCTACCCAGGCCCTATTCCAACAAACAGGGTTGCAACCTGCATGACAACGACGCACCTTACTACTTATACCAGTCTGTTTTTAACTCGCTGCACCCAGGTGGGATTTGTCAGCCGCCACGGTCTTCAGATCCTGGCGAGAATAGTCTCAATCACGCCTTATCAAGATGGAAAGGTTCTGCGTAGCTGAAATCTGTAATGCATACGTTACACTTCTCTTGCCATGGTTACTAAACTCAAGCCGACCGTCTCCGCTCCCGCCCACCTTCGTCCCGAAGGCCTGAAGTTTCTGCGCGACCTCAAGAAGCACAACGACCGCGAGTGGTTCACGCCGCACAAGGCTGTCTTTGATGCGGAGTTGAAGGAGCCGATGCTGGCTATCATTCGCAAGGTCTCCGAGGCCATGGAGAGCTTTGCGCCGGCCTATGTGCGGCCCGCGGAAAAATGCCTCTTCCGCATCTATCGCGACACGCGCTTCAGCGCCGACAAGAAGCCTTACAAGACTCACGTGGCCGCCTGGTGGATGCAGGAAGGGCTGAAGAAGACTAGCGGCGCGGGCTTCTACTTTCATGTGGACGCCAAGGAAGTTGTCGTCGCAGCGGGCGCATGGATGCCGGAGAAGGATCAACTGGCCGCTATTCGCCACTGGCTGCTTGAGCACCACACGGAATTTAGAAACCTCATCCAAAAACCCGCCGTGCGCAAGACGTTTGCCGAATTTGAGGGCAACGCGCTGACTCGTCCGCCGAAGGGTTTTCCCAAAGACCATCCGGCGCTGGATCTGATCCAATGCCGCCAGTGGGGACTGAGCACTACGCTGCCCGCCGCGGCTGCGCTGGAAGCCAATTTTGCCGCAACGCTGGCTCGATACTTTCGGCTTGCCACGCCGTTGGTGGATGCGCTGAATACGCCGATTCTGGCCTCGCTTGCGCCCCGCAAAAAGGTGCTCTTCGGGCTGGAATAAGATTCGTGCTACCCCACCCATTCCGCGGATGAAAACGCAGATCCTTCGACTGCGCTCAGGAGCGGAATGGATGGACACCCAGCATTTACGGCTGGTTCATTTCCGAACGTGACTCGACGCGACGAGTCGGACTGCTCTTGATGAACGAGATTGGTTAGGGTTCGTGCTATCTCATCCAGCTACCGGTTACTTACACAATCCCAACCACCCGATTTAAAGACCCCACAATGTACTTCCAGACAAGGTAGTAGACGGCCAGCGCGGCCAGGAAACACGGGGCAATCAGAGTGTAGGGCACCTGGCAGGCATTGAACCAGGTTGCGCCGTGCGAGCCAAGCACCAGCACTCCTAAGCAAATAGCAGTGGTAGCTCCCATTGGCATCAAAAGAATGGGCAGGATGGCCCCGTGCAGGCCGATGGGCAGATGCGTTTGTTGGTGCGAGCCGAGCCAAAGCATATTCCAAAGGCCAAAGAGCGAAGGCACCGCGGCCATGGGAAAGATAAGCGCCTGTTCGATTGGCACTGGAACTTTGAGCACAATCCGCACCACGATAAAGGCCGTGAGCAGCAGCGGCAGAACCAGCGTGGGCACAAAGATGCCGGCCAGATAAGCGCGTAGATAGGGATGAGTCGTCATAGCTTCCTCCTTGTAGAAAGTTTGTTGGCGGATAAAAGCATCCGCTGATTCACAAGTAATAGAGAGCGACGGGAATCCATGCGGGAAAGAGCGCGACTGCGCCTACCAGCCCCGCCGCAAGAGCGCCATCAAACCAAGCCCAGTTAAAGCCCGGTGCAGGCGGTTCAGCGTCGAGCCGTTGCAGCACGGCCGGCCACAGATCGCGCTCCGGCTCGTCGTTCGCGGTTAGCGGCAGCGCCTCTTGCAAGAGCTTCTTCAAGCGATTTTGTTCGTCTGCATTCATGGTGTGATTCCTTCTCTCTGTAAATCTTTTCTGAGCAATCGCAGTGCGCGGAAGACGCGGAGTTTCACGGCCGCGACGGAAATTCCCAGCGCAGCCGCAACATCTTTATGCGGCTGCTCTTCAATCACCGCAAGTGTTGCGGCTATGCGCAGCTTGGGCGGCAGGCGCTCGAAGGCCAGCGCAGTCTTGCGGCGAATCTCAGCTGTCACGGCAGCGTCGGGCGCAAGTGGAGCCGCGGCTTCAGCCAGCACCTCGGCGGAGAGTTCGCTTTCCACGCGCCTTGAGCGCAAATAGTCCAAGGCCACGCGTGTTGCAATGCGCCGCGCCCAGCCTTCAAATTCCATTGCCGGATTGAAGCGGGCGTGGGCTCTCCAGACGCGCCAAAAGCTTTCTACGGTCAGTTCTTCAGCCGTTGCGGCATTGCGCACGATGCGCAGAATCCAACCGTAGACCGCGCGCTGATGCTGGTGAAAGAGCGTTTCAAATGCATCCAGATCGCCTTGCTGAAATCGGTTCAGGACGGCGTTTGGTTCCTTCCGCATTCGTCCCTCCCCTTTCTATCCATACTTACTCCCGGGCGGGAGCAAAGGTTACATGGAGTTATTCAGAACTTACAATATCCACCAAAAATAATCGGGAACAGTTTATAACTTCGCGGTGTCTGTATAAGTACAGTGGTTCCGATTGGGATATGCGGAGTGCATCAAGCCCCGCTGCCCGCGCCGAGTTAGCGCGCGAGAGCGGCCAGCCCGCTCGCCTCTGAACAGGCCTCCCAGCCGGCGCGGCTGAATCGGTTTTGGGGAGGCAGGCCATGTTTGAAGACTCAACCTTTGAATCCGCGGGCAAGATCCGCACACGCAGCCGCCGCTGGATGCTTGCGGCCTTCACCTTCTACACTTCCATCCTGCTGGCATTGGTTCTGGTTCCTCTTCTGTGCCCTGAGGCGCTACCGGGCCTCAAGATCTACCTGATGGAAATACCCTCTGCGCCGCCGCCACAGACCGTGCAGCCGGCCGAGCAGGCGAAACCCGCGCCAACTCAAATGCAGGACGGCCACGTCTTTGCGCCGCCCAGAATCCCGACGCAAATTTATATGGCCAGCACGCCTGAGCCGGCGAGTTTTCCCAGCCCTGGTGGTGGCGATCTTATGAGCGTTCCCGGCGGCATTGGCGATCCTATTCTGAGCCACACCGCGCCTCATGTCGTCCACCATGACGCGCCAGCTACGGTGCGCGTCTCAACCTTGGTTGAGCAGGGATTGCTGATTCGCCAGACCAAGCCCATCTATCCCGCTATCGGCGTTGCCATGCGCTCCGAGGGCACAGTGATGCTAGCGGCGACGATCTCCAAGGCCGGCAACATCGAGAATCTGCGCGTCCTGAGCGGGCCGGCGCTCTTGCAGCAGGCGGCGATCGATGCAGTGAAGACATGGCAGTACCGGCCGTATCTGCTTGACGGCGAGCCGGTGGAAGTGGAGACCACGGTGAATGTGGTCTTCACGCTGGGGCGGTAATCAATGGCCATCCGGGCGAGCCGCATTGAGTCCGTCAAAGACGGCGTCATAGCGGCCGCTCGAGGCGGCAAAGCGCAGGCCTTTCACATTCGCCACGCAGATCTCGGTTGGCGTTGGCTGGCTCTTGAGAATCTGCATTACCTCGGCAATGAACTTGTCCAGAGGCATGGCGCGCGGGTCGTCGGCGCCGGTCATTAAATGCGTGGCCACATAGGGAGGAATCAGTTCCAGAACTTCTATCTTGGTCCCGCGAAGCTGATAGCGGAGAGACTGCGTGTACGAGTGGATCGCGGCTTTGGTGGCGCAATAAGTGGGCGTGAGCGCCAGGGGAAGAAAGGCAAGGCCCGATGAGACATTCATGATGGCCGCGTTGGGCTGCCGCAGCAGATGCGGCAGCAACGCGGCGGTGAGACGAATCGGCCCGAGGAGGTTGGTGGTCACCGTCGCCTCGGCGTCCGCGAGATCCGGCTGCTGCGCCAGCAGGTCTTCAGCGCGCATAATCCCGGCGTTGTTGATGAGCACATTCAGCGCGGGAAACTCCGCCACGGCCTGCGCTGCAAAGGCGCGAACCTCGTGGGCGTCTTCAACGTCAAGCGCCAGCGACTTGATGCCGGGATTGGCGGCGATGGTCTCTTCGAGAGCCTGCTTGCGGCGGCCGGCGATGATGATTTGATTGCCGAGTTTGTGCAGCTCTTCAGCCAATCCGCGGCCAATGCCCGAGCCGCCGCCGGTGATGAGAATGGTGTTGCCGGTAAGATTCATGGGGATTCCAGCCTCCAAGTGCATGATAACGGCATGGATTGAAGGTGAGTCAACCGGCGACTGGATTAGCGCGAAGAGGGCGGAGGCGGGAAAACGGTGAATTCTAAAAAAAAGCGAAGGTATGACGAACAAAAACTAAGCGAATAAGATAAATTGAATGAACTACTTAAGCTACGTTAGCGAAGGAAAAGGGAATCTAAAAAGAGGCTTTTTTGTATTTTTTATCGTATAACTTATTGATAATAAGTATGTTAACTTTTTACGGCTGCGCGAAAAGCGAAGATAGTGAGAATAAAAACCGAAGAAACAACGTTTTAATTTTTGCTATCTGGTTGATAAAAGGCATGTTAACTTTTTGGTTGGCTGTTAGGCGAAGGATTGGAGAAGTTATCACCCTTTTTCTCAGGTTTTTCTGGAGTTGCGGGCTAGCAGCGGGTAGGAACTGGGCGGCTTGCCCGGTGGGCGACGGGGCGGGTTGGAGGGCGTTGGTCATGGCGACTTCTGTCGCGGCTGGATTTTTGGCCGCTTTTCTTGATTGTGCCTGACGAGGACGTAATTATCTGCAAGCATCCGCGGTGCGGTTAAACGCTCACGATCCGCTAGCAGGAAAGACGCGTGGTCTTCCAGATTCCCAACAGCGAGGAACCTGGGGCACCCGGCGAACTTACCGAAATAAAAAGGAGATTCTCAGGCAGTCTTGCGCTTGGAGGCGAACTTTCTGGGAAGAGCGCCGAGAAAACCCGCCAACCCGGTGCCAACTAGCAGCAGGGTGCCGGGCTCTGGAATGACCGAGGAGCCAGATTCGGGACCGAAGTCGGCCTGGAAAGCAGGATCGTAGCCTTGAATATCACTGATAACCCCGACCGAATCCCATTGCTGTGTGGTGAAGAGCGACGGGTCGCCGTAGTCGTAGATGAACTGCACCTGTCCGCCGGGAACGGTGTCTCCAGATCCGGGATCAACGACCGGCATGACGGAGTAACCAGAGCCGTCTGCGCCGCCAAAGGCGTTATAGTTCGACGACGAGAACGAGATACTGAGAAAGGCCACATAGGAACCGTCACCGGTCAGATTCAGTCCGGGATTGAAGGTAAATGTCTGAGCGTTTCCCGTGAGCGCCACGGGGCCGCTTTGATAAAGGATGTTGTCCACGAATCCGCTCGTCAGATTCCAGGTTCCGATATATCCCTCGACCGAGCCGGTGGTTCCGGCATTGAGGAAGAGGCTGAAGCTGTTCAGGAAGGTATCGGTGTTCGGAGCAAAGAAGCTGAGACCGATGGTGGGCGGCCCGCCGGAGGAGGCACCGCCGATATCATACCCCGTAGTGGATGGGTCAACCAGCGAAGTGTTGTCATAGACCGTATCCGCCGATGCTGGCGCAACGATCAACAACAAGAAGAGGGGTAGAAACCATTTCACGTTCTTCATAGCTTCTCTTTGCCTTTCCCGTGTGCTTGGCAAGTGACTTCAGTTGCCGGGAACTCAGATATGGATTGATCCATATTGGCCCGCAAGAATGGAAGCAACTGGCCGGAATCATGCGGTGTTTTGCTGGGTAAGTGCAATTTATAGTCCATAATTCGAGGTATGGATTCAATAACTTACCCGGCAGACTGACAAGATATATGCAAATCTTTGCAGCGCGTCAGAGAAATATTTTACCTTTCAGGAAGATTCAGTCTGGTTTGGCTTAAAGTAATTTCATTATTTTCGAGATGAAGGTAAAACGCCGCCAAAGTGACAGCCGAAGATTGACTGCGGGAATAGGTCAGGTTTATGTTTTTCCATTTTTTTTTACAAAAAGGCCGATAGAATGCGTACGATCATCCCGCACCGTCCCTACGGGACTCCGAATGAATTATTGGTTGCGCCAACCCCGCGTTGAAACGCGGGGCTAATAACCATTGCGCCTACGGCGCGGGGGATGAGGCTGCGCCTGGACGCGGGGGATGTGGCTGCGCATAGGGCGCGGGGGATGTGGCTGCGCATAGGGCGAGGGAGATGTGGCTGCGCATAGGGCGAGGGAGAT
>CAZDYU010000010.1:0-19367 GCA_964509755.1 uncultured Occallatibacter sp. | reverse complement strand
GCGAGGGAGATGTGGCTGCGCATAGGGCGCGGGGGATGTGGCTGCGCATAGGGCGCGGGGGATGTGGCTGCGCATAGGGCGCGGGGGATGAGGCTGCGCCTGGACGCGGGAGATGTGGCTGCGCATATTGATCCGGCCCGAAAACAGAGTGGAGATAACCCACCCATTGTCACCCCAACGACGAAGACCTGTCGTTGGGAACCCCGATACCGCAATGAACGCGGAATGGATGGGGTACCCGAACCATGGAGGGACAACCAAATCACAGCATTTTATGGGCTGAGTCAATAAGGCGCGGGGGATGAGACTGCTACAGGCAACGAAAGACAGACGACACGGAGCGCCTTTATTCAGGCCCTTTTGAGAGGCTACCAACGATAAAGGCTCCGGCTTTGCCGGAGGATACTTACTTGATTAACAAAAAAACTATTTGCATCCACAGGATAACTATGCTTACAATTCAGGCAAGTTTCCGTTCCCGTCCCTTTCCCCCTGTCCTTCGTAATCTCCGCGTCGTGGTTAGGGACATGAATGACAGTCCGCGTCAGTTTCATAAAGACTGACCAGGGCGCGGTCGCGTAGGCGGCCGCGGTCATAGGGATGAGTGTGCTCGATCGAGCTGAGTATAGCGAAGAGCGGGAGTTACCTGCACGCAGGGTGTTCGGCTTCTCCCTCTTCCGCAAGCGATGCGAAAGCTTGGAGAAAGCCCCATGTTCGACCTCGGATTGAATCTTGCCCGGAAATTCCACTTTGCCGCCACCTTGTCGCTCACGCTGCTGTTCTGCCTGTTTTCCGCGGCCCCGGCTGCCGGGCAGACCACGCTGTCAGCGACCTCACTGAGCTTTGGCGCGGTGGTGATCAATCAGCAGAGCCCCATCAAGACGGTCACTCTGACGAATAACCAGGCAGTCTCTCTGCAAATCGCATCGATCTCGCTGCCCCCATTGACTCTATTCAAGATCGATCCATCGACGACATGCATGCATCCCGGCGCGCTGGGGGCGGGGGCCAGTTGCACCATCGCCGTCACCTTCGATCCGATACCGTCCAGTACGCTGCCGACCAGTTCGCTGACCATAGCGACCAATGCCAGCAACAGCCCGCAACACGTGACATTGAGCGGAACGCCGCAGGGGCAGGTTACGCTGTCGACGGCAGCGCTGAGCTTCGGCAGCCAGGCGATCGGCGAGCGAAGCGCGATTGTACCGGTTACGCTCACCAACAACCAGACGTCGGCTCTGAAGATCAGTTCCATCGCCTTTACGGCGGCGGGCGAATATGCGGTTGACCCATCGACGACTTGCCCGAATTCCGGGACGGTGGCCACGGGGGCCAGTTGCACGATTGGCCTCACCTTTACGCCCACGGCGCTGGGCGCGCGGCCGGCCGGCACGCTACAGATCGTCAGCAACGGCCCTGGCAGCCCGCAATCGGTGACCATGGTCGGCACGGGCGTAGTGCCGGTGGCGCTCTCAACCGCGACGCTGTCATTTGCCGCCCAGTTTGTAGGATCGACGAGCGGAAACCAAACCGTTACGGTGACCAATCAGCAGATTGTTCCGCTGCTCATCTCCGCGGCGAACCTCACCGGGGCCAATCCGGGCGATTTTGGGATTGGGGGCACCTGCCCCATCGCGCCCGCATCGCTTGCAGCGAGCCAAAGCTGCCAACTGACGGTGAACTTTACACCCTCGGTGGCGGGAACGAGAACGGCAACGCTGAACCTGGTAGACAATGCCCCCAGCAGTCCGCAAACGGTGAGCCTGACCGGCATCAGCAACGCACCGGTGACGGTGCTGCCAGGATCGATCACCAACTTCACGGCTCCGGTAGGCTCAACCAGCGCCTTCCAGACCATCACCGTCGCCAACGCTCAAACCGTGGCGCTGCACATCCTCAGCTTGCAGATGAGCGGCGACTTCATTGAGTCGGCGACCAATTGCCCGATCGGCGGCGCGGGGCTGGCCGGAGGCGCGTCCTGCACCGTCTCGGTCCAATTCGATCCCACCATTGGGGGCGTCCGCGGCGGCCAACTCCAAGTCTTCGACGATGTGGCTACCAGCCCGCAGGTAGTCAACCTTTCAGGAACCGGCACCTCACCGCTGACGCTCACGCCATCTTCGTTGATTTTCAGCGCGGAAAAACTGGGCACGGTCAGCCCGTCGCAGGGTGTAGTTCTGACCAATCATGAAAGCCAGCCGGAAAACTTTGCCATATCGATCACGGGAAGCAGCGACTACACCACCACCACCAGCTGCCCGGGCGGCGTGATTGCGGCCAACTCGAGTTGCGCGATCGCCGTTGTCTTTGCTCCACCGCTGACGGAGACGCCGGGTCCAATCTATGGCACGATGACGATAACCGACTCGGCGCAAGGCAACATACCCTGCCCAGGCGCGGGCATGCTGTGCCCGGTTTCGCTGACCGGATCGGCCACCAGCCAGAATCCTCCCGCGGCGGTGCAGTGGGTATCGCCGGGCGCGGGCGCCGCGGGAACGACGGTGAATGTCATCATCACCGGCAACAACTGGACGCACTTCAATTCGTCTTCGGCGATCAGCTTTGTGGATACGGACAGCAGCAGCTATGCCCCCGATATTACGGTGCAGAGCTTTACGGCTCCAGACGCGAACCATATCAATGCGACGCTATCGATTGCAGGCGGATCGAATACGATCTATGGCGCCCGCGATATCTATGTCAATACTCCGCTGAGCGGGGGCGGGACGGAGACGGCATATTTATTCCAGGCGTTCATCATCGCCGATCCGGCCAATGCGCACGTCATCACCGGACTGTCGCCGTCCTTTGGCGCTCAGGGCCAGACGCTGAATGTGGCCGTGACCGCTACCGGCTCGCACTTTGTGCAGGGCACCACGATCGCCAACTTTGGCGACGGCGTCAATGTGAATTGGCTGACGGTCATCGATTCGACCGACGCGGTGGCGAACGTCACCATCAGCAACTGGACAACAGTCGGCTTGCGCACCGTGACGCTGGCGACGGGAGGAGAGTTCGCCGTCACCGGATACGATTCCGTGAACGCGCCGGCGGGGGTTCCGACCTTCCAGATCACTGCCAACAATGCCGCGCTGCTGAGCGTCAGTCCGAACTCAGAGGGGCAAGGTTGGGCGGGACAGATCTCGCTTATCGCGTCCGGCAGTCATTTTGTGCCCAACGCCACCCAGCTATCGATCGGGGGCGGCGTGATTGTGGGCGATGTGAATGTTCTTACGCCGACCACGGCGACGGCGCAAATTGCAGTGCCGGCCAACGCCACGCCAGGCACATGGAACGTGACTGTCTCGACAGGCGGCGAGATCGAAAGCCTGGCAAGCGCCTTCACGGTGATCAATACCACTCCGGCGATCAGCGGCGTCAGCCCGAACTCCGGCGCTCAAGGCCAGACACTGAATGTGACGATCACGGGCAACCCATTCACGAATTTCGTTGCCGGCCAGGTCGCGGTGAGCTTTGGCGATAGCGTGATTCCAGGCTGGGTGCCCACCACCGGCTTCGTCGCGGTGAATGGGACGCCGACGGTCATCGATGCGCACACGGTTCAAGTCAATGTCACGGTCAGCTCGTTTGCGGGCCTGGGGACTTTGAACGGGTATCTGACCGCGGGACCGAGCGGCTCGGCGACGATATTCCAGTTCGGCTTCACGGTGACGCAGTCGAGCGCGGCGATTATCAGCGTGCAACCGGTCAATGTTCCGCAGGGCGGCCAAGTGACGTTGACGCTGGTGGGCTCGAACACGCATTGGAATCAGGCGCAGACGACGGCGGGGCCCTATCCGTTGTGCGGCAATTCGGTGCCCATCGTGAACGAGATCGTCGTTCAGGACGCGACCGATGCGCAGCTCAATATCACGGTGCCGACCGGCACGCCAGTGGGGAGCTACGGTTTCTATCTGGCCACGGGCGGGGAGATTGCGTATTGCGGGTTCGCGGCCGGCGAGGTAGTTTCAGGATCGATCAACGTTTATGCGCATACGCCGACGCTGACGATGAGTCCGGCCAATGGGATGCTTCCCACGGCGGGGTCGAACAGCTTCACGGTCAACTTTACCGGCCAGTTCACGCGCTTGACGCAGTCCACGCCGGCGCAGCCGACCGATACGCTGGCGGTGATCGCCGGCCAGGGGGCGACGCTGAGCAACTTTACCGTCACCAGCCCAGGGAGCGCGACGGCCACATTGACGATTGCCGCGGGGGCGGCGACCGGAGCGCGACTGGTTACCTTTACCACCGGCAGTGAGATCGTCACGACCAATTTCAATGTCTCCAGCACGCCGGCCCAACTGGTGAGCATCGATCCCTGGAACGCGCGACAGAGCCTCAGGCTGGACGTCGCAATTGTCGGCCAATATACGCACTTTGCGCAGGGCGCAACGCAGGTTCTGTTTGGACCGCAGATCACGGTGAACAGCGTCACTGTTTTCGACGCCACGCATCTGACGGCGAATATCACGACCAGCTATATCGACCCGGTAACCAGTGCCGTTACCGCAACGCCTGCGGGATGGGAGACGGTCTATGTGAATACGGGCTCGGAGCAGGTGATAGGCGGCTTCCTGGTTGATCCGCCGGCCACGCCGACAATTGTGAGTGTCGTGCCTTCGAGTGCCCAGCAGGGATCGACTTACGATGTCACGATCACGGGCAATTTGACCAACTGGCAGCAGGGCGAGACGGAAGCGATTCTGGGCGCGGGCGTGACGGTGGCGAATCTGACCATCACCAGTCCGACTACGGCGACGGCTACCATCGCCGTCAGCCCGACGGCTCCGGTGGGCGGCAACAGCGTGGTGTTCATCACGGATACCGGCGCGGGTACAGAGGAGATTGACACCGGCACCGGCTTCAGCGTGACGCCGAGCGCGGCGTCGATCGCCACGATCCAGCCCAACTTTACCTGCGTCAATACGTATGCAGTCGATGACAACGGTCAAGCGAACAACTGCAATCCGACCTTTGGCATTATGGTGGTGGCGCAGTTGCAGACCGCGACGCTGAACATTTCCGCCACCGGGACGCATTGGCTGCAAGGGGAGACGATCGTCGATCTGGGCAGCAATATCCACATCGACAGCCTGACGGTGACCAGCCCGACGAGCGCGACGATTCAGTTCACCGTGCTCTCGACTGCTCCGGTCGGGTTCGCGTCGCTGACCATGATAACCGACGGCGAAGTAATCACCCTGACTGACGCCATCGACATCGAGGAAGGCTTTGCCACGCTGCTGGCGTTCTCGCCGGGCGGCGCGCAGCAGGGCAACACCATGACGATGCAACTGCTGGGCCGCTTCACGCACTGGGACAGCACGACGAGCGCGGCCTTTGCTCCCGCCGGAGATCTCACGGTGAACTCGGTCAATGTGATCGACTCCGAGACCATGACGGCCAACGTCACGGTGAGCCCGTGGGCCTATGTGGATTATTACTATCCTTGCGGCCATACGCTGACCATTACGACCACCGATGTAAACGATTCGAATGGCAGCATAGAGCAGGTATCAACGAATCCAGGCACGATTGGCAACTTCTGCGTTGCGCAGGGCACCGAACAGATCACCGGTGTTTTGCCGCTGACGGGCGTGCAGGGCTCGACCGAGACGCTGGCGATCACCGGTTCAGCGACCAACTTCGTCGCCGGCGTTACTACCGTGAGCTTCAACGATCCCAACTTCCAGGTGGGAGAAATCACGGTCAACAGTCCGACCAGCCTGTCTGTGCCGGTTGGCATCTCGACAGCCGCCAGCACCGGATTCAAACTGGTCACGGCTTCCACTTACGGCCAGACGGCGACGCAGCAGTTCTCCTTCACCGTTACCCCTGGCGTAGCTATTCTCACCGAGGCGAACCCCTATCAAGCCGAGCAGGGTATTCAGAACCTGGATGTGATTCTGACCGGCCAGTATTCGCACTTCAGCTCACTGAGCACGGCGACCTTCGGCACGGGAATCGTGGTCAACTCGGTCACCTATAACAGCCTCACGCAAATCACGGCCAATATCAGCATCGATCCGCTCTCTTATACGGGCGGACGCACCGTTACGGTAACCACGCCGGGCGTTTCCTGCGCCGATCAGCCGGTGAATGTCACCTATACCGGCTGCACGGCGGGGGCAACGACTGGCACGGGCAGCGAGATCGTGACCGCAAATGCATTCACCATCATTCCCGGCCCGGCGATCATCGACAGCGTATCGCCAAATACCGGCAACGAGGGCCAGGAAATCATCTTCAACATCACCGGCTCGTCCACGCACTGGCAGCAGAACTTTACCCAGTTCTATATGGATGGCGGCGGGTACGACCTGACGATCAACTCGGTGGTCATCAACAGCCCGACCAGCGCGACGGTGGATATCAGCATTTCAGCGACGGCCAATCCTGGCGCGCGCTCGATCTACATGATTACCGCGGGCGAATCGCTTACCGATAGCGGCGCATTTGTCGTGACCGGAGGCATTCCGGTCATCACCACGCTGAGTCCGAACAACGGGGTGCAGGGCGCCAATCAGCTTCAGGTGACGATCAATGGCAACGCCTATACGCAGTGGGATTCGACCAGCACGGTAAACTTTGGCCCTGGCATCGCGATTACTTCATTGCAGCACGACGATGCCTCCCACATCGAGGCCGTAATCAACATCGATCCCGCGGCCCAGCCTGGGTATCGCACGGTTACCGTGCAGACGGGGACGCAGCTTCTGGCACAGGACTTCCAGGTCACCGCGCCCGCGCCGCCTCCGACTCCCTACATCTCTTACTACTACCCGAATTCAGGACTTACCGGGCAGACGCTGACCGTAAACTTCTCAGGCATGTACACGCATTGGGATCCAGGCCCGATCAACACGCCTACGACGGTGACCTATGGCGATGGCATCGCGATGAATTGGGAGCAGGTTCTGAGTCCCACGCAGTACACCGCCAACATAACGATTGGCGCGGATGCCACACCGGGAGAGCGCCTGTTCGTCTTCAGCACTGGATCGGAAGAGGAAGACGTTCCATTTACCGTTGTCTCCAGCAACCCAGGCACGTCTGGCAGCGTGACGCCGATTTTGAGCATTGTCGATCCGAACTCGGGGATGCAGGGCACGCAGAATATGACCGTGAACATCATCGGCCAGTACACCAATTTCGACAGCACTACGATCTTCCACTTTGGACCCGGAGTCACGGTGAATGGCCCGCCAACGATTATCGGGCCCACCATCGCCACGCAAAGCATCAGCGTTGGCCAGGAGGCACCCACAGGCGGCTATGCCGTGACGGCCTATACTCCCGATGCCGCCATTGTTTCTCAACAAATAGTAAGCGGCGCATATTTCACGATCACCCCAAGTCTGGCGCTGATCTCAGCGGTTACGCCGAATACCGCCCTGCAAGGCAATACGATTACGGTGGAGGTTACAGGCCAGAATACGCATTGGGATGGATCAACGATCTTCACGGCGGGCGCGGGCATCGCGGTCTCCAACCCGAGTGTCAACAGCGCCACCGACGCCTTCATTACGCTGACGATTCCGGCTCTGGCTCCGCTGGGCGCCACCTACGTGACGGCAACCACCGGCGGCGAAGCGGCAACTCTGGGCAACGGCTTCGTGGTGCAGGCAGGAACTCCGCTGCTGCTCTCTTCCGGCCCCGGTTCGCTGCCGCAGCAGAGCAGCGCCACCTTCACGATTTTGAGTCAGGCGACGCATTGGCTGTCGAATACGCCCAGCGTTTCCTATGGCTCCGGCGTTGTGGTCACCAATGTCAACGTGACCAGCGACACCTCGCTGACAGTGGAGGGATATGTGCAGCCGACGACATATCTTGGCTGGCGCAACCTGACCGTTGTGAGCGGCACACAGGTGCTGGGCCTGCAAAATGCCTTCTATGTATACGCGGGACCGGCGGCGATCAACAGCGTCTTGCCGCCAACCGCCGGACAGGGCGCAACCCTGGATGTGACCATTGCCGGCACCAACACCAACTGGGTTCAAGGAGTGACGCAGCTCAACTTCCCGAACACGCTGGTCAACAGCTTTACCGTGAACTCTCCGACTTCAATCAGCGCCAACATCACCGTCTCCGACTACGCGCAAGCAGGCGAGGTGACGGTAACGGCGACCACGCTGGGCGAGGTTGCCACCGGAGTCAATGTCTTCGTCGTCTACCAGACTCAGCCGGAGCTGCTGGCCGCCGTTCCGACCAGCCAGGTTCAGGGCTGGACCGGGACCGTCGCACTTACCGGGGTGTTTACTCACTTTGCCGGCGGCAACTGCTCGCCCAACTGCAGCACGGTCAGCTTTGGCGCAGGCGTGACCGTCAACTCGGTGACCGTGCAGAATGCTGCCTCATTGCAGGCCGATATTACGGTGCAGCCGACGGCGGCGCTAGGTTACCGCAACGTCTCCGTCACCACCGGGAGCGAAGCTGTTTCCCTGGTTAACGGCTTCCAGGTCACCACGGGCCCGGCTGCTATCTCAGCCTTGACGCCGGCCACCGGCGCGCAGGGCGCTTCGCTGAGCGTTGCGGTCACCGGCAGCCAGACTCACTTCGCCAACGGCGTCACCACTGCCACTTTCGGCGGAGGCATCAACGTCACAGGAATCAGCGTCACTGACGCGCTCCACGCTACGGTCAACATCTCGATTCCGAACTCGACGAATCTGGGTCAATACATTGTCACGCTGACCACCGGGGGAGAGGTTGCCACCAGCCAGGGCGGCTTCGCGGTGACGGTAGGCAATCCGCGAATCTCCGTTGTGAGCCCGCCGACCGGTCACCAGGGCGATACCAACCTCATCATCAGCCTTACCGGGCTGTTTACCAACTTTGTGAACGGAAGCAGCGCGGCGAGCTTCGGCGCCGGCATCACGGTCAACTCACTGGCCGTGAGCGATGCGACCGACGCGGTTGCGAATATCACCATCAGTCCGTCGGCCAGCATCGGTTCGCGGACCGTGACGGTGACGACGGGAACGGAGACAGCCACCCTTACCGGCGGCTTCAGCGTGATCGCGGGCGTGCCGCAACTGCTCTCCGCCACGCCCGCCTTGGCCCAGGCTGGCGCCTCGGCCAACGTTGTGGTTACCGGCACATTCACTACCTTCCAGCAGAACTTCACGACCGTGAGCTTCGGCGCGGGAGTCACAGTGAATTCCGTCCTGGTGAGCGGCATCGCGCAGTTGACCGCGAACATCAGCATCAATCCAAACGCCACGCCAGGCAGCCGCGACATTACCGTGACCACCAACAGCCAGACAGAAACGCTCAGCGGCGGCTTCACGGTAACACCGGGCACGCCGGCCATTACGCAAATCAATCCCAATATCGGCGTGCCCAGCCAGACCATGACGGTCACCATCAATGGCCAGTTTACAAACTGGATCAACGGAACCACTACGGCCAGCTTCGGGCCCGCAATCAGCGTGGGCGGCGCCGCCGAGGGCGCTTCAGGTCCGGTTACAGTGACCAATGCGACTACCCTGACCGCAACCCTCACCATCGACCCCAATGCGGCCTTTGGTCCCAACGACGTAATTGTAACCACCGGCACGGAGATAGAGACTGTCGCGGCAGGCTTCACGGTGCAGCCAGTCACGGTAACGCCGCCCACGGTGGTTTCGGTAAGTCCGGGAGAAAATGCCGGTGGAATGCCGCTCAATAGCAGCATTATCGTGGTCTTTAGCCAGCCGATGATGCGCAGCACCATCAACACCGGCAGCGTTCTGCTGTACCTGACCAGCAATCAGGGCCAAGGCAGCATCGCCGTGCCCGGCACAGTGACGCTGGACGCCTCTGGCCTGGTGATGACCTTCACGCCTACCTCCCTGCTGGCCGTCAACTCCCAGTACAATCTTCAATTGACCGGCAGCATTCAGGATGCTTCCGGCAATCAAATGGCGTATGACCCGTGGTACGGCTATGGGTATTACGCAATCTTCAGCACCTCTGCCACGCAGAACACTACGCCTCCCACTCTGATTGCGGCCAACCCGCCCGCCAACACAAGCAATGTGGGCACGAACGTGCCCATCCAGCTCGAGTTCAGCGCGGAGATGGATCTGACCACGCAATCCGGGCTGACTGTGAGCGCGGGCGGAACGAATGTTCCGGGAGCCTGGAGTTGGAACAGCAACGTCTCTATGTATTACTGGGCGAATTATGGTCCGGGGACGACAGCGACTTTCACTCCGGCAGCGCCCCTGGCGGCCAACACCGTCTATACGGTGAGCTACGGTGCGCCTCTGGCCGATACGGCGGGCAATGCTGTGACGCCGGGTTCGTTCACCTTTACCACGGGCAGCGCAGCGGACACCGCGAACAATAGCGCAGCAGCGGATTTCGCCAATTGGCAGAGCAACCTCGGCACCAACTTCGCGCCCAGGATGAACTTCTCCAAGCCGGTCAATCCGATCGACATCAACACCGGGACGCTGTACCTTTACAACTTCGACAGCGGCAAGTACATCAAAGGCACAGTCAGCTATGCCGCCAACGGCCTGAGTGCCACCTTTACGCCAACTCTGCCGCTGCTGCCCAATACTTCGTACACGCTCTACATGAGTTCGGGCTGGTACGACATGGACGGCAACTACCTGAACGGGACAAGCGGGTACTTCACCACTGGCGCGGGAGCAGAACTTGCTCCGCCAACGGTGGCCTCCATCTTCCCGGTCGACGCCGCAACTGCCGTGCCGCTCAATGCACAGATTGTGGCGCACTTCAGCGAGGCCATCGATCCAACGTCGTCTTACTCGGTTACGGTGACTCCGGCGGGCGGTTCGCCTGTAGCCGGCACGGCAACATTGGCCAGCGATCAGGTGACGCTGACTTTTGTGCCGAACTCCCTCCAGCAGAGCACGCAATACACAGTGCAGGTCAGCGGCTATGCGGACATGGTGGGCAACGCGGGCGCAGCCTTCAGCAGCAGCTTCACCACCGCAACCTCGGTAGCGCCGCTGAACCTCTCGACGGGCCTGGACGCCAGCGGCAACCTCATCACTACCGGCGGAACGGCCGACCCGCATTGGACGGTTATTCCATCGGGAGCGACCACCCCGCAAACTGCCTACGTGGTTGCGCCGGGCGAGGGCGGCTGGAGTCCGAACTGGTCGCCTTACGGATACGCGGACGGGCCCAAATCTTCGGTTATTACGCTCGATCCAACCACTGCCCAGGGATATCCCAACTCGACTTACTCCACGACCTTCTACCTGAGCAGCTACAACCTGAGCAACCTCTGCCTGGTGGGAGCCGTGCAGGGCGATCCCTACGGAACCCTGCTGCTCAACGGCCTGGCGATCACCGGTCAGAATTATCCTTGGCAGGGTCTGGCGCCGATTAACACCGCGCTTGCGTCCGCGAACCTCAATCAGGGCGCGAACACACTTTCCTATCAGCTTGTTTCCGGATGGGACGGTTACGAAGGCTTCCGTCTGCAAGGCGCCATTCAGACCTGCGGCGCCAGCCTCGCCGGCGGCCTGTCGGTAACAAGCACCACTCCCGCGAATGGCGCGACGAATGTCCCCACCAACACGGCCTACACGATCACCTTCAACAACCCGATCGATCCGGCGACGGTCAACGCAAACACGCTGCCGGTCATGATCGGCTGGAACAGCAGCATGGGAATCGCGGGCAGCTACCAGGTCAGCGGTAACACGGTCACCTTCACGCCAGACAGCCCGTTCCCGGTGAATACGCAGATCTATCTCGGCAACTGCAATGGGCCGTACGATACGGCGGGAGAATCCATCCCCGGCTGCTATAACTACCAGCTCGCCTCTTTCACCACGGCCAGCACGGCCACGCCAGTCACACCGGCCCCACAGCCCTTCCAGGTGATCGCCTTCACGCCGTTGGCGGGGGCAACCAATGTTGGCCTGCGCGCGCCGGTGGTGGCCACTTTCAACCGCTCCGTCAATCCCTACACGATCAATCAGAACAGAGCCAGCACCGACTTCGCGCTTTTCAATGGCGACTCGCAGAGCCCCTGGTGCCAGAGCTACACGAAGTCGCAGGACAACACGACACTGCAATTCAATTGCGGCGCACTGCCTTCCAACGCCACCTTGACCGCGATGCTGAACGGCAACTTGCAGGATTTTGCCGGCGACGCGCTGCCCAACTTTACCAGCCAGTTCACCACCATGCCATGGGATTCGAACAGTGCAGGCACAGTTGTCACCGCGCGGCCCGGAACCGGCAGCAGCGGCATCGGCGTGAACTTGCCCATCGTGCTCTACATGAACCTGCCCATCAACCCGGACAGCGCCAACGCCGGCTTGCAGGTGGCGCAGAACAACGTGGCCCTCGTGGGCACAGTGCAGGTGCTGGACAACGGCTACACGCTGGAGTTCACGCCCGGTAGCTCATGGACCCCCGGAGCGCTGATCCAGTGGTGGACCACCGGCAGCCTGACCGACGCAACATACGGCAGCAGCTTCAACGCCACATCCGGCTACTTCTACGTGGCCGCCGATACCAGCACGTTGACGCCGACGATCCAAGTCATGTCGCCGCCGGACGGATCCTACGCCGCGCTCAACTCCATCGTCGATGTGCAGTTCAACACTTCGCTGGATCCAACCACAGTCAACAGCAACAACATTTACTTGTATGACTACTACGGCGGCGTGAACATTCCAGTTTCGTATTCGATGCCGCAGTCGAACGTCGTGCGCCTCGTGCCCCAAGGGAATTTGACCGTCAACGATTATTTCCTGCTGTACGTTACCGCCGGCCTGACCAGTACAACCAGTGTGCCTGCCGTCGCAAACGGTGGGTGGGGCAACTACTTCTACACCGGCAATCCGGTAGACACCACGCTGCCAACCGTCGTGAGCGCGGTACCGTACAACGGCGCAAACAACGTGGGCGTCAATGTGCAGCCGGGCGTGGTCTTCAACAAGGCTATTGATCCGGTGAGCGTCAACAGCAATACCTTCCAGGTGACGCAAGGCGGCGCGCCCCTGACGGGCAGTTACTGGTTCAGCTCGGACGACACACGGGTGGAGTTTGTGCCCAACGCCCCGCTGCCGGCCAGCGCCAACCTGACGATGACGCTCAATGGCGTCCTCGACCAGGTGGGCAACCCGGTCAGCTTCACTTCGAACTTCCAGACTGCCGCGGGGCCGGATGTGACCGCGCCGACGGTCGTCCACACCAACGTAGTCAGCTACGGCAGCATTCCGACCAACTCTTCCATCACGGTTCAGTTCAGCGAATCGATGGATGTGACCAGCTTCAGCTCCGGCAATTTCTTTATCGTGGACACGCTGCTTGGCCAACGGGTTCCGGCAACGCTCTCCTGGAGCCCGGATCAGTCGGTGGCGTATCTGACGCCGAGCGCTCCACTGGCCGCCGGACGCGAGTACTACCTTTATGTGAACAGCGGTACGGACCTGGCAGGCAATCCAGTGCAATGGCCGTACAACTATCTGTATTTCTACGCTGAGTTCAGCGCCGCCACCAGCGCTCCCACGGTCATCAATTTCAATCCGCCGAGCAATGCGATCGGCGTGGGCACCAACACAATCATCGAAGCGCAGTTCAACGGAACCCTGGATCCCAACACGCTTTCCGGCGTCATGCTGTCGGCGGGCGGCGTGCCGGTTTCCGCCACGGCGTCGCTGAGCGCGGGCAATACTGTTTTGCAAGTCACGCCGCAGGCGCCGCTGGCCGCGAATACCACGTATCAGCTCACGATTGCCGGCGTTCTGGATCCGGCTGGCAATCAGGTTGCCACGGTCACCAACTCCTTTACCACAGGCGCGACCTTTGACATCATTCCCCCGTCAGTGGTCAGCTACGATCCGCCCAACTACGCCACGGTCGGAACCAACGTAGCTCCCAAAATGATCTTCAGCAAGCCGCTCAACCAGATCACGGTCACCAACAGCACCTTCAATATGTATCTGAGCGACACCGGCCAGTGGATTCCGCTCACCGTCACGCTCTCGGCAAACGGACTGGAAGTGACCTTGCAGCCGCAGATTCCGCTGCTGCCCAACACGGAGTACTACTTCCAGGCCTGCTGCGGCTATCAGGATCAGGACGGCAACAACGGCAATGGGCTGAACGTCTACTTCTATACCGGCAGCGGCGCGGTCTCCGCAGGGCCGACGGTCACTGTCAGCCCGGCGAATGGAGCGGCGGGCATTCCGCTGAACGCGCAGGTTCTGGTTTCAGCCAGCGCGCTGATCGATCCCACCAGTTGGAGCCAGAACTCAATCCAGTTGCTGGACTCGGGCAACAATCCGGTGACGGGAAGCGTGAGCCTGACCAACAGCCAGACGCTAGTCTTCGCGCCTGTCAACCTGTTGTCAGCGGGCATGGCTTACACGGTGAATGTCAGCGGATTCACGGATGCCACCGGCAACGCAGTGGTCCCCACAACCACAACCTTCACTACCGGCGGAACGGCCTCCACCACCGGACTCAACCTGACCAGCGCCAATATCCCGTATGGCTCCACGAACGTCTCAGCCACGCAGGCGATCATTCTCACCTTCAGCCAGATACTGGACCCGGCAACGGTCAACATCAGCACACTGCCTGTGATGACCGGCTGGGTGGGTGGCACACTGGCCGGGTCGTATGCGGTCAGCGGCAATACGGTCACTTTCACGCCGGCAAGTCCGTATCCAGCAGGAGCGACGATCTATGTTGGCGAGTGCGGCGGACCTACCGACGTGCTGGGCGAGGTCTTCTTTAACGGCAACTGCTGGCAACAGCAATTGACGCAGTTCACGGTAACCACCGCAACGCCGGATACCGCGCCCTTGCAAGTAGTTTCTGTGAATCCCGCCAGCGGCACAACCAATGTGCGGCCCGATCTGCCCGTCTCCGTCACCTTCAACAAGTCGATCAATCCGAGCAGCGCGTCCTACTATAACAACAACACCGGTTCTTACCAGTACAACGCCCTGCTTTACGCTGGCCAGAGTCTGCAAAACAGCGGCAGCATCACGATGTCGGCGGATAACCGCACGCTGACGTTCAACAATGGCGCTCTTACCACCGGCACCACCTATACGATTGCCCTGGCCGCCAACGGCATTACAGACATGTCGGGCAACGCGCTGGCGAGCACCTTTACCAGCACCTTCACTACCGGAAGCAATCCCGCCACGGGCTCCGGCAGCGTGACCACCGTCAGTCCGAACTGGAGTTCAACCGGGGTTCCGGCCGACACCTTGCTAACCCTCTACGTCAACCGCCAGGTGGATGCCGCCACGCTGCCGGGCAATCTTACCGTCACCGTGAACGGCCAGGTCTATGCCGGGAACGTGCAATCGGTAGGCAGCGGCTATGAAGTGCAATACACGCCCAGCGTTCCGTTCCCCAACGGCGCGGTGGTGCAGTGGTTCTTCTCAGGCAGTGTGCTGGATGTGTACGGGGATGCGGTCAGCGCCAACAGCGGCTACTTCTACACCGTGGCCGCCGTCGATCCAGCCACCGCAGCGCCATCGGTGATCGCAGTCAGCCCCTCATACGGGGTAAGCGACATGCCTACCAACGGCGAGATCGACATTGAGTACAGCCTGCCGGTCGATCCAACAACATTGAGCGGCAATGTGTTTATCAACAGCGGGCCAGCGACCCCATTCACGCTCTCGCTGCCCTCGCCTAGCGTCGTACGGATTACGCCCACGGCGCAGTGGAACGCATCCACCTGGTATGGTTTCTGCACCAACTCTTCCGTCAAGGGAACTAACGGAGTTGCGGCTCAGAACGATTGCTGGGCGACTTACTTCACCACGACCAGCGGCCCCGACACCACCGCTGGCACGGTCAAGATCGGGCCTCCCGACGGCTCAATCAATGTGGGAACGAATGCCTATATCCGCCTGCAGTTCTCCAAGCCGGTGGATATCACGACCATCAACGCGACGACCGTGCAGGTGACCGCCGCCGGCAATCCCGTCCCCGGCACATGGTCGTACAACTACAGCGGCAACGACGTCGTGGGCGCCAGCTTCTACCCGGTGAATCCGCTGCCGCCTTCAAGCGCGATCCAGGTCAGCGTAAGCGGATTGCTGGATTACGCGGGCAACGCCTTTGCCTCCGCAAACGCGCAATTCACCACCGCCGCGCTGCCCGACTTTACCGCCGCCAATGTCTCGTATGACTTCAACAATAGTTACTACAATGTCACGTATGGCATTGCCACCAACGCATCGTTCACCTGCCGCTACTCGAAGCCGATGGACCCCAGCAGCATCACTGCCTCAGGCGTTTATGTGTACAGCTATGTAACCAGCGCGGCGATCCCGGTGACCTACACATTGTCTTCGGATCTGATGTCGGTCACGATGACGCCCACCACGCCGCTGTTCACCAACTCCGAGTACTATTACACCTGCCAAAACGCCATCGATCTGACGGGCAACGCGCAGAACAACAACTATTGGTACTACTACTCCTACTTCTACACCGGCAATGGTCCCAGCAGCGCCGGGCCGGTGCTGCTGCAGGCCAACCCGCCCAACGGGATGACCAGTGTGCCGCTGAACAGCAACGGGTATCCGTGGGGCAGCAGCCTTGAGTTGCTTTTCAACGAGCCGGTTGCCGCCGATTCGCTGGGCAACATTACTCTCACGGCGATTCCGCTCTCAAGCGGCGCTGCCAGCACCGTGCCCATCTCCGCCACTCCGGAGTATGGCAACACCATCGCGGTTGTGCAGTTGCCCTGGACCTTGCAGCAGAACACCACCTACACCTTCAACGTCGCCGGCGTCACCGATTACAACGGCAATCCGATGACCCCAACCACCAGCACCTTCACCACGGGATCGAGCTTTGACTGGACGAACCCGGTCGTCACCTCCACAAACCCGGCAAATGGCGCAAGCAACGTGGATGTCAATTCCACGCTTTCTGTGACCTTCAGCGAGGCCATGGATCCGGTGCTCATCAACAGCGGCCAGATCTATCTGCTCAACCAGAACACACAGGCCACGATTCCAGCCGCGCTCAGCCTCTCACCGGATTACAGCACGGTCTACCTGACGCCGGTCGCGCCGCTTGATCCGGCAACCATTTTCAATCTGGTGTACTACCCCAACAACTGGTGGCTGACCGACATCGCCGGCAACCGGTCCTTTAGCTATGGAACCGTCTCCACCTTCACCACCAACACGCCAACCGCGGTGGACGGCGCCTGCGGCTCTGCGAATGGGCAGTCGTTCATCACCGCGCCGGCGGCCAATCTCTGCCTGGCGGGAACGGCTTCAGCACTCACCAACCCAGGCTCCTGGATCTGGAGCTGCAACGGCGAGTATGGAGGCGCAAACGCCTCCTGCTCGGCCAGCGTAACCGTGTCGGGAACTCCTGTCACACAACCTTCCGGCCTGGTCTCATGGTGGCCGGGCAACGATGACGCCAGCGACATTATCGGCGGCAATAACGGAACGCTGGAGAACGGCGCCGGATTTGCTCTAGGCGAGGTAGGCGACGCCTTCAGCTTCAACGGCAACGATCAGTACGTGCTGATCGGCCAGCCGGTGCCGGCGAACCTGCAAATCCAGAACGCCCTCACGCTGTCGGCGTGGATCTACCCAACCGCCCTGCCCACAAATTACGGCAGCGGCGCGTACAGCTTGATCGCCGGCAGCCAAGTGGACAGCAGCAACGGCGGAGCAACCATGTTCTTGGATGGGAATACCGATTCCGACGGGCTGCGCGGTGTACCGCCCGGACACATCGGCTTCCAAATCGGCGACGGCTCTGCCTGGCACTATACGCAAAGCATGACCCAGGTGCCTCTCAACCAGTGGACGCTGGTCACGGTTGCGCGCAGTGCAAACAACCCAGGGCAGATTTTCTACAATGGCGTGCTTCAGCCCTCTGGCACTGGCGATTCCGCGTGGACAGGGACCATCTACTATCCCGGCAACGATTGGTTCGCGATCGGCCAGCAGGTGGACGATAACCGACCTTTCAGCGGCCTGATCGACGAGGTGCAGGTCTATAACGTGGCCTTGACCGCCGACCAGGTTCAGGCCATCTACGACGCGGGCAGCGCAGGCATGAACCCGGTGACCCCGCCAGCTGAGAACGGCGCCTGCGGGCCGGCAAACGGACAATCGTTCACGACCGCGCCAACGGCCAATCTCTGTTCGGCTGGCCCGGCCTCGGCGGTAACCGGCAGCGGCACTGCCTGGAACTGGAGCTGCGGCGGCGAGTATGGAGGCAGCAACGCATCTTGCTCAGCCGCGGCCCCCATGGTTGCGGTTCCCAGCAATCTACTTTCGTGGTGGGCCTTCAATGAGACGAGCGGAACGATCGCGCACGATTCCGCAGGCGGCGTCAACGGCACGTTGCAAGGCGGCGCGGCATTTGTGCCCGGAGGCGCTGAGGGCGGAGCCGTGAGCATCAGCGGAACCGGCAGCCTGGTCAACATGGGAGACAACTTCAACTTCAACAGCTCCTCAGCATACTCCCTGCAGGTCTGGGTCCAGCTCGCATCCGGAGATCAAGGCGGGTACCTGGCTCTGAGCCGCCACTACGCCACGATTGTCGAGGGTTACTTCATCGCCATCGGCAACGTTGGCGACGGCTGCAACACAACGGCTGGATCAGTGCACCTCTACAGCGAATACCCATGCAGCCCGAATTCGACCATTCTTGTCAACGACGGCAATTGGCACCAGATCGTCGGCACATTCCAGGGAGGCATTGCTTCCATCTATGTAGACGGAACGTTTCAAGGGGCATCCAGCGGCACCACCCTGACTCCGCTCAATGGCTATTCATTCATTGTGGGAGGCCTCAACGTCAACGGCGTGCCGACCAATGCCTTCAACGGACTGATCAACGATGTAGGCATCTGGGGCGTGGCGCTGACCCCTGCCCAAGTCAATGCCCTTTACCAGCAGGGTAATTAGTGCGGATCCGAAGCTGCCTTGTCCGTCGCTACGGTCTCGGCGACATTCAACGCGGCGATGGGCAGCAGCAGCTATCGGCCGTCTTCAGCCAGGCACGGACGGGGACGCCCGCACGACAGCCGGTCTGGAGACCGGCGCTGCATTGGTGCTGGCTGCATGGACTTGAGAGTTGCAGCTTCGGGGTAGATCCTTCCGGGATTTGCCTTGTTGATCCGGCCCGAAAATAGAGTGGAGGTATCCCACCCATTCCGCAAAAAAACGCGGAATGGATGGGGTACAGAGCGTCCTTACACCATCGGTGAAAATGCTCTAAATTACTCTGGCAATCGGCGACAAGCACGACGCTTGATCGACCACTTGAAAGTAGTTATAATCACTACAATTCGCGGTGGAGGAATTCCATGGAGAAGCCTATTTCGGCTGCCGATGCCAATCGTGAGTTTTCCCGGCTCTTGCAGGGCGTGAAAA
>CAZDYU010000009.1:0-57989 GCA_964509755.1 uncultured Occallatibacter sp. | reverse complement strand
TCCTGCTGCGCCAGCTCGGCGGCCTTGCGCTCCGGGCGGACGTTGAAGCCGATGATGATTGCGTTCGAGGCGGTCGCCAGCAGAACGTCGCTCTCCGTGATGGAGCCGACGGCCGAGTGGATGACCTTGACGCGCACCTTCTCGGTAGACATGAGAACCAGCGAATCGGCCAGCACTTCAACCGAGCCCGTCACGTCGCCCTTGATAATCAGCGGCAGATCCTTGACGCCGGCAGTGCGAATCTGCTCCGCCAGTCCTTCCAGAGAGACGCGGGAACTCTTGGCAAGCTGAGCGTCGCGTTCCTTCATCTTCCGGTACTGCGCAATGCCCTTGGCCTTGTCTCGATCGGCGACGACCAGGAAGGTATCGCCTGAATCGGGCATCGATTCCAGGCCGAGAACTTCGACCGGGGTCGAGGGACCGGCAATTTCGAGGGGGCGTCCGCGGTCGTCGAACATGGCGCGGACTTTGCCGAAGGTATTGCCGACGATGTAGCTGTCGTTCAGATGCAGAGTGCCGTCCTGAATGAGGATCGTGGCCACGGTGCCGCGCCCGCGATCCAGCTTGGCTTCAAGGACGCTGCCGACAGCCTTGCGTCCGGGAGTTGCCTTGGGAGCCTTGACGTCCGAAACCAGGCAGATCATTTCCAGCAAGCCGTCGAGATTGATTCGCTTCTTGGCTGAAACCTTGACATAGGGAGTATCGCCGCCCCAATCGTCGGGAACCAGGCCGCGATCGGCAAGCTGCTTCTGCACCCGCTCCGGATCGGCGTTGGGCTTGTCGATCTTGTTGACGGCTACGATGATTGGTACGCCCGCGGCCTTGGCGTGATCGATAGCCTCGAGGGTTTGCGGCATCACGCCGTCGTCCGCGGCAACCACGATGACAACAATATCCGTCACCTTGGCGCCGCGCGCGCGCATCCGAGTAAAAGCTTCATGGCCGGGCGTATCGAGGAAGACGATTTCGCGGCCGTTTGCCGGTGAACCTTCCTTGGAGAACTTCACCTTGTACGCGCCGATGTGCTGCGTGATTCCGCCAGCTTCGCCAGCGGCAACGTCGGTCTCGCGGATCGCATCCAGCAGCGAGGTCTTGCCGTGATCGACGTGGCCCATAACGGTGACCACAGGGGAACGCGGAACCTCGAGCTCGCCCGTGTTCTCTGCTTCCAGAACTTCTTCAATGGCCTGATTGGCGATCTCTTCTTCGTAGCTGATGACGGTGGCCGCCACGCCGAATTTGGCGGCGACATCCTTGACCATCTCGGCATCGAGCGACTGGTTGACAGTGACGAAGATGCCGCTCATCAGAAGAGTCGCGATCAGATCCTTGGCGCGGACTTCGATCTTCTCAGCCAGATCCTTGACGCTGATGCCTTCCGTGACAGTCACTTCGCGGGTGATGGGCAGCGGCTCCCCGCCATATTGGACACCACCATAGCGTGGTGGCGGCACAAAGCCCTTCATTGGGCCTTCTTTTGTCTTGGGATATTGCGTCTGGCGTCCACCGCGGCCGCGTGAAGGGGCGCGCGCCGGACGTGGCGCTTCGCCGGTAGGCGGCGGTGCCCCGCCTGCGCCGGGACGTGCTCCGAAACCGGGGCGTGGCGGACCGCCAAAGCCAGGCCGAGCTCCAAAGCCAGGCCGAGCGCCCGGTGCTCCGGGTGCGCCTGTTCCGCCCGGTCCAGCATAGCCGGTGCGGGTGGGATGCTTGGGGCGAGGACCACCGGCAAACTGGCCTGGCGCTCCGGCAGGACCGCTGGAGGAACGCTGCGGATAGCTGCCTGGCCCGCTCGATGGCCTGTTGCGATCGAAGATTGGTCTGCCGCGCTGAATTCCGGCAGCGTTGATTCCGGTGGCGGCGGCCATGGGTGGAGGCGCAACGACCGGAGGCGCGGTGTAAACCGGCCGCGGCCCGGTCTGCGGCATGACCATGCGGCGCGCGGGCAGAGCCGGCGTGGGCGATGGCGTGTGCGAGTGGCCCTTGGTGCGCGGCGCGGAGGCCGGCGAGGAGGCAGGCGCGGGCGTGGCGGCAGCCTCGGCGGCGATCTCCTTTTCCGGTGCAGTTGCGGCTTCGGCAACCGGCGGAGTTGCAATGGCTGCCGAAGCGTCAATTTCTTTTATAGCTGGCGCCGCCGCAACTGGGGCCGCGGAAGCCTCGACCACTGCGGCAACGGCCGCGGGCGCCGGGCTCTCAGACGCTGCAACCGGAGCGGCTGGTTGCGGCTTGGCGGCAACGGGTGCTTCGACGGCAGCAGGAGCAGTTTCACGAGCAACCGGCGGTTTGGCAACCACGACGACCGCGGGCGGAGCAGCAGCGGCAGCCGTACGCGGCGCGGCTTGCGCGGCTGCCGGAGCCTTGGCAACCACCGGCCCGGAAGGCGGACGCGTGGCGATGGCTGGTGGCGGCGCGGCCACAACTATCTGTGGCGCGGAGCGGGGCTGAGGAAAGATCTTGCGCGGTTCCGGGCGTGCCTGCTGCGCGGGCGGCGGCGGAGCAACGGTTATCGGCGGCGCTGGCCGAGCCGGGGCTTGCTGCTGCGGCGCGGAATGAGCGGATACGGGCCTTTCCGGCAGATGGCCGTGGCGCGCCTCAAACTCGTCCTCCTGCTTCTTGGCCAGTATAGCCTTCAGCACGTCGCCGGGCTTGGAAATATGCGAGAGGTCGATCTTGGGCGCAATCGCCTGCGGTGAACGAGAGGCCTGCGAACCACTCTGGCTTGCGGGCCGTGAAGTGCGCTCGAATTGATTGCGCACCTTGTCGGCCTCG
Organism: uncultured Occallatibacter sp.; assembly: GCA_964509755.1. Classification (GTDB taxonomy): domain Bacteria; phylum Acidobacteriota; class Terriglobia; order Terriglobales; family Acidobacteriaceae; genus Telmatobacter. The sequence goes on along the minus strand of CAZDYU010000009.1, from coordinate 55,223 downwards.
TAGTCCTCCAGCGAACTAGAGTGCGTCTTGCCGCTGTCCAGGCCAAGTTCCTTCAGTATGTCAAGAATCTTCTGGCTCTTGACCTCCAGCTCGCGCGCGAGAATGTTGATTCGAACCTTACTCATCCGCCTCTTTTCAAATTTTGCTTCCCAAAGCCCTTAGTCGCTCATAGCTACCTCATGGCATTGGCTCAAGTTCAAATTACGGTTTACAGTCAATGGGGCTTGATAGGCGCGGCGCATCTTATGCGCCATCCTCTTTGGCCGCCTGCTCATCCGCTGCTTCGCTTTCGTCTTCTGTCAATTCCGGTGCTTCATCGGGTGCGGGCGCATCTTCGACTTCCGCCTCCACGCCGCTGAGAATATCCGTTCCCTCTGCGGCTGCCGCAACGCTTTCGGCCTCTTCCAGAACGACCTGGGCGTTTTCAGCCTCTGCTTCTTCTTCAGCCACTACAGCGGGCGCAGTCTCGATCTCCAATTCGCCCGGCACCTTGGTTTCGCCGCCCTCGGAGCTTTCTCCGTCTTTGGAAACTTCGGCGCTCTCCGGCGTGTGGCCTGCCTCGCCCTCTTCAAACTGGCCAAAGTAGTGGCGCACCGCGACGCTGATCTTCTCCAGCGTCTTTTCGCCGATGCCGGGAATCTCTTCAAGCTGCTCAGGCGTCATATCGGCCAGCGTCTCGACGGTGGTAATGCCAGCGGCAACCAGCTTCTGAATAATGGTCTCACCCAGCTCTGAAACATGCTCGATCGGCGTCGAGGGACCGCCAGTAAGATCCTGCATCTGCTGCTCGACCTCCTGGCGCTTTTCCTCTTCGCTCTTGATGTCGATCTTCCAGCCCAGCAGCTTGGCGGCCAAGCGCACATTCTGCCCCTTCTTGCCAATCGCCAGCGACAGTTGCGTGTCGTCCACAATCACTTCAAGCTGCTTGTCGGTCAGGTCGGAGATGGAAACGCGGCTCACCTTTGCCGGTTGCAGCGCTTTCTCGGCAAAGGTCGTAATCTCTTCGGAATACTCGATGATGTCGATCTTTTCCCCGCGCAGTTCGCGGATGATCGATTGCACCCTCATGCCCTTCATGCCCACGCAGGCACCCACCGGGTCAACGTCCTTGTCCCGGGATTGGACTGCGATTTTGGTGCGCTCACCCGCCTCGCGGGCTATGGCGCGAATCACCACGGTGCCGTCATAAATCTCGGGAACCTCGGACTGAAAGAGATTCTGCACCAGCTCCGGCGCGGCGCGGCTCACCACCACCTGCGGCCCCTTGGCGGCGCGGTCTACCTTGAGCAGAACCACGCGCACCCGCTCGCCAATCGAGAACTGCTCCAGCCGCGACTGCTCGCGCTTGGGGCAGCGGGCTTCGGCCTTGCCCAGATCGTAGATCACGTCCTGACCCTCGATGCGCTTGACGGTGGCGTTCAGCACTTCCTTTTCGCGGTGTGCGTACTCCTGGAAGACGGTATCGCGCTCGGCCTCGCGCACTTTCTGGAAGATCACCTGCTTGGCCAGTTGCGCGGCAATGCGGCCCAGCGGGCTGGTGTCTTTATAGGTCCGAATCTCGCTGCCAATCTCCACATCTGGCGCCAGTTCCTTGGCCTGCGTAAGCGTGATCTGGTTGAGTGCGTCCTCCAGCGGATCGTCGTCGGCAACAACAGTCTTATAGATGTAGGCCGTAATCTCGCCGGTTTCCTTGTTCAGCTCCCCGCGCATATTCTCCTGGGTCTTGTAAAACTTGCGCGTGGCCAGGGCAATGGCCTCCTCGACTGCGCCCACAACGATGGCGGGGTCAATGCCTTTTTCCTGGCTCAAGAGCTCGATACTCTGATACAAAACGCTGGCCATACTCTGCTTGCTCTCTCGGTACTGCGCATACGGCGAAAGTTTTGAGGCTTTTGCCGGTTAAATGGGTTGCATTGAAGAAGACCAAAAGTCAGATCTCTGGGACCAGTTGCGCTTTTTCGATATTGTCCAGCGCAATCTCCACCGTGCTTACGCCGGTCTTCCGGCTCTTGCTGTTCTGCTTGACCGCATTCAGGTCAAGCGTAATCATCCCGCTGGGCGCCCCAGGTTCCGATTTTGGTACCTGGGATACAAATGCCGCCAACCGCCCCTGCCAATGCCGGTTGTTGCGGATCGGCTCAAAGCTCTGCACCTTGACCAGACTGCCCAAAAACCGTTGAAACTCCTCCGGCTTGGTCAGCTTGCGGTCCAGACCCGGCGAGCTGGCTTCAAGCGTGTACTCGGCTCCCGGAACCAAATCTTCCACATCCAGCAGTACGCCAAAATCCCGGCTGAAGACCGCGCAATCCTCGTGCGTAATGCCCGATAGCTGCTCGGCACTCAATGTTCCCGCCTGAGCCTCTTGCACCAGCCGCTCCGGCAGGTTTTCGTTCTCTTCACCGGCCGCTCCGGCCGCAATCAATGCCCTCAGCCGCTCCCGGCCTTCTGCATTTTTCTCCAAAAATACACGAAGAATTCGTTCCTTTGCCGGGCCCACCAGCTCAATATCCACCAGATCCAGCCCGTGGCTGGCGGCCACTCTTGCCGCCGCCGATCGAATTTCTTCCAGCTTTGCCGCCATCGTCTCCACGCCGCCCAAGCACCCAAGCAAGCAAAATCGCTCGCCAGGCACCCCGCCAATCAGGCGGATTTCAATCAAAACCAGTCAAAATACCCTATAAAACCAGGAAATTTGCCGCAAATAAAAAGTGGGCTGTAAGCCCACTCATCTCCCCGCCAGCCGGTGCGGTCACGGCAACTCAGGCGGACAAACTCGTCTGCATCCTTAGCATAGGCCAAAATGCAGCGGAATTCAATGCTCAAATGAGGTGGTGACGCGAATCCGGCCGTGTTTGGCGAGATGCCAGAGGACGGTGAAAGGTTTTCCCCTCACCTGAGGTTGAATTGGGATTTCATGGCGCATGGATGTTGACGATTGAATATACAATGTATATATGTTAATTCGTTGGACCTCTATTTTCTCTTCCATGGTCAACGGTTTGTGTGGGACTCGGAGAAGGCGTCCAGCAATGTCAGCAAGCATGGCGTGAAGTTTGAAATTGCCTGTCAGGTTTTCTTTGATCGATTTATTCACATCGAAGACGCAAGCATCGACGAAGAGAATCGAGACGCGGCAATCGGAATGACCGAAGATTGGATGCTGCTCATGGTTGTGCATATTCAGCGCGAAGGTGGAACCATCCGCATCATCTCAGCGCGGCCAGCTACTGCGCGGGAACGGAGGTCTTATGAAGACGGCGAGTGAACGAATGCAGGAGCGATTGAGGAAGGATCGTCCGATGACGGTCATCAGCCTTCGTATGCCCGAAGATGTGATCGAGGAATTGAAAGAGATTGCGCCGTCGCTGGGCTTCGGCGGCTATCAGCCGCTTATTCGCGCTTACATCGGCCAGGGCCTGCGCAAGGATCAGGCTCGATTGGAGAATTCGCAGGTTCAGATGCTCACCGAAAGCCTGCGCAAGCACGGTATCGCCGACGGGGTCATCTCCGCTGCCATAGCGGAAGCGCAACTGAAGACGGCATAGACTTGGCGCTTCGAGAATTCCCACGCCGGTCCACGGTCGTCCGCGCACCAACGCCGAAATACTTCTAATGACACTCTCCGCATAGTCCGATAAAAGAGATAGGCTATTTGTACGTCTCCTGCTGGCTGCTGAGTTCCGGGTAAATGACGCAAGACGGCCAAACAATCGATGAGAACGATGAGACAGCGCGTTCTGGTAGCTCTGCTGGTCACGATTCTGGCCGCGGCAGGGGGCACGGGAGCCGGCTATCTGCTGGGCGCTGGTCTGGCTGCCAGGCAGGCCCGATTCCTGTTGCAGCAGGAGTCCGGCCGCCTCATTGCCCAGGAAAACGCCTTCCTCAAAGAGACTTACGCCACGCTGAAGAAGATGAGTTCCTCGCCTTTCCCATATTGTTCCGACGCCGAGGTCAGCTACTTTCGCCGGCTGCTCTTTCAAACCGACTACCTCAGAGACGGTGGCCGCATTCGCGATGGCCGGATCGATTGCTCGGTCACTCTGAGCCGCGCCGACCTGCCGGCCGCGCCGTTGAAGCCCGATTTTTCCATGCCCGGCGGCTCCAAGGTCTACCGCGAGACCGGTCCGCTTCAGGTAGGCGACCGGCCCACCTTCGGCCTGCAATTCAAGGATCTGTATGTGGTGATCAACTCCGGCGCCGCTGGGACCATCGGTTCGCCCCAATTGCCTTATATTCTCACCGTGACTCCGGCCTCCAGCCGCACTCCGGCGCGCCTGCTCAGCACCGCGCCGCAGCCCGACGATGCCGTCTTCAACAAGGAGGGTCCGGCGCGGATCAAGGAGACACTCTACTTCACGCGCTGCACGCCCGACGGCCTGAGCTGCGTCACTACGCACACCACCATCCGCCAGGCCATGCGGGCCTCTCAATACGTGCTCTGGCTATGCATGGCGCTGGGCGGTTTGGTTGGCTTGCTGTTTGGATTTGTCTGCTCGCTCTACTACCAACGCAGCCGCAGTATGGAGCAGCAGTTGCGCCGCGCCATTCGCCGGGATCAACTGCGATTGGCCTATCAGCCCATTGTGAGCCTGCCTGAGGGCAGAATCGTAGGTGCCGAGGCGCTGGCCCGCTGGACCGACGAGGAAGGCTTCGCGGTCGGTCCCGATACCTTCATCAAGGTTGCCGAAGAGCACGGCTTTGTGGGTGCCATCACTGAGTTGGTGGTGCGCCATGCGCTGCGCGACTTTGCCGCCACCTTCCGCGCCCATCCCGAATTCCATCTCAGCGTCAACGTCGCCGCCTCCGACCTGGCCGATCAGCACTTCCTGGCCATGCTCGAGGACGCTCTGGAAGATGCGGGAGTCAGGGCAGACAACCTGACCATCGAAATCACGGAAAGCTCGACCGCGCGGCATGAGGTGGCCATCGAGACCGTTCGCCGCCTGCATCAAAAGGGCCACAGGGTTCACATCGACGACTTCGGAACCGGCTACTCCAGCCTCTCCTACTTGCAGGATCTAGCCATCGACGCCATCAAGATCGACAGGTCGTTTACCCGCTCGATCGGCACCGACGCGGTGACGGTGGCCATTCTGCCGCAGATTCTCGCCATGGCCGCCGCGCTCGATTTGCAGGTCATAGCCGAAGGCGTCGAGACCGGCGAGCAGGCCCATTACTTCGCTCAGGCAGGCGACATCATTCTAGCCCAGGGCTGGCTCTTCGGGCGTGCGGTTTCCGTCGTCGAATTCCAGAACCTGCTCACTGCCAGCGAGTCGATGGATGTTGTCGGCCAGATCGCGTGATTTGCAGTTAATGCTCTCTTTTAACACACCCTGCTAACGATGCTCCCGTTTATCCCGATAAGAGGACCATGGCGGTTGTGCGGGCTTGGATCGCATTGATCGCCAACGCTGGAAGAAGAGTTGCTCCTTGACTACGCCATCTCTCAAACATCGTGTTTTGGTTGCGCTTGCGTCCACGGTGATCGCGGCATTGTGCGGAACTTTGGCCGGATGGACGCTGGGTGGATTTGTCACCCTGAAACTCACCAAGCGCGCCCTTTTGCAGCAGGCAAGCCGCGCCTCGGCACAGGAAGACCTCCGCATCATCGAATCGAGCTCTGTGCTGGGAGCTATGAGAGCCTCTTCCGATCTGCCCTGTTCCACTGCTGAACTTACCTACTTTCGCGCTCTGATTTTCGACGCAAAATACCTCAAGGATGCCGGACGGATGAGCGGCGGAAAGATCGATTGCTCGGCCTCCCTGGCCCGGCCCGAGCAGCCGCTGGCTCAGGTCGAGGAGGACTTGACTCTGTCGAACGGGATCAAGTTTTACAAGAATCTGGCCCCTTATCAGAGCGAAGACATGGCCATGCTCTCTCTCCGGCAGGAGGACTTCTTCGTTGTTGTGATTCCCTATATTCAGCCCCGTTCTTCTCTTGGACCGGAGCATTATGTTGAAACCGAGAGAGATACCCGCGACGGACAAATTCACTGGCTACTTGGCGATCCGCCGCCGGCCAATGCGGCCGCCTTTGCCGGAAATGGCTTTATGCGGCTGGGAGAGCAGCTTTATGCCACGCAATGTTCGCACGGCAATTCCAATTGCGTCACCGCCTATATCTCGATCCCGGAGGTAATGCAGGCCGATCGCATTCAGTTCAGAATGTTCATGGCGCTGGGCGCGCTGATCGGCGGACTCTTCGGCTTTGTGGTCTCGCTTCTTTACCGGCACAATCGCAGCATTGAGCAGCAGCTTCGCCGGGCCATCCGCAAGGACCAGTTGCATCTGGCTTATCAGCCAATTGTGAGCCTGCCGGCCGGCAATATCGTCGGCGCCGAGGCCCTGGCGCGCTGGACCGACGCCGAGGGCTTCGCGGTCAGCCCCGATACATTTATCAAGATTGCCGAAGAGAACGGTTTTGTGGGTTCCATCACGGCGTGGGTGGTGCGCCGGGCGATGCATGACTTTGCCGCCATGCTGCGCGGAAATCCAGATTTCCACCTCAGCATCAATGTTGCCTCCTCGGATCTGGCCGATCCCGGCTTTCTTGACATGCTGGAGAACGAGCTCACCCAAGCTGGAGTCAAGGCGGAGAGCCTTTCCATCGAAATCACCGAGAGCTCGACGGCGAGCCATGGAGTGGCGATCGAGACGATTCGCAAACTGCACGAGAAGGGCCATAGCGTCCACATCGACGACTTTGGGACCGGTTACTCCAGCCTCTCGTACTTGCAGGATCTTGCCGTCGATACCATCAAGATCGATAAATCCTTTACTCGCTCCATCGGCACCGAGGCGCTTACAACAGCCCTACTGCCGCAGATTCTGGCCATGGCCGCGGCGCTCAAGCTGCGGGTAATTGTGGAAGGCGTGGAGACCGGCGAACAAGCACAATACTTTAACGAGGCAGGCGGCGCTATTCTTGCCCAGGGATGGCTCTTCGGACGCGCTGTTCCGGTTTCCGATTTCAAGAAGCTGCTGGAAGGCGGAGAAGTGAAATAATTCTGAAAACGGCAGTTGTTTTCCGTCATCCGTGTCCACATACGCCTCGCTTACCTTGTCTCCAATCAAGTTATTCACTTGCATTACCCGGTTTTGCCATCTGCAAGCTTGATCCGGATGGTCCGCGCAGGAACAGCCGTCGCGTATGAAGCAAAGAAAATCGCAACTAACTCCTTTGCAATGAGCCCTGTGTCAAAGAATCTCACGCTAACCTTGTCGCCGGGTGTAATGGGCATAGCCAGTACCTTCCCATTCCATACATATTTCTCAGAAAGTGCGGCTGCCCACGGTTCGGATCTTCGAACATGGGAGACCACCAACCCCTTGGCGCGCAAGCGGCGTCTGCCCCACAGCGGGTGGTCAATTGGCCAGAAAGACCGCCAGCTCCGCGCGAGGAACCTTGGTCTGCACGCCTGTCGAGAAGTTCTTCACCGTAAGAACACCGGATTGAAGCTCGTCTTCGCCCAGAATGACAATGTTGCGGGCTGTCTTATCCGCCGTCTCAAAGGATTTCTTCAGGCGGAAGCTGCCATCGCCCAACTCAATCCACAATCCCTGATGGCGCAGTTCGCGGGCCAGACTCAGCGCGGCGGCATTCACGGCCTCGCCCAGCGGCGCAATAAAAGCATCCGCCACCTGCGGCACCTGCGGTGCGGCAGACTCTTGGTTGAGTGCTGTGAGCAAGGTTAGAACCAGCCGGTCCTCGCCCATGGCAAAGCCGATCCCCGGCGCGCGCGGCCCGCCCAGCATCTCGCTCAGCCCGTCGTAGCGTCCGCCGCCTAGCAGCGCATTCTGCGCGCCCAGGCCGTCATGCGTGAATTCGAAGGTCGTCCGCGTGTAGTAATCCAGGCCGCGCACCAGCCGGTGATCGCGCCGGTAAGGCACGCCGGCCGCGTCCAGCGCCGCCGTTACCTGGGCAAAGTGGAAGCGCGAGGCCTCGTCCAGCGAGTCGGCAATCACCGGCAGCGAGTCGATAATCGGCTGATCGTCGGGAATCTTGCAGTCCAGCACACGCAGCGGATTGGTCACCGCGCGGCGCTGGCAATCTTGACACATCTGCCCCACTACTGGAACCAGTGCGGCGCGGAGGGCTTCGTTATAGCGCGCGCGGTCGGCGGCCGAGCCAACAGAATTCAAATGCAGCGTCCAGCCGTGAATGCCCAACTCGTCCAGCAAAGTGGCCAGCATCTCCAGGATTTCGGCGTCGCGCAGCGGGCTCTCGCTGCCTGCCGACGGCGGCCCAATCACCTCCGCGCCGATCTGCGAAAACTGCCGGTAGCGGCCCTTCTGCGGGCGCTCGCGCCGGAACTGCGGGCCGATGTAATAGAGCTTCTGCAAGAGGCCGCTCTCGCCCAGCCCATGCTCGATGTAGGCGCGGACCACGCCAGCGGTGTTTTCGGGGCGGAGCGTTAGCGACTGGGCAGAGTCAAAGAAGTTGCCTTCAAACCATTCAATTCTGACATCGTGTCTCTCGACCCAACGATTATCAGCGGCATTGGTTGGTACAACCAGCCGCAATCGAACATGGGTCTGCCGGAGGTGGCTTGCGGGGTCCGATTTGGCAAGTTCCCGCGCTTTCAGAAGCGCGGATATCGCCTCGCCGGAAATCCTTGGCCTGAAACAAACAAATTCAGGTGCGCTTCCTGGGAGTTGCTGCCCAGGGAGAGCGACTCCCCAAGTGACCTCACGCTGAACCCCAATCGCATTCAGTTGCGTCAACAGCGGCGAAAGGCGTTCCACGTTCGCGCGCCCTGCTTGGACGTGCGCCGGATCATCTGGCCTGTTCCGCGATTCCCAGTCGACAATCATCCGCATTTCGTTAAACCGTTCACCGTCCTCCCAGGTGTACATCTCCTTGGAAACAATATCGGTGTCCTCGCCCACCCCGCGGGCAAAGAGCGCAGTGTCCTCGAAGACGGGTGTGCGAATCTCGCCGAAATTGTAGCGCGCAAAAACGTCGCGCGCCGTGGCCTCGATGCGGTTCCAAAGCGCGGTCTCCGGCGGCAAAAGGTCACGCGTTCCGCGTGCTGCTTTCAATGTCTGGCTCATCAGTGATAACCTTTGTCTCAACTTCAAGGATACAAGGTGAGAGCCATGATCCTCCATGCCGCCTCAATCGCCGCGTTTTTTGTTGACCAAGTGGCACAGGCACCTGTCCAAATCCAGTGCGTCCAACAAGCCGTGCCCGAGTCGTGGTTGAAATCGCTGCTACCAACGATCGTTCAAACAGTCATAAGCCTGACTTCGATCACGGCCGGTGTGTGCATAGCTGTGGCGTCTTTCCGGGCGAATAAGAAGACGGAACACAAAAAATGGATTCGGGACCAAAAGAAGGCCGAGTGGAGTCAGCTTTTGGAAAGTGTCGCTAATATTAATCGAACTGTGTATTTAGGAAAAACGATGAACCGGGAAATTGAAGAAGGCCTCAAAAATGAATTGAAGCCAGCAATACGAGAACTGTCTGTGGCTTTAGCAAATTGCATCTTCTTGGAGAAATTTAGACTTAACAGTGAAAAAGGGAAGAAAGTAACTGAATTTATAAAATCTGCCAATATCACATCGAACAAAATCTCTACTTTGTTAGAACTTTTTGATTCCAAGAGAGAGAAAGAAACATCGTCCGAAGGAGACAGACAAGAATTAATGGCATATGTAGATTCCATTTTAGACGAAGGGTTCAAATTTGCCGGTGAATCTAATGATCTTTTGTTGTGGATTCAAGAAGAAGCCGCAAAAGATTTAATGTCCTGAACCGATGATTCTCTTGGAGCATCGAAAGGTAAGATGAAACGGAAAGTCAATCTCGTACATTATGAATCCGGCTGGATCGTCGCTGAGTGCCCGGAATTGCCCGGCTGCGCAAGCCAGGGCAAGGATGAAGCGGAGGCGTTGGCGAACATCCGCGAGGCAATGGCCGGATGGAAGTGGGCCGAAGAACAAAAAGCCGTCGAAGCTCGAACTCTGCAACGGACTATCGAACGGTATTGACTTCCCTCAACAGGCAAACCATACTTGCAATATGGCGTATACCGTTCAACAAGCTAAGAGCCAACTCGACCAGCTTTTGCAGGAGGCCGAGGAGGGCAAGACCGTCGTGATTGCCCGCGACGCCAAGCCTGCCGTGCGACTGGTGCTGGTTGACCAGCCCGCTCCTCGTAAGCCGCGCGTTGCAGGGAAATATGCGGGGCTATGTCAGTACTCCGACGATGTCTTCAAGCCGCTCGAAACTGACGAAGAGTTACGCGAGTACGGCTTCGACATTTTGGTGGATGCAAAGGTGCTGGACGGCCCAGCCGCGTGAAGGTTCTGCTCGATACTCATACCGCGATCTGGTGGCTCGATGAGCCCAAAAAACTCGGCAGGATCGGATACAGCATGATTGCCGACCCGGCTAACGAGGTGCTGATCTCTGCCATAACTCCCTGGGAGATCGCCATCAAAATGAACTCCCGAAAGATGCCGCCTCATGTGCTGGCCACGGATTTTCTTCACGTTCTCGACGAAGAGGAGTTCACCTTTCTTGAGATTCACCCCCTCCACGCCATCCGTTCCGGCCTTTTGCCCTACCATCACCGCGATCCCTTCGACCGTCTGCTGGCGGCTCAATCGCTCGAACTCGGCGTACCGCTGGTTAGCGTGGATGCGATCTTCGACCGTTACGGCGTGGAGCGCATCTGGTAGTTTCGCCTGTAAGTATCCTCCGGCAAAGCCTGAATCTTCCTATCTTTCCATAACCTATTGAGGCCAGATGGCATATCTGCTCAACAATAAAATGAGCCGGAATTTAAGTTAGCTCGCCAGTCGCTCCTCGCGTTCCAGCCCCTCGTGAATCAGCATCTTGAGATAAGTCTGATAGCGCAGGCCGCGGCGCTCGGCCAGCGTCCGGGCGCGGGAAATATCCTCTGGAGCCAGTCGAATCGTCGTCGGAGGCGTGATGCCGCGTTTTTTCAACGTGCCCTGCCGGACTCGCCCCTCCAGCACTGCCTGATGAAACTCCGCCGCCAGCCCCTCGCGGTTCTCGTAGAGCCAGTTGGCTTCGTCGGTTTCGTTCTCAAACTTCGGAATCGTCAATGCTGCCATTACGCCGCCTCATTTCGGCCAGATAGTCCAGCTTGGATTGCCGAGGCGCATCCCACGCGGAGAGGATTCGAACTTTTCCATCGCGCCACGTTGATACAAGCTGCAGAATCCGTCCTTTGCGCGTTTCCCCAACGTGTAATATCCGCTCTTCTTCGCCGCTACCTTCGCAGTTTGCAGTTCGATGTCGAGTGGGTCGCCAAGAACGACCTCTTCGGCTTCGTGCGGCGTCACACCGTGCCGCGCCAGATGGTCTTGATTAGCTTCGTCCCAATCGAAGTTCAGCGATTGACCGTTCATAAATACTCCTGAACATACGCCATGTAGTCAGCTTCTGCCTCGGAGCATCTATTGTATTTACAGTGTAGGTCGTTTTATGTCGTTGTCAAGTCCTCATCCGAATCGATTCCATCAACGTTTAATCAATCCGCGATTGGGCGGAACCGGCTTCGGAGATTACTGCGGCGGCGAGGCTGGAGTCGGGGTGAGCGGGCGGAAGTGCTTAGATTCTTCCTATAAACTGCGCAAGAAGTTGCATATTTGCAACGAGGCAAGGTTATAAGCTCAACATTCATTGAATTTTCATTCGGCCTTGCGATTGCTACAACACTCGTGGTACTCAAGGCAGAGAACCATCGTAACCAGCTTCGATGCATCCTTGAGAACGGGAGTTTGCGGCGTGGCGAAGGCGTGGAACAATTCGAGACTCCACTGGCCTTGTTGGTAAGGAAGGCAACAGATGGCGGCAAAGGCAGAATCGGCAATTGATCGGCGGGAGGGCAAGCGCTTCGGGCTCAATGCGCCTTTTACGGTTATTGTGGGCAATCGCGAGATCCCCGGATTTACACGGGATTTGAGCAACCGGGGAGTCTATTTTTATATGGACGGGGCGGACAGTTCAATGATCGGCGGCGATTTTGAGTTTGTGGTGGAATTACCACCGGAGATTACTCTTTCAACGGTATGCCTGATTCGCGGTCAGGGGCGGGTGCTGCGCACCGACAACACTTCCAGCCAAATGACCGGGATCGCGGCCGAGATCCTTCATTACTCGATGCAGCGGCAGGCGGAGGCTTGAGCATCAGGAAGTTTGGCGCGGAATCGGGTGGCGTATCTCAAGCTCATATTGGAGCCGTAATTACTTATTGATCCGGTCTGAAAATAGAGTGGAGGTATCCCACCCATCCCGCAAAGAACGCGGAATGGATGGGCGCCCAGATCATAGTATTTATGGGCCGAATCAATAGCCAGAGGCGCTTTAGAGTTTTCTCATCCCTAATACGCGAAGGTCGACCAGGCGATTTTTTCGGACGTAGACGACTTTGTTGTTGCTGTCGGGGTCGGTGGGAAGAAGGAAAAATCCGGGATCGATGAGGTAGCGGAGCGAGTTGTAGACGATACCTTCCATCACTTCGCCATCGACGAATTGCAGGCGCATCCAGATGCCGTGGATGATGGGCGCGCGGGAGTGGAAGTTGAGAATTTCGTGATCGGAGTCTCCGTCAAAGCTGTTGACGTAGAAGACAGCTTTGACGTTCTGTGCGGGGATCTCTTCGACGATATTGGAATCGAGCAGGCGAACGCGGAAGGACTCAGGCGAGGTGTGCGGAGCGTGTCCCAGCAGCTCCTCGACGGTCTCCCAAGCGGGGGTGTCAAGATAGCCCTTGATGGTTCTGTTACCGAACTGGACGACAACTTTTTCCGAACAGGTCGAGTGGCCTTCGCTCTGCTCCGGTAGGCTTGCGCTCTGCGCGGGGCTCAGGCCTTTACGCGCAGGGCCGGAATGAATTGCCGTTGCGGGGGAACCAGATTGTACTGTTTGATTTTGTACAACAGCGCTTTGTAGCTGATTTGCAACTCGCTTGCGGCTGCCTTTCGGTTCCATCCCGTATTCTCCAATGTTTTTGCGATGGCGACGGACTCCGCGCCGTCTTTCAAGTTTCGGACCAGATGCTTGAGACTGCTGCCATTTGCGCCCGCGTCTTCGCCCTCTCGCGTTGGCAATTCCGCCAATTGGCGGGGAGCCAGCTCGTCGATGATCGCCTGCTCGTCGGCCAGGATGAGATAGCGCTTGATGGTATTTTCCAGCTCGCGAAGATTGCCTGGCCATGAGTAGCCGCCGAGGGCCTGGAGAAGCGCGGGCGAGATAGGCAGGGCCTCCCGGTCGTACTTTGCGGCCACCTTGCGCATGAAGTGGCGAGCGAGAATCGGAATCTCCTCGGTGCGTTCACGCAGCGGCGGCATTTTCAAGGTAAAGCCATTGAGGCGGTAGTAGAGATCCTCGCGAAAGGTCTTCTGCGCGATGGCGGACTTGATGTCGATGTTGGTTGCGGCAATGACGCGGACGTCGACCTTGACGCTGGTGCGGCTGCCGAGGCGGGAGAAGCTGCCGTCCTGAAGGACCTGGAGGAGCTTGGCTTGCAGCACGGCCGGCATTTCCCCGATTTCATCGAGGAAGATGGTGCCGTTGTTGCAGATTTCGAATTTGCCGGGCTTGGCTTTGATGGCTCCGGTAAATGCGCCGGGCTCATAGCCGAAGAGTTCGCTCTCAAGCAGGTCGGCGGGCATGGCGGCGCAATTGACCTTCATGAATGTGCGCTGGGCGCGGGCCGACATCTTGTGGATGAATAGAGTTGCGACTTCCTTGCCGGTTCCGCTTTCGCCGAGGATCAGGACGGGAATATCGGCGCGCGCGACCAGGCGGCACTGGGATTCGATCTCGCGCATCCGAGTCGAGGCTCGGACAAAGGAGGTGTTCTCATCGAGGGGAATCTCTTTGGTCTCATCTTCGTCGTGGGCGAGGGGCTCAGCGGTCTCCCTGAGGCAGGCCAATACCGCTTGATCGATTTCGCTCTTGCGGAATGGCTTCAACACAACGTCAGTTGCGCCCATGCGCATGGCGGCGACGACTTCCTTGAGTTCGGCCGAGCAGGCGAGCAGAATAATGGGAAGGGCTGGCCGGGAGCCGCGCAGTTCGGCAAGTAATTGGAGGGCGCGCCCGCCGGAGAAGTCGCCGCCAATGTGCCAGTCCATGAGCAGCAGCTCAGGAGTAAAAGAATCTTTCAGGCTTTTGGTGAGTTCAGGCGCCTCAGTAAAGGATCGGAGTTCAAAGCGGTCTGCAAGAATGCGGTGCAGATAGTTGAGAACAGCGGGGTCGGGGTCAAGAGCTGCGATCTGCGGCTTGCGCTGGCTCTTCGTCTTCATTCAAGCTCCTGGAAGTTCGTTCACGAACCCGGTTCCTAACTCTTCCCAAAAGTGCGCACACGGCAGATTCTGCTGCCGGCCCCGATGAACAGAAGTAAATACTTCCGCGACCATTCCGCGTCAGCAGAAGGCCGGGAAGAAAATCTGTTAGCCCGAGGAGATTCCGCGCCGAGAGAGATGGGGGATACACTCACGCGCGGATTCAAAGCGTACGCTGCTTTCTTCCCATAGTAGCATTCAAAAGTGGAAATTGATTCGCTATCATGTGCAAATATTTACACATTTTTGAGGAAGATCGGGTGACTGGTGGCTGGAAATGAGGCTTGGATTACCGACCCACGGCTCATGTAGTTACCAGCTCACAGGTATAGGCATTGCGAATCAGGTTTCAACTCTGGCAGGTAAGTTGCTTACAAACAGAGAGAACCTTCCCCGGAAAATGGACAGACAATGGCTGTGACGCGCATAACGGAGAATTCCGGCTTCCAGGATCTGCCCCCGGTAGAGCTGATCTTTGGGCATTCCGCGGTAATGGCGGCGGCGCGCGAGAAGCTGGAAAAAGTGGCGGACACAACCGTTCCGGTGCTTTTGCAGGGCGAGAGCGGGACGGGCAAGGATATCTTTGCCAGGCTGCTTCATGCGTATTCGAATCGGGCGCAGGGGGCGTGGGTGAAGGTGACCTGCCCGGCGATTCCGCACACGCTGATTGAGAGCGAGCTTTTTGGGTATGAAAAAGGGGCCTTCACCGGCGCATATACAACCAAGCGCGGCCGCGTGGAACTGGCGCACATGGGTACGCTGTTTCTGGATGAGATTGGCGACCTGGATCTCTCCGTTCAGGCCAAGCTGTTGCAGATGCTGCAGGATGGCAGCTTCATGCGGGTTGGCGGGCAAGAGGCGCGGCAGGTGAATCTGCGGCTGATCAGCGCCGCCAGCGAGAATCTGCGCCAACAGACCGAGAATGGCAGCTTCCGCCTGGATTTCTTCTTCCGCATCAACGCGGTGACAATCGATCTTCCGCCGCTGCGCCAGCGGGCAGAGGATCTGCCGATGCTGGTGGACTACTTTTTAGATCTGCACTCGAAGGCCTTTCGACGCACTCCCAAGCCGCTTTCGCGCGAGGTGATGCGGATGATGCGGCGCTTTGACTGGCCGGGAAATATTCGGCAATTGGAGAATATGGTTCGCAGCTACACGCTGATCGGCAGCGAAGAAGCTCTGGCCGCGGAACTGACGCCGAGTCTGCCGGCCGTTCCGGCAAAGTTGAATGCGAAGATCGATCTGGCGGTTCCGGTCTCGCTCAAGGAGATTACGCGCGCTGCCACGCAGGAACTGGAACGGCAGATCATTCTGAAGGTGCTGGAGGCGAATGGCTGGAGCCGTCGCAAGACGGCGAAATGGCTCAATATCAGCTACCGATCTCTGCTCTACAAGCTGCAGGAGTCGCAGGCTGGGGGCGCGGGAAGTGAGCCGAAGCCGGGGGGACGAGCGGCGAAGTAATGCGGGGCTCAGATCCAGCCGCGAAGGCTGTAGTAGACGATCTTGGCGGATTCCAGGAGCATGGTTTCAAAGGATCCGAAGCGTCCGCCCCAGCCCGCGGAAGTTTGCAGAACATCGCGGACTGCCATGGGCGTGACTTCGACGTGGAGCTTGCGGAAGACACGAATCGCCCTGTACATATGAAAGTCGCTGGTGAGCAGCACCTTGCGGCCGGGCATCCCGCGCAGCAACTGCGCCATCGCCAGTCCGCTTTCGCGGGTGCTGTGCGATCCCCACTCGGCCAGGATGGCTTGACGGGGAATGCCTTCGGCGACCAGGTAGTCGAGGATGCATGAGCCGCCGCCGCCGGTGACTACGATCTTCTTGAAGCCTCCGTTCTGAAAGGCAAAGATGGCCTCGCGAGCCCGCCAGTATGAGGAAAAGGAGATGCCGCCCCGGTCATCGTCCGCGGCGCTGAGCAGAATGAGAATGTCGCCTTGGGGGCGTTCGATGGGGCCTGCGTATGCCTGTGCCCACCAGGAGACGAGAGGCGTTGAGATGACTAAAACTGTGAGCAGTCCGATGGCGGCTAGCAAGCGGTAGAGCCAGCGGCCGGCCTGGCGAAGGGAAAAGTTGCGTGGGCGGTTCTGCGTTGAGCTAACGGCCATGAGTCTCAGCCTCCGTGGCTGCCGGTACCAGACTCTGGAAGACTTGCAGAAGCTCTGCGGCGACGGCATCCCAGCTACGGCTGCCGCGCGCGGCGATGGCTGCGGCGTCCCAGTTTCCGTCGAGGACCGAGTCGAGGGCGTTTGCCAGGGCTGCGGCGTCGCGCGGCGGGACAAGCTCTCCGCATTCATTGCCGAGAATCTCTGGAATGCCGCCGACGCTGGTGGCGACGACCGGTCTACCACTGGCCAGCGCTTCGAGCACCACATTGGGGCAGCCTTCCATATAACTGGGCAGTGTGATGAGATTGGACGCGGCCATCCATAGAGCGACCTCGTCAAAGGCGCAGGCGGGAAGGGCATGAATGTACTGGGCTGCGTTTCGGGCTTGAATACTGCCCTTAATCAGCGGCGCGTCCGGCCCCGCGCCAACCATATAGACGTGGAGGCGGGGACGGTTTGCTTGCAACATTGCAGCGGCCTCGACGAGTTCGCGAAGGCCCTTTTTCACGTCCATGCGCCCGATGTAGACTACGGCCTCGACGCCGGGCTCGATGCCCAGCTTGCGCCGGGCTTCAAGACGGCCGGCAGGATGAAAGACGGATAGATCGCAGCCGTTGACGATGGCGCGGGTGGTCTCAGGATGGGCGCCCATCGCGATGGCTTTGAGGCGGAGATCGCCGCTAACGGTGACGAGGAAGCCGGCGGATTTGAGAACGGCGCGGGCGTGCATGGCCGAGATGGGATCGCCGATGCTGTTGATGTCCGAGCCGATGCTCATGACAACCGCGGGAACTTTGAGGGCTTTGGCGATTTTCAGAGCGGCGTAGCCATCTGGATACACAAAGCAGCCAAAGACGAGATCGGGCGAAAAGGCGCGCACGTGCGGAAGCAGGGTGCGGGCAGCCATGAAGCCGTTACAAGGCCGGGAGAGGGCAGGCAGCGCTGGATAGTCGTAGTAACTGGCGGGCACGCCGGGCGGACTGTAGGAGCGGTCGAGCCGGTCATAAGTGCGGCTGCGCGGCTTGAGCAGCGCGGGATAACTTGCGTTGGGGTAAAAGACGCGCAGATCGGCCTGACGGGCGAGCAGACGCAAGGTCTGATACATCGAGCGGCCCTGCCAAGGCTCGGCGGAGCTGGGGAAGTAGCGAGTGACGACGGCGATCTTCAGCATGGTTCTTGTTTTGTTCCGGTGGGCTGGGTTGTGGCCTCGTCGTGGCCGCCCTCGGCGATGGAGTGGAGCAGGCGGGCGTATCGGTGGGCAAGGATCTTGCGGTCGTACTGGGCGATTTTTTCGCGGTCGGGCTGGAATTCCGAGGCAAGAGAGTTGCCTCGCGCGGCGGCATCGATAAACAATTGGCGAATGCCCTCCACATCGTCGATGCCGGCCCACCATCCGGCCTTCATCTCATCGAAAAGCCGGCGTGTCTCGCCCTGAGGATGGACGGCGCCCAGAATCGGTTTGCCGCCGCCGACATAGTCGTAGAATTTGCCGCCCACATTCAAGGGGTCGTGATTGAGCAGCAGCACATAATCGGTTTCATTCATCGCGGCCAGAGCCTCTCGCTGCGGCAGATAGCCTTTCAACTCGATCATCTCACCCAGGCCGAGAAGCGCTTCACGGAAGCGCGGCTCCTCGATGTGTCCGATGAAGCGAAGGAGGAAGCGTGACTTGATCTCAGGCGGCAGCAAAATAACTGCCTTAACCAGAGATGTTGGCTCGGTGGAAGTGTAGACCGTGCCGACATAAGTGACAACGATTTTGCCGTCGGGCCGGATGTCGCCGGAGCGGGGCGCAGGCGGAGTTTGAGCGCGTTGCAGTCTGGTGGAGTCAAATCCATTGGGGATAAGGTGAAATTTGCTTTCGGGCTGCCGTGGGTAGCGTGAGTGGATCTGGCGGCGCGCGGCCTCGGTAACCGCGACCACGGCTGTGGCATCCGCGACGGCTTGCGCCTCAGCCACGCAAGCTACGCTTTTAGCGCGCTCACTGACGCTGAAGAGAAAGCTGACCAGATCGAAGCTTGTCGTGAGCCATTCGTCGCGGAAATCGATCACGATTTGCAGGCTGGGAAAGCTCTTGCGCAGCCTTTCCACGAGTAGAACGGTGGAAAATGGCGGCGTGGTGATGAGCACGAGGTCGATGGCGCGCTTGCGGACCAAGCGGCGGGCTGTAAAGGTGAGCAGGGGAAGCCACGTGACCTGAGGGTCCGGCAGCAGAATGTCCTGCAATATCCGCTTGAGCAACTTCGGCTTGCCGGCGGTGGCGCTCTTTGCCGAGGGCGGTTTTGCGCCGGTGATTCGCCGCTTGATCCACTTTTTAAGGGCGAAAGGCAGGTCAAAGGTAAAGGTGCGGTGAACGGTCACTTCGGCGGGGATCTCACGGAGCAGAGTAGCGTCCGTGCCTACAGCCGAGGGGTTGCGCGTGGTCAGTACATCCAGGCGGATTCCTTCAGCCGGCAAGTACCGCGCCAGGCTTGCGGCGCGCATGACCCCAGTGCCTCCGGCGGGAGGAAAGACATATGTGACCAGCAGGACATTCAAGGGTTTCATGGGTTCACACTTTGCGCGGGGAGGGCCTGTTGGCGTTCTTGAATCAACGCATCGGCGGCTTGATACATCTGCCAGGCGGTGGCCCAACGCAGTTCGATGCCGCGCTGCTGGGCCTCTTCGGCGATCCAACGGAACAAATTGTCGAGGCCGCCATCGAGCAGCGGCGCCAGGTTCTTGTCTGCCGCACCATGAGTAAAGAGCTTCAGGAAGAGGTCGTCGCCGATGGTGGGCGCCAGATCGAACCAATGGCGTACGCGCGCTGGGGTGGGCAGATCGTAGCCGGCGATTTCTCCGGTCTCGACGCGCGGCATGAGGCGGTTGGCAAAGCGCAGGCCGACTGGACCGGTAATCATCAAAAGATCGCCACGGCGGCCGCCGCCGATTGTTGCTTCGACTCCGTAATCGAAAGAGCGGGGACGATTGTCTGGGTTATTGGTGCACCAATAAATCTGGTTGACGACGCGGCTCTGCGTGGGCGAGGGCAGCGAGGGCATGGTGAAATCGGCGTAGCAGCCCAGATCGCGAAGCAGGGCGATTTCTCCGTTGAGGCCGCAGCACCTGCCGTCGGGCCGGGAGTTATCCAGCGCCCAGTTGCCATGAATGAAGCCGAAGACGGTGCGGCCATCCCGCTGGCGGAGCAGGCCGTGATCGCCGGTGAGGCGGCTGCAGAACTCGGTGACCTTGCGGATGAAGAAATCGCGCTGCTCGAAGTCGTGATGCAGATGCACTTCAACATCGCCAAGGCCGATTCGAACCATCTCGGCGAGGCCTTCCAGAAGCTCGCGGCGGTAATCTTCCTGGGGGTAAAAGAAGCTGTACTGTGGGCATTGGCCGGCTGCGTCCGGCGGGGCGTCGGCGGCGATGCGCGGCCAGCGGTCTTGCCAGCGCGCCAAACGGGCGCGGGCAATCTGCTCGGTTGCGCCGGTGCCAAGCGGTTCAAAATGATCGGTGACGGCAACCCAGGCGCGCTTGGGCTTGCAGCCACTCAAGCTCTTCCGAAGGCGATCCTTCAGATATGGCAATAACCAGATTTCCGCGTGTCGAGCAAGGTTCATGAATTCGATCTTTTCTTGATCCGCGATTCTTGATTCGATCTTCTGCGCGCTAAAAGCAATTTTTGTGGGTGCATGCAAGCACAAGCTCGGCTCGCTTTGCGAATGCGAGTCTTGAGTTCAGGGTAGCAGGTTAACGGAATCGGACCTCAAGGGCGGGTTGGAATTTTCTGTGCCTGGCCTAAAAAATTAATTCGCGCGAAAGGGATTTCCGAAGGGGGAAAGATGGGGGTTCGCGGTATCCCACCCATCCGCAAAGAGCGCGAATGGATGGGACACCCAACTCACAGTAATGATTGGCTGTTCTCTAATCCCTGATTCCTGTATATCAGCCTTTGGCGATGGCGAAGCGCTTGTTGACTTCATGCCAGTTGATGACGTTCCACCAGGCGGCGAGGTAGTCGGGACGGCGGTTCTGATACTTGAGGTAGTAGGCGTGCTCCCAGATGTCGTTGAGGAGGATGGGATAGAGGCCCTGCGTGAGGGGGGATTCCTGATTGGGGGTGGTGACGACCTTGAGCTTGCCGGCGGTGAAGACGAGCCAGCCCCAGCCGGAGCCGAATTGCTTGGCTGTGGTCTCATTGAAGAGCTTCTTGAAGGCCTCGAAGTCGCCGAAGTCTTTGGAAATCTGTTCGGCGATGGGTCCGGTGGGCGCGCCGCCGACGCCGTCCGAGCCGACCGGGCCCATCAGGGGCCAGAAAGCAGTGTGGTTGGCGTGGCCGCCGCCGTTGTTTTTGACAGCGGTGCGAATCTCTTCAGGCACTTGGGCCAGATCGCGGATGAGGTCGTCAACGGATTTGGCGGCCAGCTCGGGGTGATTGGCGAGGGCGGCATTGAGGTTGTTGACATAGGCCTGGTGGTGCTTGTCGTGGTGGATCTTCATCGTTTCGGTGTCAATGAACGGCTCCAGGGCGGCGTAGTCGTAAGGAAGAGGTGCGAGTTCGTAAGCCATTTGGGGATATCTCCTTCGTGCTTGGATTGTGCGGGTTGGGCAGCGGGCTTCGCTGAGCTTTATGGGACGAATCTTTTGGGCAACTGCGGGGTGAGACTCAACCGGCTCACCGGACGGCATGTCGCTCTATATCAATGGATGCGAAAGGGGGCGGGCAGGGTGCGGGAAAGTTGTTGGATAAGGAAACCGGGCGGCGGGTCAGATGTTTTCCATAGGGCTCGACTATTGGCGACCTTGTTGACCCCACCATGCAAGGAAGCATTCTTGAACTTCTCTTGGGGCTCGTCTGGTTTCTTGCATCCCAGCCTGTGCACGCCGAACGATGGTTTCACATGCGTCGTCTTTTGGAACTGCATCCCCAGTCTCAATCAGATTATTTAGTTGATTTCGCGACATCATCTTTGAGTAGTTGTATGCGATCACGGAAGGATCGTCAATGAACCGATGAATCCCAGCCTCCAGTCGCGTAGTAGTGTCCGATTTTGCCCGTTCGGTCGTGATACTGACCAAAACCACGCAATCGTTTTCGTCGGGATCGGATATCACCACATGCAGATGAGGCTTTGATGTGGGGTTTTCGTCATCGTATAGGAGGTACGCGCTTCCACATTTCATGGTTCCTCAATGAAGGGTCTCAACATGTTCAGCTAACTCAATGCGCTGTTCTATTTTACGCTCTTGTTCGATTTCAGAAATAATGGCTTGTATATTCTCTTCCGGTTCACCAAGAGCCTGAAGAATATCGTTCATGGAAATGGGAATGCTGCTTCCGCCTGGATTTTTCCACTCAGGCAGCGTGTGCATAAAGTCCACTATCTTCCACCGGTTTTGGTGACCATATTCTGCGAATACTTTTTGCAGTGTTTCTTCTTCAGCGAGCGAAAGTCTGCTCTTCTTCTGAAGGCGGGTCTTCAACCGAACTTCGTAATCCCCAAAAGGCGCTGAAATATATTCAGACCAAATCCGGCCGCCGTCTTTGATCAGGTTATAGGTTTGGCTGAGAACAGGACCGTTGTCCATCGAAACATAATTGTCGTTGCTGATGGGAATGCCCCAATCAGAAAATGCTTGGCGGTCTGCAATATAAAGGAGCTTTATGAGCTTGATATAGTGCATAGGTCCACCACGCAATTCCAAAAGGAATGCCGCAGCCTCGGTAACCTTTTTTTCGTCAAATCGCATGGTGTTTACCAGGGTGAAGATTTAGCGAAACACCCACGCCGGTAGTGTACCACTTGATTGCTACCTTTTCCACTGATTTCCATGCTTTTCATGGACCACTATGGGAAAGCGCCGGGGTTTTCAAGCGGCAGGAGCGAACAGGTATGATTCTCATTGGGGATATTCGATGACGACTTCTAGCCTTGTGGACGGCTCGCTGGACCAATTATCTGTGAATACGCTGCGGCTGCTGGCCGTGGACGCGGTGCAAAAGGCCAATAGCGGGCATCCGGGCGCTCCTCTGGGCTGCGCGCCGATGGCGTATCTGCTCTTCAATAAGCTGATGAAGCACAACCCGGCGCACTCAAAGTGGGCGGACCGGGACCGCTTTGTGCTGTCGAATGGGCACGCTTCGGCGATGCTGTATTCGACGCTGTTTCTGGCGGGCTACCAAGTGACGCTGGAGGATTTGAAGAGCTTCCGGCAGTGGGGATCGCGGACGCCGGGGCACCCCGAGCGCGGGCACCTGGATGGCGTGGAGGTGACGACCGGTCCGCTGGGACAGGGCATCGCGATGGCGGTGGGAATGGCGATTGCCGAGAAGCACCTTGCCGCGGTTTACAACCGGCCGGGCTTCGAAGTGGTGGATCACCATACATACGCGATGCTGGGCGACGGCGATCTGATGGAAGGCGTCAGCCACGAGGCGGCCTCGCTGGCGGGAACGCTGGGGCTGGGCAAGCTCATTTTTCTTTACGACGACAACCAGATTTCCCTGGATGGGCCGACGAGCCTGAGTTATACCGAGGATCCGCTGGAGCGCTTTGAGGCCTACCACTGGCAGGTGCAGCGGGTTTCGGACGGAAACGACCTGGCGGCGATTGCGGCGGCGATTGCGGCGGCCAAGGCCGAGACGGGCAGGCCGTCAATCATTGCGGTGCGGACGGTGATTGGTTACGGCAGCCCGAAGGCTGGTAGCAACAAGTCGCATGGCGAGCCGCTGGGCGCGGAAGGAGTGGCGGCGACGAAGAAGTTCTTCGGCTTTCCAGAGGACCGGAGCTTTTTCGTTCCCGATGCGGCCCTGACGAATTGGCGCGGCTCGGTGCAGCGCGGAAGTGCGGCAGAGGCGGAATGGAAGACATTGTTTGCCGGCTATGCTGCTGCTTTTCCGGAGCTGGCGGAGGAGTTTGAGCGGACGCAGAGGGGCGAGCTGAAGGCTGGCTGGGAGGCTGCGCTGCCGAAGTTTGCTCCGGGCAAGGCGCAGGCCACGCGCTCGGCCGGCGGCACGGTGATGAATGCGATTGCCGAGGCCGTGCCGGAGCTGATCGGCGGGGCGGCGGATTTGACTTCCTCGACGAAGACGATCTTCAAGCCGGGAGCGAACTTCCACGAAGATCCGGCGGGGCGGAATATCTTCTTCGGCGTGCGCGAGTTTGGCATGAGCGCCGCTGTGAACGGAATGGCGGCGCATGGCGGGCTGATTCCCTTTGGGTCTACGTTTTTTGTCTTTTCCGATTATGCCAAGCCCGCGATGCGGCTGGCCGCATTGATGCAGACGCACTCGCTGTTTGTGTTTACGCATGACTCGATTGCCGTGGGCGAGGATGGACCGACGCACGAGCCGGTGGAGCAACTTCTGGGTCTGCGGGCGATTCCGGGGCTGACGGACTTCCGCCCGGCCGACGCCAATGAGACCGCGGCGGCATGGAGGCTGGCACTGGAGCGCAGGGGGCCGAGCTTCTTTGCGCTGAGCAGGCAGGATCTTCCGGTGATCGATGCGGCGGTCCGGGATATTTATTCCGGAGTGAGCAAGGGCGCTTATATTTTGGAAGAATTGGCTAACACATCCAAGGCTCAGGTGGTTTTGATCGGGACCGGCGCTGAGGTTTGGCAGTGCGCAGAGGCTGCAAAGCTGCTGGCCGCCGATGGGATTTCCGCGCGGGTGGTGAGCTTTCCCAGTTGGAAGATCTTCGAGGAGCAATCGGCTGAGTACAAGGCCAGTGTGCTGCCGGTAGGGGTGCCGAAGCTCGCGGTCGAGGCGGGCGCTACCGCGGGTTGGTGGAAGTATGTGGGCTCGGATGGCGACGTGATTGGACTGGACCGCTTTGGGGCTTCCGCGCCGGGGGCAACTGTGCTGGCGGAGTTGGGCTTTACGGCGGAGAATGTGGCGGCGCGGGCAAAGAAGCTAGTGAAGTAGCAGGTCAGCGAGTCAGCAAGTCAGCAGGTCGGCGTGGAATGCATGGATGGATAAAGTGGATGAACCGTCGAGTAGCGCAAGAACGCGGCACTATCGCGACCTGCTCGTTTGGCAGAAGGCCATGGCATTGACGAAGGATATCTACCACGAAACCGAGGCGCTTCCTTCTAAAGAGATCTTTGGCCTTCAGTCGCAGATGCGCAGAGCCGCTGTTTCTGTTCCCAGTAATATTGCCGAGGGACAAGGAAGACTGAACGATGGGCATTTTCGCCAGTTTCTGGCAACAGCTCGCGGCTCGCTCTTTGAATTGCAGACTCAACTGGAGCTAGCCGGCGACTTGAAATTTCTGGACGGGGCAAGAGTCGGGGAATTGATGGAGCAATGTGAAGAGGTTGCACGGATGATCAACGGGCTGCTGGCAAAACTGGAATGATGAAAAAGCCGGGTGCTAACCCGCTGACTTACTGACTCGCTGACTTGCTGACTTGCTGACTTGCTGACTCGCTGACTTGCTAACTCGAAAGGATCAACGTGAAACTCGTAATCGCATCCGACCATGCGGGGTTTTCTCTGAAGGAGGAGCTGCGCGCTTATCTTGCCAAGGGTGGCCACGAGGTGGTGGACCTGGGCGCTTATTGCGGCGACTTGCCTGACGACTATCCCGATTTTGCGGAGAAGGTTGGACTGGCGTTGAAGCGGGGCGACGCGCCGCGCGGTATTTTGATCTGCGGGTCGGGAGTGGGCGTGTGCGTGGCGGCCAACAAGATTCCGGGGATTCGCGCCGGGATCTGCCACGATACCTACTCGGCGCATCAGGGCGTGGAGCACGACGACATGAATGTCTGCGTGCTGGGCTCGCGGATTATAGGATCGTCGCTGGCCTTCGAGGTTGTGGACCGGTTTGTCGCGGCCAAGTTTATCGCCACGGAAGAGCGGTTTGTTAGGCGGTATAAGAAGGTGCTGGCAATCGAGGCGAAGTATCTGCGCGAGCAGTGAACAGTTGTCAGTGGTTGAGGAGGCCGGGCGATCTTTCCCTTTGATGCGATACTCTTCGATATTGGCGGCGTGATCCTGACCAATGGCTGGGATCACAACGAACGCGCGGCGGTGATGGCGGAGTTTCATCTGGATCTGGCGGAGTTCGAGGCGCGGCATCAGGCGCATTACACGGATTGGGATCGGGGCACGATTACTGCCGAGGAGTATCTGGCCGCTACGGTATTTTATGAGCCGCGCAGCTTTACTAGCGATGAGTTTCACCGCGTGATGCTGGCTCAATCGAAGCTGGAGCCGGATGGCGCGCTGGAGATTCTGCGGGAGTTGGCGGCGGCCCAGAAGTGCCTGATTGGCGCGCTGAATAATGAGGCGCGGGAGAGCAACGAATATCGCATGGAGCATTTTGGGTTGCGGCCGCTCTTCAAGGTGATGCTGAGTTCCTGCTATCTGGGGCTGAGAAAGCCGGAGCCGGAGTACTTCAGGCGGGCGTTGGATATTCTAGGCCGGCCGGCGGGGCGGATCTTGTTCATCGACGACCGGGCGGAGAATGTTGCGGCGGCACAGGCCGAGGGGATATTGGCGATCCGGTTTGAGGGTGCGGAGGCGCTGCGGCGGAAGCTTGGGGAGCTGGGAGTTCTGTAGAAAGTCGCGCGGAATTGCCGTCTGAGTGCGGGTTGTGCGAGATTGAAGTTGATGCGGGTTTTGTGAGCGAGCTCACTGAGAGGCGGCGGCGATGAAGCTGAAGAAGAGTAACAAGAACTTTGAGCAGACGCTGGAGTTGCTGCGCGCGCAATCGTTCACCGTGGAGAGCTGGGCGGGAATTGCCGGCGGAATGCTGGTGAGCAAGCATGGTGTGGGGGCGGTACTGGTTGGCGGAGCTGATCCGGAGGCGCCGGCGGCCTTTGCGGTGCATCCGGGGTTGCTGGTTCAGGGGCAGGTGGCGCGGCTGCTTGACCGGGGCTACCAGAAGTTCATTAATACTCCTCAATTCGAGATTCCTGCCACGGCACCCCAATTGCAGGCGATTCACATATTCAGCGAGGAGTTGAAGCTGCTGACCGGTGCGATGGATCTTTACAACGAGGGGCTGGGCACGACCTCCGATGTGTACCTTTACGACCGGTTGAAGGGCCGCGAAGCCTTGCGGCCCGCGCCTCGGCGTCCGTGGGAGCTGGCTGAAGAAAAGTAATTTTCTTACACGGCGCGGGGTCGGCGATGGAACCAAGTGAGCAGGCGAAAGTGTTTGCGGGTGAGCAGCGGAACGCTCGGAGCGTGGCCCGCCATGACGTGGATGCAGAGGCTGAGGTTCTGCTGATCAGCCATGGATCTACGCACCCATGCAGGATTGTGGATTTGAGCCTGCACGGCTGCCGCTTGCGCTCCAACGAACGATTTCCGGTGGGCGCGGCGGTCCGGGTCGAGGTCAGCTTCAAGGTGCGCGGGCTTGCTTTCCGCTTCAGTGGAGTGACGAAATGGACCGACGGACGGAAGCTGGCCGGAATTCGCTTTGAGGGTGTGCCGGCGCGGCGCATGGAAGAACTGGTGGAGGCCCTGGGCGAGGTGGAGGCGGAGAATGCGGCCAAAGCCGCGAAGGATGCAGCCAAGGCCGCCGATGTGAAGTCTATCGATGAGACGGCGCGCGAGGCTCATAATCTCGGCAAAACCCAGGTTGTGGTTGAGACAGTGGCGAATTCTGCGCGCATCAAGCCCGATCGGCGCGAACGGCGAGTCGAGACACGGGAGGCGGTGGATACTTCGGCCGTGATTCACCTTATCAATATCGCGTCGCGGCTGCCGGGACAGATTGTGGATCTGAGCCTGGATGGCTGCCGCATTCGCGTGGAGCAGCGCTTTCCGGTGGGGATCTATACGCGGGTTGAGACTGAGTTTTTTCTGGAGGGACTGCCCTTCCGGCTGGGAGGCGTGATTCAGGCGATCCACGACCGGGAGAGGCGCAACGTGGGAATTCGCTTTCTGGATATGAGCGAGCGAAGGCGGGTGCAGGTGGAGCAACTGATCGAAGAGATACGAGAGGCAGGGGCCAGGGGCTAGAAACTAGGGACTAGGGACTAGGGACTAGGGACTAGAAAAAACCTAGCGGCGGCGGGCGCGTTCGCGCTGGAGTTCGCGATAGATCTCGCTTTTGGATTGGCCCAGTTCGCGGGCGAGGCGCTTGAGGGCTTCTTTCTCGTCGATGCCTGCTTCGGTCTGGAGACGGGAGATTCGGTCGGCGATCTTCAACGGTGCGGCGCTAGGATTATCTTCATCGGTTGTGCGGGGGCTGGCCTCGATCAGCAGCGTGATCTCGCCGCGGATGCGATCGCGGGCGGTCAGATCGCGGCGGGCCTCGGCTACGGTGCAGCGCAGAAACTCCTCGTGAATCTTGGTCAGCTCGCGAGCTAGAACGACGCGCAGGGCGGGCCCGAAAACAGCTTCCAGATCCGCAAGAGTCTCCAGGATGCGGTGCGGGGCCTCATAAAAAATGAGAGTGCGCGGGGCTTCAGAGCGCTGAACTTCTGCGGCAAAAGCCTCAAGGCGGGTGCGGCGGGCTCCGGCTTTTTCCGGCAGGAAGCCGATGAAGTGGAACTCGCCGGTGGGCAAGCCGGAGGCGACCAGCGCGCTCAGGGCGGCGTTGGCGCCGGGGATGGGAATGACCGCGACGCCAGCGGCGATGGCCTGGGCGGCGAGCGCGCCGCCGGGGTCGCTGACGCCGGGCATTCCAGCGTCAGAGACAACGGCGATGCGCGCGCCTGATTTGAGAGCTTCGATCAGCTCGGCGGCTCTCTGGTGCTCGTTGTGCTGGTGGCAGCTTACGGTGGGGGTTGTGATCTCAAAGTGGTTGAGGAGCTTCTGCGTCTGGCGGGTATCTTCGCAGGCGATGCGGTCTACGCGGCGGAGGATGTCGAGAGCGCGGAGGGTGATATCGCCCAGGTTGCCGATGGGCGTGGCTACGAGGTAGAGGCCGGGGGGTAGCGGGGATTCAGGGTCGGCGGGCATGGGCTAGCGCGCTTCCTCGTGGGCCAACTCGCGCTCCAGGCGGCGCTGCTCGGCTAGCAGGGACATGGAGCTCATCAGATTCTGGACGCTGACGATGCCGACGACGCGGCCGCTGTCGGTGATGGGAATGAGCGTGAGTCCGTGGCCGGTCTGGATGCGGCGAATGGTGGTTCCGAGCGTGTCTTCTGGGCGCGCGACCTGGAAGGCTTTGGACATTACGGCCTGTACGTAGCCGTTGCCGTCGTTGCGGAGAGCGTCAACAATGCGCTGGCGGCTGACGATGCCGACCAGTTGCGGGCCGCGAACGACGGGAAAATCTTCTTGCAGGGAGTGGACGCAGCGGACGAGCGCGTCGGCCAGGGTGTCAGAGGGCGAGAGGGTGGCGAAGTCGGTGAGCATGACTTCGCGCATGTGCACCGTGTCTACGACGGTTTGGAAGAAGACGCCCTGATCCTCGATCTGCGCGCCGATCATGATGAAGAAGCCGGCAATGATGAGCCAGGGGCTGTGCAGCAACATGCCGCCAACCATGGCCCCAAGCGCGAGAACCTGGCCGAGACCGGCAGCGGCGCGGCCAGCCGGGGCTAAGCCGTGCTTGCGGGCAAAGCTGCCGCGAAGAAGACGGCCGCCATCGAGCGGGTAGGCCGGGAGCAGGTGTAGAAGGCCCAGGCCGACTTGCATCCAAACCGTACTGCGGATGAGCCAGGCGGCGGAGATCCAAGGCTGGCTGAAGAGGTCGAGATTGCCGCTGGCGCCCAGAAAGGCGGCGGCGAGCAGCAGCCCGGTGAGCAGGTTGGCCACGGGACCGGCGAGCGAGAGGGAAAATTGGCCGCTGCCCTGGCTTGAGTTTTCCTGGCTTTCAGGGTCGGCATAGGCATAGAGGCCGCCAATGGGCAGAAGCAGGATGGCGCGCAGGCGGAGACCGAGCCATGCGGCAACTATCAGGCGCGCGGTTTCCCGGACCGCGACGGCCGCCATGAGCACGAAGAAGAGCCCGATGCCGCGCAGAATTCCTTCAGACGCGCTGAGGCCCATGCAGACGAGCAGAAGCAGCGGGAAAAAGAGGTGGACGCGCATCTCGACGCCCATCCAACGGCCCAGCGGGATTGACCAGCCTCGCATATTGATTGATTGTAGAGGGTCCGGCTGCTTCTTTGGGGCTGGCTTTGGAGTTGGTGGCTTGGGAGAGGGCGGCGTTTCCCGTATTCTGAATTCTTATGCGCATTATTGCAGGACGGCTCGGCTCACGGACGTTGGCGGCTCCGGCGGGGATGGCTACGCGGCCAACCAGCGACCGGCTGCGAGAGACGCTCTTCAATGTGCTTGCGCACCGAATGGAGGGGGCGAGCTTTCTGGATTTGTATGCGGGGTCGGGCGCGGTGGGCATTGAGGCTCTGAGCCGGGGGGCTACACGGGTGGAATTTGTGGAACGTGCTCCGGCGGCTCTGAAGGTTCTGCGGGGAAATCTGGAACGGCTGGGGCTGAGGGCGGGGTTCAGGATTCATGTTGTTGCGGTGGGGGCTTTTCTGCGGCGGGCTGGGGCTGCTGGGTCAGGGGCAGAACGCTACGATGTGGTCTTTCTCGATCCACCTTGGGATGCGGCGACGGAGTATGCGGCGACGCTGGGTTTGCTGGGTGGGAGCGCGGCAGGGTTGCTGGCGGCCAGTGCGGTGGTGATTGCCGAGCACCGGCGCAAGGAGCGGCTGGAGGAGCGGTATGGGGTGCTTGAACGAACTCGGCTGCTGGAGCAAGGGGACGCGGCGTTGAGTTTTTATGGGGTGGAGAAGAGGTTGGGCGAGCGCGGGTAGAGTACACGCGAAATGGTGATTTTTTGGATAAAGGCGAAGATATAGCGAACAATAATCGAACGATCTAGATCAATAAAATGAATGACTTAAGGGTGAAAGCGAAATAAAAGAGAATCTAAAAAGGGGTATTTCGTGTTTTTTGTTTATTCAAACTATTGATAATAAGGATGTTGAATAAACACAATCCGTCGAAAAGCGAAGACATGAAGAATAATCTTCCGGTTTCTCTGGCTTTTGTCTGATTTCTGGAAAGGTCAAATTCCAGCGCTGCGGGCTGACTGCGGAGCACGGGCTGGGTGGATTGCTCAGCGGGTGGCGGGGCGGGTTGGAGGACGTTTGTCATGTTGACTTCTGGCTCGGCTGGATTTCTGACCGCCTTTCTTGATTGTGCAGGAAGTGGTGGTAATGATCTGCAAAGGATTGGCGAGAATGTCAAGCGATGGGGTTGGCGGATTCCCACTCATCGCAATAAAGCCGCGATGAATAGGGCACAGCCTCCCAAAGCCGAGCCCTGCCCTCAGAATCGATGAATGGGCCACCTGCCGCCATCGTCGAATTTCTTCTCCGTTGCGTGAGTAATTGCGGTCATCCCAGCAACCTGGCGGCGTCTTTTGCAAAGTAGGTGACGATGAAGTTGGCCCCAGCGCGGCGGATGCTTACCAAGGACTCTAAAATCGCGCGGTCGCGGTCCAGCCAACCCTTCTCGAAGGCGGCCTGGAGCATGGAGTATTCGCCGCTGACTTGATAGGCTCCGATGGGGACGCCGGTCTGTTCGCGGGCGGCGCGGATCACGTCGAGATACGGCATGGCCGGCTTCATCAGAATCATGTCGGCACCTTCTTCGATGTCAAGGGCGATCTCGCGGAGAGCCTCTCTCAGGTTTGCGCCATCCATCTGATAGCTCTTGCGGTCGCCAAATTGAGGCGCGGAGTCGGCGGCCTCGCGAAAGGGTCCGTAGAAGGCCGAGGCGAATTTGGAGGCGTAACTGAGGATAGGAGTCTCGGGGCAGCCCTCGTCGTCCAGCGCGCGGCGGATGGCCCGCACCCTCCCGTCCATCATGTCGCTGGGGGCGACAACGTCGGCTCCGGAGCGAGCCAGGCTGGCGGCGGTTTGCGCGAGCAGGCCGAGCGATGAATCGTTGTCGACGGTCCATCCGTCGCGGGACTCGAAGACCAAGCCGCAATGACCGTGGCTGGTGTATTCGCAGAGGCAGACGTCGGCGATAAGGACCAGCGACTTCGACGCGGAGGATTCTTTGAGGGCGCGCAGACCCTGTTGCACGATGCCGTAGTCGTCCCATGCCCCCGAGCCTTGCTCGTCTTTGGACTCAGGCAGGCCGAAGAGGAGCAGGCCGCCGAGGCCGAGTCGCGCGGCTTCTTCGGCCTCGCGGACAGCTTCATCAATGGAAAGATTGAAGACGCCGGGCATGGAGGAGACCGGGCGGCGGATGCCTTCGCCAGGGCAGAGAAAGAGGGGGTAGATCAAGTCGCCGGGGGTGACGGCGGTCTCGCGGACCAGAGCCCGCAAGGGTTCGGTGCGGCGGAGGCGGCGCATGCGCGTGACTGGAAAGCTCATGGTGCGATTGTAAGGCAGGAGATAGGGATTGGGGACTAGAGACTAGAGGTTAGAGGCTCCCACCCTAGCCACAAAAACAAGAACGTGGCTAGGGTGGGGCACCAGGCACCCGGTTTGCATACAGCGCTCAGCTCTCAGCTAACAGCTAACAGCTAACAGCTAAAAGCGGCTTTTTAGAGCTCGTCGTAAAGAGTGGAGTTACGGTAGCCGAGAAGCGTGACCAGGGTCCAGATGCCCATGGCGGTTCCGAAGGGGAATTTGAGCAGGCTGAAGATAGCGGCCAGGATGGCGACGACGCGGCCCCAGGGGGCGTGTTGCAAGAGTCCCCAGCCTGCCGCCAGCGCCAGGCATGTGCGCAGGATCAGGAAGACCCAGACAAATTGCAGCAGGGCGGAACCGAACCAAAAAGGCGGAGTGCCGTTGCCCCACGGGCCATGCATCCAGGGACCGAAGGGGCCGAAGAGAAACATTTTGGCGAAGGTCAGCCCGGCGATGCCGATAAGCAGGGAGAAGGCCGAGTAGATGAGCCATACGACGCCGAGCGCCTTGATCTTTCCGGCATAGTTTTCGATTTGGAAGGCCATATCGGGCACGGGAGGAACGGCTGAAGCGACCGGACGGCCGCACTGCGGGCAGAAGCCCTGCCCCGGCACTAAAGCTAGACCACATCCGCTGCAAAACATAGGTGCCTCCTGGAAGTTCGATCAGAGTTTACTACGCGAACAAGGCTGGGATGGTTCCTTCAGGGAGCAGCAGCTTTTTGCTTCAGCTTCAGCTCCGCGTTGGACCATACAGCGCCGATTCTAACCGAAAGTTGACTGGGTGTGCGGAAATGCTCTCACGTTTCAAGCCAAGGGAACGATAAATAGGGTGGGGGACTCTGTAAATGGCAACGTACGTGAGGACGGCAGCGGTAGCCAACTCGGTAGAGAAGCGGTCGAATGAGCTGCGTTATGTGGCGCGCCAGCCGATTCTTGACATGCGCGGCAAGGCGCACGGCTACGAGTTGTTGTTCTGGAACGGGCGAGAGCCAAACTTCAATGCGGACAAGAATCTGGCCACGCGGACGATGCTGGATAACACGGTGATATTTGGCGTGGAGGAGCTGGCGCGCGGGCTGCGGGCGTTTGTCAACTGCACGCCGGATTCGCTGACCGAGGAGTGGGTGCAGATTCTGCCGCCAAAGCTGACTGTGCTGGAGCTTCCCTCAGGAACCGAGGCAACGCCGGGTTTGCTGGTGGCCTGCCGCAAGTTGAAGGCATTGGGCTTCCGGCTGGCGCTGGCCGACTTTGAAGGGAGATCGCAGAGCAAGCCGCTGGCTGATCTGGCCGACTACATCAAAGTAGATATCGTCAAAGTGGATTCGCTGCAGCGGCGCAACCTGCTGCGGCAACTGGACGGCTTCCGGGCTCGGGCAGTGGCGCAGAATGTGGAGACGCAGGAGCAGTACGGCCAGGCCTGCCAGGAGGGCTTCGAGCTCTTTCAGGGCTACTACTTCTGCCGTCCGGAGGCGCTGGAGAGCCATCGGATTCCCGGCAACCGGCTGGTGCATCTGGAGATTCTGGAGGATTTGCAAAACGAGCCGGTGGATCTGCAACGGCTGAGCCAATTGGTGATGTGCGATGCCTCGCTGACCTATCGTCTGCTGCGGCTGGTGAACTCGCCGGTCTGCGCGATGCGGCAGGAGATCACTTCGATCCAATCGGCGCTGATGCTGGTGGGCGAGGCGACCTTCCGGCGGATCGCGATGCTGGCCATCGCCAGCGACTTCAATGCCGAACAGCCGGCGGAGATTCTGCGCATGGCCTTTGAGCGCGCACGATTCTGCGAACTGGCGGCCGGCCTTTGCGGAATGTCTCCCAGCGAGCAATACCTTATTGGAATGGTCAGCCTTTTTCCGGCGATGCTGCGAATTCTGATGGAAGATATGGTGAGGTTGCTGCCTTTGCGCGATGTGGCGCGCGATGCGCTGCTGGGCAAGGATAATCCGGAAGGGGTTCTGCTGCATTGGGTTGTCTGCGAAGAGCACGGAGATTGGACCGCCTGTGACAGGATTGTCCGCGCCTCCGGCCTTCGCCATGAGCAGATGATGCGCTGCCATGCCGAAGCTGTAGCCTGGGCTGAGGCTGCGCTTCAGACCAATGCTTAAGTGGCGTTTGATCGGTTGGGGGGAGAGTCTCTAGCGATTCGAGGCGGAGAGGCTGCGATCGAGCCGCTCCTCATGGCGGTCGTCGCGGAGTAGCAACGCATTGATATGTCCCTGCGCGTCATGTTCTACCATGATCCGCGTGGTGCTGGAGCCGTTGAGATAGAAAAGTGAGTTGGGCGACTCGGCCGCCAGCTCCGCCAACTCACCAAATTGATTTCTGGCAAAGAGCAGATCCCCTTGGCGAAAGAGCACGATCTCACTGTGTCCCGCCGGGTCGCGGTAGTCGCCGGCTAAAGTCTCTAACAGTTCCGCGGTCAGCTTGATGGCGGGTGGGTGCAGCGGAATGGTCAGGCGCTCGGTGAGGGCTGGCAACCCCGGCTGTCCATGCTTTTCAATGCGTTGCGCCAGCAGCCAGCGCGGCAGTTCGGGCTCGTTGTAGGCGCGGGTCCAGCAGTCGTGCTTGAGCCCCTGGTAGACCCAGAGGCGCAGATGCCCACCGGAGGCCTTGAAGGCTTCAAACATCAGCTCGCTTTGGCGGGGATTGACAATGTTGTCGTCACTGCCGTGGAAGAGCCAGACCGGCGTGCGACCCAGTGCGCGGGCGTATTCGGCGGGCAGCGTGGCCTCCTCGCGCCAGCGCTCCGGCGCATAGCTCCAGAAGATGCCTCCAGCCGCAATGGCCACGGCCGCCCAGCGCCGCGGATATAGCCGCGCCAGCTCCCAAGCGCCGTAACCACCCATCGAGAGGCCAGAGAGATAGGTTCGATCCGGATCGAGGTGGAACTCCTCGGTCTCCTGGTCGAGCGCGGCAATGGCCATCGCGAGCATCTCCGGATCGGTCCAGAAGCCGGGCAGCGGACACTGCGGCATCACAATCACAAAGGGCCAGCGCTCGGGATGGTCGCGCACCGCCTCCGGCAGGCCAACCTGCGTCTGCCACATGCCCTCGGCGCCGCGCTCTCCGCGCCCATGCAGAAAGAGAATTACGGGCCATTTCTTGTGGTCGTCGCGGCGGAAGTTCTCCGGCAAATAGATCTGAAAGCGGTAGGAGACGCCGTGGACTTGGACAATGCGATTGAGAAAGCCGGTTTCCTGAGAGGGCTTGGGCGGTGCGGGCCGGTTAGCGCCGCGGAAGGCCTGCGGGTGGGCGGGCGCAATCATGCAGATGAGGCAAAGGCCGGTGGCCAAAGATCGCAGAAACCGAAGCATAAGAGTCTTTCTCAACTATAGCTGTGCGGAGTACCGGGAAATTGGCGATTGTCTTCCAGAAAATAATTAGGCTGCTTATTTAGGACTGGCGTAGTCCAATATAGGCATGGTATTTTGTTTGTGATAGGTCTCTGGTGCGTAGGCCGCCAAGGAGCAATTTGGCTTGCCCTCCAGTGGTCCTTATCACAAGTGGTATTCTTTTCAGTGGATTACATCGTGAGACAAAACGAACGTTTTTTAGATTTTTTACGGGTTTCTCCTTTTAAGCCAGCCTCTCCGGCTGCTATATTGAATTTTCGGGGTTCTCCACCTCTCGGGTGATTTGTACCCAAGAACGGCTTTTCTACCCAGCATGTGTGACCGCCAGCACAGCGCACACATTCATTTTCCGCCTAGTCGGCAAGGACAGCACGTATGGCGCAGATATTCGACCGCAGCTCCAATGCCTTGGCTCGCGCGAGCCTGGTCTTGACGGGGCTGATCGTGATCGCTCTGGGGGTTACGCTGGACCAGTTGCAGCGTTCGCCCTGGGTGACGCGGCAGGGCCAGCGCCCGGAGCAGCCGGTGCCCTTCAGTCATAAGCACCACGTGCAGGGTCTGGGCCTTCAGTGTCAATACTGTCATGTGACGGTGGAAAAATCGAGCTATGCGGGGATTCCGCCGACCAAGACTTGCATGAATTGCCACGCGCAGATCTGGACCAACGCGCAATTGCTGGAGCCAGTGCGCCAGAGCTGGCTCACCGGCGAATCGCTGCCCTGGATCAAGGTGCATGACCTGCCCGATTATGTTTACTTCAGCCATGAGATTCATGTGAATAAAGGCGTGGGCTGCGCCACCTGCCATGGCCGCGTGGACCAGATGCCACTGATGTATGCGCAGAACACTTTGCAGATGGAGTGGTGCTTGGACTGCCATCGCAACCCGGCAAAGAATCTGCGGCCGACCAGCGAAATTTACAACAACGCCTGGGAGAAGCCGTCGAGCGACCGGCCGGTTTGGTGTTCGGTAGGCGAGGAGAAGACTGGTCTGCCGACGGCGCAAAGCGTGAATTGCGTGACCAAGGAGCCGGGCGTGGAGGTTGCGTCGCTTGAAGTGCCGGGCGGGGCGGTAAGCGGGACGATTCCTTTGAAGTACGAGAAGTTCACCAGCCAGGATGAGATGGGGCATTTTCTGGTGGATCACTACAAGATTCGCACCCCCAAGGATCTAGCCAGTTGCGAGGTCTGCCACCGATGAGCGAAAAGATGAGCGGACAAAAGACGAATGAAACGCCGATGACGCTGGCCGCCGTGCGCGAAGAGCTGAAATCCGCCAAGGGGAAGCGCTACTGGCGCTCGGTGGACGAACTGGCCGGAACGCCGGAGTTCGAGGCCGCGGTCCAGAAGGAGTTTCCCGGCTCGGCGCAGGAGTGGGTCGATCCGGTTTCGCGGCGCGGCTTTATGAAATTGATGGGCGCATCGATGGCGCTGGCCGGCTTGGCTGGCTGTACCAAGCAGCCCGACGAACCAATATATCCCTATGTCAAAGCGCCGGAAGATTTAATTCTCGGCAAGCCGATGTACTTTGCCACGGCGCATCCATTTGTAACTGGTGCAGTGCCGCTCTTAGTCAAGAGCGATCAGTTCCGCCCCATCAAGATCGATGGCAATCCCGAGCATCCTTATAACCAAGGCTCGTCGGACCCGTTTACGCAGGCCACGCTGCTGGATTTATACGATCCCGATCGTTCGCAGCATGTGACTTATCGCGGAGAGAATCGCGAGTGGGCGGAGTTTGCCGTCGAGTTCCGTAATAAAGTGCTCTCGACCAAGGACGGAACCGGGATTTATTTCCTCAGTGAGACCATTACTTCTCCGACGTTGGCGCGGCAATGGCGCGAGGCGCAAGCGAAGTTCCCGAAGGCAACGCTGGTGCAGTATGACCCGGCGATTGCCGGGACTTCGCTGGCCAGTGGGTTGAATGTTCAATACGATCTATCCAACGCGGATGTGATTGTTTCGCTTGATGCGGATTTTCTTTCAGGCGCCGGCTTCCCCGGTTTCCACAAGCTGGTCCGCGATTACGCGGACCGGCGCAAATCACCGGAGAAACTGAATCGGCTGTATGCAATCGAGAGCACGCCGACCACGACAGGATTGAAGGCTGAACATAGGTTGGGACTGCGGGCAAGCGAGATACCAGCCTTTGCGGCCGAGTTGGCGAAGGCTGTTGGAGTTACTGGCGTTGAAGCTCCTGCCTATAACTGGACCGATGAGCAGAAGAAGTTTCTGACAACTCTAGCCAAGGACTTGAAAGCTCACGCGGGTAAGAGCGTAGTGATTCCGGGGCTCTATCAGGACGCGTCGGTGGCGGCGCTGGCTGCTGCGATCAACAGCGAGCTTGTGAATTATGGTGTTACAGCGTTTTCGCACTCGACTCCAGTGAATTCAGTGCCTTCCGATCAGATTGCCGACCTTAAGGCTCTGGTTTCCGACCTCAATGCGGGCAAGGTCGATTGGCTGGTAATCTTAAATGCCAATCCGATATACAGTGCGCCTGCCGATCTGGAGTTTGCGACAGCTTTCGAAAAAGCCAAGACGGTTGCGCATCTCGGGACGCATGTCGATGAGACTGGCCAAATTTCACACTGGCACATTCCCGCGGCGCATTTTCTTGAGTCGTGGTCTGATGCTCGCGCCTACGGCGAAACGGTTTCAATCGTTCAGCCGATGATCGATCCGCTCTATGGCGGCAAGACGGCGCATCATTTCTTTCAAGCGTTGCTGGATGAACCAGGATTGAGTCCGTATGAGGCGGTGCGCGAGACTTGGAAACCGGTGATCAAGGAAGATTTTGAGAAGGGCTGGCGCAAGGCGCTGCACGCAGGTTGGATTGACGATACGCGTAGTGCGGTTGCAACGGAGCCATGGAATTCGCGCGCTCCTGGCGCAGTGCTTGCGCCATTGCCGAAGGATTCGCTAGAGATCATCTTCCGCCCCGACCCCAATGTCTACGACGGCCGCTGGTCAAATGTGGGCTGGCTGCAGGAACTGCCTAAGCCGGTCACTAACTTGAGTTGGGATAATGCGGCGATCGTCTCCGGCGCAACGCTGACTAAATACGGACTGGAAGAAGACGACATTGTCGAGTTAACTGTGAATGGACGAAAAGTAAATGCGCCAGTGATTGTTGCTCCGGGGCATCCCGATTACTCGGTCACTGTTCATTTAGGTTATGGGCGTTCGTTTGCGGGGCGCGTTGGCTCGGGCGCGGGATTCAATGCTTATCTGATTCGCACTGCGGCTTCCCCGTTTTACGCCGTGGGTTCGATGAAGAAGATCGAGGGTAAATGGGGCGTGGCTGTTACCAAGAGCCACTTTCAGGATCACAGGCCGAAGTTGTTTGGCGGCCAAGGCAACGGCAATAACTCGCTCGAAGCCGATGAGGCGATCAGTGAGCGCGGGATTATTCGCTATGCGACGCTGGCTGAGTACAAGGCCGATCCGGGGTTTGCAAACGAAGGTCCAGGCCGCGAGAAGACCGACAAGGATGTAACGCTTTTTCCTAATTGGGAGTACAACGAAGCCAACGCCTGGGGCATGTCGATCGACATGAATAGTTGCACCGGCTGCAATGCCTGCATCGTTGGCTGTTATGCGGAAAACAATATTCCCGTTGTCGGCAAGCAACAGGTGCGAATCGGTCGCAACATGCAGTGGCTGCGCATCGATACTTACTTCGAAGGCGATTTGGCCGCGCCGCGCGCGCACTTCCAGCCGATGGCCTGCCAGCACTGCGAGAACGCGCCTTGCGAGCAGGTTTGCCCGGTGGGAGCAACGGTACATACGCCGGAAGGCCTGAACGCAATGGTCTATAACCGCTGCGTCGGCACTCGTTATTGCTCGAATAACTGCCCGTATAAGGTGCGGCGCTTCAACTTCCTGCTTTATTCCGACTACGAGACGGAGAGCTTGAAGCTGCTGCGCAATCCCGATGTTTCAGTCCGCTCGCGCGGCGTGATGGAGAAGTGCAGTTACTGCGTTCAGCGTATCTCGGCTGCAAAGATCGAGGCCGACAAGGAGAACCGGAACGTGCGCGACGGAGAGATTGTAACTGCATGCCAGCAGGCCTGCCCCGCATCGGCAATCACCTTTGGCAATATCAACGACAAGCAGAGCAAGGTGGCAAAGCTGCAAGCCGATGAGCGCAGTTATCAGGTGCTCGCCGATTTGAATACGCGTCCGCGGACGAAATATGTAGCCGCGGTTTTGAATCCGAACCAGGAGCTTGAATCAACGCCGGTGGAACATCTGCCGGCGAAGGGTTAAGGCCAGCATGACGCCCAGCGAATTGAAAGACAACCCGAGAATCGATCCGGCCACCGGAGAGTATCGCGTCATTGCGCCGGGGCAGACCTTCAAGTCTGTCACCGAAAAGATTGCGCGCATTGTGCTGACACCCTCGACGCCGCTGGGCTGGTTTGCGATCTTCGGCATTGGCGGCGCGCTGGCCACTGTGCTTCTGACCGCGGTGACTTGGCTCTTCCTTGTGGGCGTGGGCATCTGGGGCATTACGCAGCCGGTGGCCTGGGGCTTTGCGATTATCAACTTCGTTTGGTGGATCGGCATCGGCCACGCCGGCACGCTGATCTCGGCGATTCTGCTTCTCTTCAAGCAGACCTGGCGCAACTCGATCAACCGTTTCGCCGAGGCGATGACAATCTTTGCCGTGGTCTGCGCGGGCATGTTCCCGTTGATTCATGTGGGCCGTCCGTGGCTGGCTTACTGGATGCTGCCGGTTCCGCTCACGATGGATGTCTGGCCGCAGTTCCGCTCGCCCCTCTTGTGGGATGTCTTTGCGGTCTCGACTTATGCAACCATCTCGGTGGTCTTCTGGTACATCGGCATGGTTCCGGATTTCGGCACAATGCGCGACCGCTCGCAGAACAAGTTTGCGCAGTATTTTTATGGCCTCTGTTCGCTGGGCTGGCGCGGCTCGGTGCGGCATTGGATGCGCTACGAGACAGCCTCGCTGCTGCTGGCGGGCCTCGCAACGCCGCTGGTGCTCTCCGTGCATACGGTCATCAGTTTCGATTTTGCAGTGGCCGTGCTGCCGGGCTGGCATACGACGATTTTTCCGCCGTACTTTGTTGCGGGAGCAATTTACTCTGGCTTTGCAATGGTGCTGACTCTGGCTATTCCGCTGCGCAAGTTCTATCACCTTGAGGGCCTGGTTACAGAGCGCCACATCGATAACATGGGCAAGGTAATGCTTGCGACTGGCTTCATTGTGGCCTACGGCTACGGCATGGAAGTCTTCATGGCATGGTACTCGGCCTCGCACTGGGAAGCCTTCATGATGTGGAACCGCATGTTCGGACCAATGGGATGGGCTTACTGGGTGCTGATTACTTGCAACCTGGCGATACCGCTAACAACCCTTTGGTCGCGTAAGCTGCGCACCAATATTGGGTACATGTTCTTTATCTCCATCGTGGTGAACACTGGCATGTGGTTTGAGCGCTTTGTCATCATCGTGACCAGTCTCTACCGCGACTTTCTTCCCTCGTCGTGGGGCACTTACCGCGCCACTAGGTGGGATTACATGATTTATGTGGGCACGCTGGGATTGTTTACTGCGCTGTTCTTATTGTTTGTACGCTTCCTGCCCATGATTCCGATGAATGAGATTCGCTTGATGCTGCCACAGGCCAAGATCAAGGCCAAAGCGGCCACGGAGGCTGGTGACTGATATGCCCCCTCGCGAAGGAACCTACGGCCTGCTGGCCGAATTCGATACTCCGGGCGAGCTGATCCGCGCTGCGCAACAAGC
Organism: uncultured Occallatibacter sp.; assembly: GCA_964509755.1. GTDB lineage: Bacteria > Acidobacteriota > Terriglobia > Terriglobales > Acidobacteriaceae > Telmatobacter. The sequence continues at coordinate 14,333 of CAZDYU010000009.1, read as the reverse complement.
GCGCCAGGATGGCTGGCGGCGTATGGATTGCTATACGCCTTATCCGGTCGAAGAGGCAGCCGAGGCAATCGGCTTCCATCGCAACAAGGTGCCGCTGGTGACGCTGATCGGCGGATTGATGGGCCTGGCGGCAATGTTCACGCTCGAAGTCTGGATCTCGGTGCTGGCTTATCCATTGAATATCGGTGGGCGTCCGACTTACTCTTGGCCGGCATTTATTGTGCCTGCGTATGAGTGGACGATTTTGTTTGCAGGATTATCGGCGGCTTTCGGAATGTTGGCGCTGAATGGATTGCCGGAGCTTTATCATCCACTCTTCAACGCGCCAAACTTTCGCGACGGAGCGACGACCGATAAGTTCTTTCTTTGCTTGGAAGCTTTGGATCCTAAGTTCGATTTAGTGCACACCAAGGCGTATTTGCAGGTCTTTCAGCCGGTTTCAGTGGTGGAGGTGGAGTACTGATGCTAGCTCACCGCCTCAATTCGATGAGACGCATTGCAACTGGCCCTTGCATGATTGCGCTTCTGCTGGTCAGCGGCTGTCGGCAGGATATGCAGGACCAGCCGAAGATTATTGCGCAGCGCGGCTCCGAGATGTTTGCCGACCATCGTGGCGCGCGACCGCAGGTGGCAAATACCGTGGCACGCGGCCAGTTGCATGAAGACAGTTACTTCTATACCGGCGTGGTGCAGGGTGCCGACGGCTATCGCGAGGAGAAGAACGAGATGCCCTTTCCGGTGACACTTGAAGTACTGAAGCGCGGGCAGGAACGATTCAATATTTATTGCACGCCTTGCCATTCGCGCGTAGGCAACGGGCTTGGCGAGATTGTGGAGCGCGGTTACAAGCCCGCGGCAAATCTGCAAGATCAGGTGCGGCTCTCGCAGCCTATTTCGCATTATTTTTACGTGATGACTCACGGTTACGGAGCGATGCCGGATTACTCGGCGCAGTTGACACCGATAGATCGCTGGGCAGTGGCGGCTTACATTCGCGCATTGCAATTGAGTCAGGCGGCAAAGATGGACGATGTGCCCGCGGGCGTGCAGGTTCGCAGCTTGAAAGAGATTGCCGCCGAGAGCGGGCACCCAGAGTTTGCGGAGCCGTGGGCGTTGCCAACGACGGCGATTCAAGCATATCCGCATGATGAGAAACAGGGTAACCCTGGGCTAGCCCCGGCTAATCCGGCAGATCCCGCGATCAAGATTCCCGCAAGCAAATTGGCTCCCGCGGCCGCGAGGCAAGGACAAACGGAATGACCCACGAGACGCACGCCAAAACGCTTCCCGCCGAGTTAGGCGCACCGGCCTTTGTCGATGGCTGGAGAACGCGCGCGCTGGTTGTTGGGTTCGTCTTTTCAGTTATCGCCGCGGGACTGGTTTTCGCGGACGGAACAACGCTTGGGGTCGATCATGTGCTGCGCGCGTGGCTGCTGGGCCTGATGCTGACCTTTGGACTTTCTGTCGGCGGGCTGGCTTTGTTGATGGTGCAGTATGTGACCGGTGGCAAGTGGGGTCTGTTGCTGCGCCGTCCATTGGAAGCAATGAGCCGCACTCTTCCGCTGGTTTTTGTTTATTGGCTGGTGATTGCCTTCTCGCTGAAGCGGCTTTATCTGTGGGCGCAGATTGATGATACGGCAGGCGCGCTGAAGGCCGGCATTATCAATGAGGTTCAGGCGCGCGCGATTGAATTCAAGCGGCCAATGCTGAACCCTCAGGCCTTTGTTGTGGTGAGTATTCTTTGCTTTGTCATCTGGGGCTTTTATGCGTGGCGCCTAAATACTCTCGGACTTGAACGGGATGCGGCTTCCCCCGCGACCACGCCCGAGTGGATCAAGCGGCTGGAAAACATCAGCGGTCCGGGGATTGTGGTTTACGCAATTACCATGACCGCTGCCGCCATTTATTGGGTCATGTCGCTTGATCCCACGTGGTATTCGTCAGTCTACGGCCTATTGTTTCTTGTCGGCCAAGCGTATCAAGTGCTGGCGCTTTCAATCATTGTTGTGATCTCTCTCTCGAAAGGCGAACCGTTCAAAACAATTCTGCGCCAGACTGAGCAGCATGACCTGGGCAAATTCACTTTTGCTTTTGTGATGCTGAATATCTATCTTGCCTTTTCGCAATTTCTGATTATCTGGTCGGGAAATCTGCCGGAAGAGATTCCCTGGTATCTGGATCGCATTCGCGGCCACTGGGGAATCATAGTTACTCTGGATTTTATCTTTCACTGGCTGATTCCATTTACGTTGCTGCTCTCGCGCGATCTGAAGCGTAATAAGAAGCGCCTGGTGCTTGTTTGCCAATGGATGATTTTTGCGCGCGCCTTCGATTTGTTCTGGCTGATCGAGCCGAATTTCAAGGACGCAGCACGGAATCTTCATTTCAGTTGGGGAATTCTGGAATACGCGGCAGTACCTACTGCAATGGTTGCATTCTGGTTAGCGTATTTCTTCACGCAGTTGAAGTCGCGGCCGCTGGTGCAGACGAACGATCCGCATCTTGCGGAGATATTGGAGGCCGAACATGTCCATGCATAAGCCAAATGATTCCGGCCAGGAACCGGAGGAGATTGACACTTCCAAAGGCTTTGAGAGTTCCGATGTTCGCGTCTCCGGCGTAGTTACTTTTCTGATCTCGCTGGCTATCTTTGCCGTGGTGACTGCCGCGTTGGCGTATGGCATTGGCAAAGTGCTGAATGCGCGTATGGCCAAGGAAGACGGGCCTCCGAGTAAGTGGGCGCGGACGGTTGATATGCGACCGTTGGGAGATTTGGCATCGAGCGCCGAGATGCAGAACAAGATGGCCGAGATGACGCAGAAGTTCCCGACACCGAGAGTGCAGACTGACGACGGCAATCAGGATGTGGCTGATTTGCACGCGCGCGAGGATCTGCTGCTGGATAACTATAGTTGGGCGGACCAGGCGCAAGGCAAGGTCAGGATTCCGATTGAACGCGCGATGGAGTTGCTGGCGCAGCGTGGATTGCCGGTAGCGACAGCGGCTGAGCAGTCGCCGCTGATGGCTGGAGAGATCAGGCCGGAGATTGTTGCGCCGCTGACGAATGGTTTTTCGCGCACGGGATATGAATTGGATCAAGCGGCTCAACAGGCTGCCGATAGCAGGCAAGTTGGGCAGCATAAGTAGGCAGTGTTGAACGGTACGGCCAGGAAGAAGGAGTCATGCGTAGTTCAAGCACAATGCGGAGAAGTTGGTTCGATGCGGCGGTTGCGCTGGCGCTGTCATCAACTCTGCTTGCGCCGGCGATCTACGCGCAGGTGTCGCGCTACGACGAAAAACAGATGGCGCCGGTCAGTGACAAGCCGCCGGCGATACTAGCCGGTGTTGGCATTGCGCAGCACCTGAACGGGCAGTTGCCGCTGGGACTTGCTTTCACCGACGACACGGGCAAGCAGGTCGAGTTATCGAGTTACTTCGGCAAGAAGCCGGCGATTTTGGCGCTGGTTTATTATCAGTGTCCCATGCTCTGCTCTGAGGAATTGAATGGGCTGACGGGAGCCTTGCAGATGGTGCGATTCGTTCCCGGCAAGGATTTCAACGTGATAGTGGTGAGCATCGATCCTACCGAGGGCGCGGATCTGGCCGCGGCAAAGAAGCGCGGCTATCTGAAGCGCTACGGCCATCCGGATACCGCTGCGGGCTGGCATTTTCTTACAGGCACTCAAACGAACATCGACGCATTGACCAGGGCAGTGGGCTTTGGCTATGTAAAGATTCCAGGGCCGGACGGAAAGCTGACGCAGTTTGCCCACGCGAGCGCGATTCAAATCGTAACTCCCGAGGGCAAGCTGGCGCAGTATTACATGGGCGTCGAATATTCGCCCAAGGATTTGCTGCTGGGCCTCAATGAAGCTTCGGCGAACCGCATCGGCTCGCCGGTAGATAACATTCTGACTTATTGCTACCACTACGATCCGCAGACCAATAGACACTCATTGATTGTGGCGCGGGTGGTTCAATTGGGCGGAGTTGTTACGGTAGGCGCGCTGGGCGGATTCATGCTGCTGATGTTTCGCAGAGATGCCCGCAAAAACGACGAGCCAGAAACAGGAACAAAGGTGAACGGATAACGGAATGGACCATATTAGTCCGACAATCTGGCAGTTTCTCGTCAAGTGGTTGACGAACTTCGCGCTGTTTCCACCGGAGGCGTCGAAGATTGCGCCGCAGATGGATGCGCTTTATTTTTTCATGGTGCTGGTGAGTCTGATTGGACTGACGATTGTGGTGCTTTTGATTGTCAGCTTTTCGATTCTCTACAGCAAGAGACGCCATCCGATTGCCGTACAGATCGAAGGTTCGACTTTGCTGGAGGCTACGTGGACAATTATTCCATTGGGGCTTTTTCTGGTGATGTTTGTCTGGGGCGCGCTGATTTATTTCCGAGTTTACACTCCACCAGCCAACTCGATGAATATTTATGTGGTCGGCAAGCAATGGATGTGGAAGGCAGAGCATCCGGGCGGACAGCACGAGATCAACGCGCTTCATATACCGACGGGCCAGCCGATTCAGTTGACGCTGATCTCGCAAGATGTCTTTCACAGCTTTTCTATTCCAGCCTTTCGCGTAAAGCGCGAGGCGATTCCGGGGCGTTATACGACGGTATGGTTTGAAGCTACGACACCGGGCACTTATCACCTCTTTTGCACGCAATATTGCGGAACGGATCACTCGCACATGACCGGCGACATTGTGGTGCTGACGCCGGAGGAGTTCAAGAAGTGGCTGGCCAGTTCAACTTCCGGCGCATCGCTGGCGCAGAATGGCGAACGGTTGTTTGCGAGTTTGAGTTGCGCGGCCTGCCACAATGCGCGGCCCGATGCGCGCGGCCCGAGTTTAGCCAATGTTTACGGCGCGAAGTTGACCCTCGCGAATGGTGAAAGAGTTACCGCCGATGAAGCGTATCTGCGCCAGTCGATTCTGAATCCCTCAGAACATATCACGCAGGGATATGCGCCAATCATGCCGACTTATCAGGGGCAGGTGAGCGAAGAGGGAGTGATTGCGCTGATTGAATACATCAAGAACCTCGACTCGGATTACCGTATTCAACAGACGCTGACGACGACCGATCTGCTGCCGGAGAGCGAACGCACGGCGCCGGCTGGCAAGACTTCCACTAAACAAGGGCCTGTTGCTAAAGGAACGGTGAAGCCATGAACCCAAACACCATTGTCAGTCTTCCCGACCAATCGACGGCCCGGATACCGAAGGATAACTACATTACTCGGGAGAACGGGATCCTGAGTTGGCTGCTGACAGGAGATCACAAGCGGATTGCGATACTTTATCTGATTTCGCTGAGTTTTTTCTTTTTTATTGGCGGGGCGCTGGCGGGTCTGATACGACTTGAACTGCTGACGCCGCAGGCCGATCTTATGGCGACCGACACCTATAACAAGGTGTTCACGATGCACGGCGTTATCATGATTTTCTTTTTTCTGGTGCCATCGGTGCCTGCTACACTGGGAAACTTTTTTATTCCGATGATGATTGGGGCCAAGGATCTGGCGCTGCCAAAAATCAATTTATTAAGCTGGTATCTCTACATGGCCGGTGGTCTGCTGGCAATCTATACGATGGCCACGGGCGGCGTGGATACGGGCTGGACGTTTACTACGCCGCTCTCAACCCATTACGTAAACACGAATGTTCTTACGACCGGCCTTGCCGCATTTATCGCGGGATTCAGTTCAATCTTCACCGGATTGAATTTCATCGTGACGATCCACAAGATGCGCGCGCCGGGAATGACATGGTTCCGGCTGCCGCTGTTTGTGTGGGCTCATTATGCGGCCAGCATTCTGATGGTTCTGGCCACGCCGGTGGTGGCGATTGCCATCGTGCTGATTGCCTTGGAGCGCACCATCGGCATCGGCATTTTCGATCCCACCAAGGGCGGCGATCCGTTGCTTTTCCAGCATCTTTTCTGGTTCTACTCGCACCCTGCCGTTTACATTATGATTTTGCCGGGAATGGGAGTGATCTCTGAAGTGATTTCGACCTTCAGCCGCAAGCGCGTCTTTGGCTATACGGCGGTCGCGTTTTCGTCAGTCGCAATTGCGGTCTTCGGTTTTTTTGTCTGGGCGCATCATATGTTCATCATGGGTATCTCGAATTACGCCGTGCTGATCTTTTCGCTGCTCACGATGCTGGTTGCGGTGCCTTCGGCTATCAAGATATTCAACTGGACCTTTACGCTTTACAAGGGCTCGATTACTTTTGAAACACCGATGCTTTATGCCTTTGGCTTTCTTGGCCTGTTCACCATCGGCGGCATGACAGGAGTATTTCTCGGCACCTCGGGCACGGACATCCACCTGACCGAGACCTACTTTATCGTGGCTCATTTTCATTTCGTCATGGTGGGTGGAATGCTGATGGCTTTTCTCTCTGGCATTCACTTCTGGTGGCCGAAGATGACAGGGCGCATGTATCCGGAAAAAATATCGCAGATGGCGGCGGTAATTACCTTTGTCGGCTTCAACCTGACCTTCTTTCCGCAGTTCATACTGGGTACGCTGGGAATGCCGCGACGCTATGCATCTTATCCGCCAGAGTTTCAGGTATTGAATGTATTTTCTACGGCGGGCGCGACAATTCTTGGCGTGGGTTATATGCTGCCGGTGCTTTATCTGCTCTGGTCGCTTAAGTACGGCGAGATTGCGGGCAACAATCCATGGCAGGCGACGGGACTGGAGTGGCAGACGCAGTCTCCGCCGTTGACGGAGAACTTTACCACGATGCCTGTGATGGACCACGAGGCCTATGACTACGAGTGGCTCGAGAAGCAGAATCAGGCTCAACAGCAGGAAGAGGTGCCCCATGCCGGATAGTCACGCGATTGACCAAAGCGCCGCGGCGGGGGCGCACTCCGCGCACGAGGAGCACCCGGCTTATCTGCGTCATCACTTCAACTCCACCGAGCAGCAGGCCGATACCGCCAACTTTGCCATGTGGCTCTTTCTGCTGACAGAGGTCATGTTTTTTGGCGGCCTTTTTACGGCTTACCTGATCTATCGCAACTGGTTTTATCAGGCCTTTGTCGCAGGCTCTCATCAGTTGAATGTGATTTGGGGAACGACGAATACATTCGTACTGATCCTCTCCAGCTTCACGATGGCGATGGGTGTCTGGTGCGCGGAGACGGGACGCAGAAGAGGGCTGGTTCTCTGCCTGTCGCTTACATTTATTCTTGGCCTGGGATTTCTGGGAATCAAGACGATCGAATACTCGGAGAAAATTGAGAAGCATCACGTCCCCGGATTTCATTACAGCTTGCAATCGTTTGTCGATCCGGCCTCCGATCCAGAAGTATACAAGGAATACCACGACAAGGCGCTTCCGCTGGATATGGCGCGGCACACTGAGCTTTATTTTTCACTTTATTTTTTGATGACCGGAATGCACGCACTGCACATGATTATCGGCATCGGGATTCTGGGCTTTATGATTTATCGCGCGCGAGCCGGAGCTTACACATCGGGGCATGTGACGTTCGTCGAGAACTTTGGGCTTTACTGGCACTTTGTGGACATTGTCTGGATCTATCTCTTTGCGCTGCTGTATCTGATCAGCAGGCATTGAAATAGGCGGCTAACAGCGGACAGCTAACAGCATACAGTTAGAGACTCGACCCGAGAGGAGAGATGGCATGAGCGAAACAAACGAGCACGCGCATCATATTGTCGGGCCGAAGGTCTACGTGATCATTCTATTTGCGTTGCTGGTGGGCACGGGATTGACGGTGTGGGCGTCGTTTATTGATTTGGGCCCGTGGAATCCTGTGATCGCACTGGCCATTGCTACGACGAAGGCTTCGCTGGTGGTGCTGTTCTTCATGGGAGTGAAGTACAGCGGCAAGTTAACCAAGCTGACCGTTTTTGCCGGTATCTTTACGTTTTTGATTCTGGTTTCAATGACGCTGGCCGATTACATCAGCCGGGCTTGGGGAAACTGGTAAGCACCCGCTGTGCCGCCAAACGCTCGCAAGGAGTTCATCGCCTGGATTCAAGGTAAGCATTTGAGACTCTTTGTATCCTAATTTCCACAAGCCGGACCCTTCGCCAAGCTGAGGGCAGGCTGCGGGCGCAGAGCAATTTGTGGGCGCGATTACGAAAATGCCGCTAATGCAATGCCGAAAATGCAGCAGTTCCTTTTCTGGACTATAATTCAGACGAATATCAATCCCGCAGTCTGCGTGTTTCGCACGTTTGAGTCCATTGGATTTCGCATCAAGTCCCCCTCGGAGAATGCCGATGAGAGAGAGGGGAAGCAGGAATCCCGATCGGGATGCGTGTGAGCGTTTTTGCGCTTCAGCGGCTTTGCGGTGACTCCATCTTAGGCGGGAGCAGGGAGCATGTCCCTGCCTGCAAGAGCGGCGCGGTTTTAGAGACAGCCCAAAGAAGCCTGAATTGGCGGGCTTCCGGGGCTGAAGCCCGCGTTGGTTTTATTGGTTTTACGCGGGGGTTAAGGCCTCTGTCCTTTTCCGTGGCACGATTTCTCGCAACCTGCATGGCTCTGATTTGTTTGGCTGCGATCACCGCGCTATTCAATGCGCCGCCGCTTTCTGCGCAACGACCAGTAGATGCACGTGGAGCGGCGACGACGCGGCAAGCGAAGTTGCCCCCGCAAGTGGTCGAGGCGGAGCGGTTCTTGGCTCGTCGGGGATGGCGGCCGGGAGAGCGCGCGGCAGGAAGTCTCCGCCAGGACGCGCGGACGGCTTCAGCCGAGGATCTAAGCCAGCTCCGAAGCCAAGCTCAATCCAGCGGAACCGGCAACTGGCTGCCGCTGGGGCCTATGGCGCTTCAATCGCTGAGCTATGGACTGGTCACCGGGCGCATCTCGGCGCTGGCGCTGGACCCCTCGGACCCAACCGGCAATACGCTTTATGCGGGAAGCACCGGCGGCGGGGTCTGGCGGTCGCAGAATGCGAATACCTCGAATACCGCCAACATCAGCTTTACCCCGCTCACGGACGATCTGCTGGCAATCAGCGGCGCGGCGGACGCGTCGATCAGCATTGGCGCATTGACGGTGCAGCCAGGGGGGACTGGCGTGATTCTAGCCGGGACCGGCGACCCGAACGATGCTCTGGACTCTTACTACGGGGCTGGGATTTTGCGCTCGGCCGACGGCGGAACAACCTGGAGTCTGATTCCCGGCACCTCGGACGGCATTTACTTCTTTGTAGGCGAGGGTTTTGCCGGCTTTGCCTGGAGCACGGTGAACCAGAATGTAGTGGTTGCGGCGGTTTCGCAGGCCTATGAAGGCACGCTGGTGAATGCGTTGGGGCCGAATTCGAGCTACGAGGGGCTTTACTACTCCTCAAACGGTGGGGCAACCTGGTCTCTGGCAACGATCGAAGACAGCGTTGGGCAGATTGTGCAGGGGCCGGGTGTTGCTTTTGCGTCTCCCGACGGAAATGCGGCGACTTCGGTGGTTTGGAACCCGGTGCGGAAACTGTTTTTGGCGGCGGTGCGCTTTCACGGCTATTACCAGTCCGCCGACGGCATAACGTGGACGCGGATCGCAGACCAGCCTAACTCTGGCACGCTTTCGAACTTGGGTTACTGCCCGACGAATCCCAGCAGCACTGGTTCGCCGGACTGCCCGATTTTTCGCGGGACTCTGGCGGTGAATCCCCTGACCGGCGACACTTTTGCCTGGACGGTGGACATCGACAATCAGGATCAGGGGATATGGCAGGATGAGTGCGCGGTGAGCGCGGGAGCTTGCGCCAGCCAGAACTTCACATTCAGCCAGCAATGGGACACGGCGAAGCTGGAGACAAACACTTTGCAAGGTTCCGCCACCATTGAAAATGGGGACTACAACTTGGCTTTGGCGGCTGTTCCCTTTGCGCTGGTCAGCGGAGCCAGCACCACTCTGCTAGCCGGGGAGAACGACCTGTGGCAGATTGGCTGCCCAGTGGCGCTGGGCTGCCAGTGGCGCAATACCACAAACTCGACGACCTGCATGAGCGCGCAGGTGGGCGAATACCAGCACTCGCTGGCCTGGAATATAGCGAATCCGCTGGAGATTTTTGTTGGAAACGACAGTGGATTGTGGCGATCCGAGGATGGAATCAACGAGAACTCGATCTCTAATCCCGAGCCTGCCTGTTCGCCAACCGATGCAACGCACTTCCAGAATCTGAATGGGAGCCTTGGTTCGCTGGCTGAGGTGGAGAGCCTCTCGCAGGCGGGCGCGACGCCCTATACGATGATGGCTGGCCTGGGAACTGATGGAACCGGAGGCGTGAAAAGCAATACTGGGCCGACAGCGGACTGGCCGGAGATTCTCAGCGGCGAAGGCGGGCCGGTCGTAATCGATCCCAGCGACAACTCCAACTGGTACGTGAACAACGAGGCGGGCGTCTCGATCTACGCATGTTCGCAACTGACACCGTGCACCCCGGCGGCCTTTGGCAGCGATGCCGTGGTTACCGACGCGGATGTGGGCAACGATGGGCAGACGATGACCGCTCCCGCGCCCTTTCTGGTGGACCCGCTTAGCCACGCACAGTTGTTGATAGCTACCTGCCGGGTTTGGCGGGGACCGGCCAATGGCGTCGGCTCCTTCACCGCTCTCAGTCCCGCGGGAATTCTGGGCAGCGGCTCAAGTGGCGCAACTTGCGATGGGAACACCATGATTCGCACCATGGCGGCCATGGCGCTGCCAGCCTCCGCAACGCTGCCAAATGGCGGGGAGGTGATCTATGTGGGTCTCTACGGCACGACAAATGGCGGCGCCGCGCTGCCGGGCCACGTTCTCTCCGCGATCTTCAACCCATCCAGCAGTGCGATGCCCACATGGACGGACCTGACACCGCAGAGCACCAACACCGGAGCATTGAATTACTACGGCTTTGACATTTCGAGCATCTATATCGACCCGCACGATCTTACCGGAAAGACGGTCTACGTTGCGGTGGAAGGATTTCCGAAGCCGGGTATCAATGTGCAAACGGTTTACTGGTCAACCAGCGGCGGAGCACAGTGGACGGCGGTGAAGTCGAATCTGCCATTGTCGCCCGCCAATAGCGTGGTGGTTGATCCGCAGGACGCCAACACAGTCTATGTGGCCACCGATGCCGGAGTCTATTCGACGCGGCAGATTGCCAGTTGCGCCGTCGCGGCGAACAACTGCTGGTCGGCTTTTGGCAGCGGACTGCCGGACGCGCCGGTGGTTGCCATCAGCGCCGCGCCGGCCTCGGCGCTGGTGCATAATTTGATCGCGGGTACATACGGCCGGGGCATCTGGATAATTCCGTTGTGGACCGCGGCCGAGGATGTGACGACGGCCACGGCGACTCCGGCCTTGCTGACCTTTGCCAGCCAGGCATACGGCAGCGTGAGCAAGGCGCAAACCGTGACTCTCAAGAACACCGGCACAGCAGCTCTGGCAACGACTTCGATCACGGCCAGCGGAGACTTCAGCGAGACCGACAACTGCGTGAATGTAAGCCTAGCCGCCGGCGCGAGTTGCGCAATCCAGGTGAGCTTTTCTCCCACGCAGATTGGTGGTAGAACTGGCCAGTTGACCATCAACGCAAACATCAACGGAGGGCAGTTGACGGTTGCGCTGAGCGGCACTGGCGTACCCTCGGGCGCGATTACGCTGATCCCGGCCACGGTCGGCTTTGGCGGCTGGGTTCTGGGCAGCACTTCAACGGCCTTGCAAGTGACAGCCACCAACAGCGGATCGCCGGCAGTCTCGTTTACCAGCGCAGTAACCGGACCCTTCGCCATAGCCAGCAACGCTTGCGGCTCTTCGATTCCGGCCAGCGCTTCGTGCAACTTGATGCTGACCTATACGCCACTGCAAGTTGGAGCAGCGACGGGATCGCTCACCTTCACCGACGCCGCCGGCACACAGACGGTGGCGCTGAGCGGCACTGGTCTAGCCCTGGCTACCGACACGCTTTCGCCCACCTTGTTGAGCTTTCCCAATACCGTGGCCGGGCAGCTCTCAGCCGCGCAGACCGTGACGCTAACCAACAAAGGAGGCGTCTCGCTGACCTCGGTTGCAATCTCCGTAACCGGAGCTTTCCAGCAGAGCAACGCCTGCACCGCCAACCTGGGGCCGAATTCAAGCTGCACAATCAACGTGCAATTCAATCCCGCGGCGGCGGGTGCGGCCACCGGTACGCTGACGGTTACAGACAGCGCCGCCGATTCGCCGCGCACGGTTGCGTTGAGCGGGACGGGCCTGGCCCCGCCGGCACTGAGCGTCACCCCGGCCAGCCTCACCTTTGCCGCGCAGACTGTGGGCCAGCCAAGTGCGGCGCAAAAGCTGACGGTGAGCAATACCGGCGGCGCGCCGCTGGCCAATGTAGGCTTTCAAATCTCCGGGCTCTCGGCGGCCAGCTTCTCCACCGGAACCACCACTTGCGGCGCAACGCTGGCCAACGGCGCCGCCTGCACTGTGCAGGTGATCTTTACTCCGGCCGCGGCGGGCGGAAGCACGGCCTCGCTGGCGGTCTCTTCGTCCACCTCCGGCGTCGCGCCGGTCAACGTCACGCTGACCGGCGCGGGGCAGATTCCGGCCGGGCTAAACGTGAGCCCGTCGCAGCTTGTCTTTCCCATCGTCGCCGCTGGACAATCCAGCCCTTCGCAGACGGTGACGCTTACCAACACCGGAGGTTCGCCGGCCAACTCGCTGACGCTCTCCGCCACGCCGCCTTTCAGCCTGATTCAGAACACTTGCACTGCAACTTTGGCAGCCGGGGCAAACTGCTCGACCGGTGTAATCTTTTCGCCCTCCCTCAACGGCCCGTATCTGGGAACGCTGACCGTCGCCTCGCCTTCACTGGCCTCCTCAGCCAGTGTTCCGCTCAGTGGAACAGGCGGCACACCGGGCTCGGTGCTGGCACTGCCCAGCCTGATCGACTTTCCGCAGACCGGGGTGAATCTACTGAGCAGCCCGGTCACCGTGACTCTGACCAACCCCAGCGGAACCGCCAGCCTCAGCAGCTTCGCCCTGGCGGCTACGGCCGGCTTCAAGCTGGTGAACAATACCTGCCCGGCGACGCTTGCCGCGGGAGCCAGTTGTACTGCCGCTGTCGAGTTTGCGCCTACCAGCGCCGGGCCCGCCAGCGGGAGCCTCACGGTGAGCAGCAGCGCGCTGCCAACCGGCACATCAATCCCTCTGACCGGATTGGGCTTCGACTTCGCCGTTACGCCTTCCGGAACTTCCAGCATCGCCATCGCCAACGGCCAGACTGCCGACTTCAAAATCGTGCTTACGCCGCTGCTTGGCGGCCAGGGAGTCTTCACGCTGGCCTGCGGTGCGCTGCCGCCGTATTCCTCCTGCACCTTCAACCCCGGCAGCGAAGGCATTCCCGTTAACACCACCGGCAATGAACTGGTGGAAATCGCCACCGGGCTGGACGTGACTTCGGCTCATATTGCGCGCCCCTCGCGCTCTACCGCCTGGCCGGCTCTACCGCTGGCCTGCGGGCTGCTGCTGTTGCCGCTCGCCCTGCGGCGGCGGAAGGCTCTGTTGCTGGCGCTGGTTTTGCTGCTGACGAGTCTGGCCTGCGGCGTCTCCGGATGCACGGAATCAGGCGGCGGGCTGCCCTTGCTTCCGCCCCCGAACACTCCCGGAATCACACCGGCGGGGACGTATCCAATCATCGTCACCGTGACCGCCAACGGTGTCGCGCATCCCTTCACTCTGACCCTTACTGTCGATTGAGCGGCTTGACTTTTTTTGACCTTTGCACCGCTTTGAAAAGACCGCCCAAGCAAGTCCCCGCATCTGGCTGCTAAAATGTTGCCCATGGAAACCATCCAGTACAACCTCCCGCCCAACCGTATTCCCCTTGCGTGGTACAACATTGCCGCCGACTTGCCAAAGCCGATGGCCCCGCCGCTGCATCCCGGAACGCATCAGCCCCTGGGGCCCGACGATCTGGCGCCGCTCTTTCCGATGAGTTTGATCATGCAAGAAGTCAGCACTGAGCGGGAGATTGAGATTCCCGGCGAAGTGCGGCAGCTTTATGCGCAGTGGCGTCCCGCGCCGCTCTTTCGCGCCCGCCGCCTGGAAAAGGCGCTGGATACGCCGGCGCACATTTACTACAAGTACGAAGGCGTTAGCCCGGCCGGCTCACACAAGCTGAACACCGCGCTTCCGCAGGCATACTACAACAAGAAGGAAGGCACCAAGCACCTGTCGACCGAGACCGGCGCCGGGCAGTGGGGCTCGGCTTTGTCCATGGCCTGCGCCTTCTTTGGCTTGGATTGCAAGGTCTACATGGTGCGCGTCAGCTACGACCAGAAGCCTTACCGCCGCGCGCTGATGGA
>CAZDYU010000008.1:0-64832 GCA_964509755.1 uncultured Occallatibacter sp. | reverse complement strand
GCGCCGACGCCGAGACGCGCCTCTTGGAAGTGGGGCGCATCACGCCGGTCTACGAATCGCTGGGCGGGGCGCGGCTGGCCTCGCGCTGGCAACGCAAGACCATCTTTCATCTGCTGGAGGATCTGCGCGGCAAAGTACAGGATTGCCTGCCGCGCGCAATGCTGGCGCGCCTGGCAATGCCGGAGCGCGAGACGGCGCTGCGTGAGGCGCATTTTCCGCCCGAGGGCACGCCCTTTGCGCAACTGCAAAGCTGGAGGACTCCGGCGCATCGGCGGCTGATCTTTGAGGAGCTTTTCTTTCTGGAGTTGGGACTGGAGTTGAAGCGGCGGCGGATGCGGGAGCGCGCCGGCATTGCCTTTGCCACCACCGACAAGGTGCGCGAGGCGCTGCGCGAGGTGCTGCCGTTTCATCCCACAACGGCGCAGAAGCGAGCGCTAGGCGAGATTGTGGGCGATATGCGCCAGCCCAGCCCGATGCGCCGTCTGCTGCAAGGCGATGTGGGCTCGGGCAAGACGATCGTCGCGCTGCAGGCGATGCTGGTGGCCATGGAGAACGGCTACCAGGCGGCGCTGATGGCGCCCACGGAGATTCTGGCTACGCAGCATTATCTGGCCTTCCGCAAGCTGCTGGAGCGGTCCAGCCGCCACTACCGCGTGGCTCTGCTGACGGGCTCGCTGAGCGAGGACCGCAAGCGCGCGACGCGAGGCCAGATCAATCGCGGCGAGGCGCAACTGGTGATTGGAACTCATGCACTGATCGAAGAAAAAGTCGAGTTCGACAGGCTGGGTTTGGTGGTTGTCGATGAGCAGCATCGCTTTGGCGTGATGCAGCGTTTCAAGCTGATGAAGAAGCCCAATCAGCTTGAGCCGGATGTGCTGGTGATGACGGCGACGCCGATTCCGCGCACGCTGGCGCTGAGCCTTTATGGCGACCTGGACATCAGCGTGCTGGACGAACTGCCGCCGGGACGAACGCCGATTGTGACGCGAAGAGTTCCCGGCGAGATGAGCGGCGAGGTCTGGGAGTTTGTGCGCAAGCAGGCGGCGAAGGGGCGGCAAAGTTATATTGTTTACCCTGTAATTGAAGGCGGCAAGGAAGACGAGCCGGAGTTGGACTTCTCGCGGGACGACGCGGAGGCTGGGATCGAGGCACAGCAGTTCGTCGCATCCCCGGTCTCAAAATCGAGACCGGGGGCACCCGCAGACCAATCCCAGCTCTCAAAATCGAGACCGGGGGCACCCGCAGACCAATCCCAGCTCTCAAAATCGAGACCGGGGGCACCCGGCAAATCAGTCCGAAAAGGCAAGACCGCGGAGTTGTTTCCGAAGGCGAAGCAGGAGGCCAATCCGGGCGCGAAGCTGGGGCTGAAATCGGCCGTCGAGATGTATGAGAAGCTGCGCACCGGGCCGCTGGCCGGGCTGCGCGTGGGCCTGCTGCATGGGCGGCTGGACGCCGACGAAAAAGAAGTTGTGATGCGGCGCTTTCAACGCGGCGAGACGGACGTGCTGGTGGCGACGACGGTCATCGAAGTGGGCGTGGATGTGCCCAATGCGACGGTGATGGTGGTGGAGCATGCGGAGCGGTTTGGGCTGGCGCAATTGCATCAGTTGCGGGGACGCGTGGGGCGCGGGGCGGCCAAGAGCTTTTGCATCCTCATCACCGGCGACCGCGTCACGCCGCTGGGCGAGGAGCGGCTCAATGCGATGGTGCGCTCTCAAGACGGATTTGAGCTGGCAGAGCTTGACCTGAGCCAGCGCGGTCCAGGCGAGTTCTTTGGAACCCGCCAGGCCGGCCTGCCCGATTTCCGCGTGGCGAATCTGCTGCGCGACCGGCAGTTGCTGGAGCTGGCCAAGCAGGAAGCTGCCCGCTTTACCGTCGACCCCGGCGAGGATGTGACCGAGGCCGAGCGGCAGCGGGTCAAGGCGCAACTGACAGGCGTTTGGCAGCGGCGCTATGGGCTGGTTGAGGCGGGTTGATGGGTTTGCCGTCAGTGCTGCGCCGCCTGTTTCATCGCCCGGCATACGTAGGCTCTCTTGATAAACTCAACCACTTCTTCAAGGCGGAAGGAAGAAATCTTCTGCTGCGCGCTTGCGGGCCAGTTCTGGTGATCGCGCCATTCTTCGAGGATGCCGGCTTTTACTTCCGGGTCGCCGCCAGAATGCCTCTCGGCCAAATCCGCCCATTGGGCGCATAGCTTCTGGGCCTTGTCGCTTCCTGGGTCCTGGTCAAGCACGCCGGCGACTTGCTGAAAGAGCGCAGTCCACGCAGCGGAGATTTGCGCTCGTTCTTGCTCCGGGCGATGCATGACTTTGGCCCACGCCTCTTCGCTGTAGTATTTTTTCCGATACGCAGTCATCGCTTGCTGAAGGAATGGGATGATCTTTTCCCAATGGTATCCAGCATTGCACTGTTGCATGGCGGCGGGCCAGTTCTTGCGGTCAGCCCAGGCATTTGCCGCGCCCTCCCACACTTCAGGATCGCTGCCGGAGAGCGCCAACCAGCGCGCCACCAGCGCTTGCACCTTCTCGGAGGCGGGATCCTCGTCCAGCGCAGCCTCCACATCGCGATTGAAGTCGATCCATTCCTGCGAAAACTCTTCCTCATAGCGCGGCCCCACTTTGGACCAGGCCTCTTCGCTGTAGTACTTCTTCATTGCTTCAACGTCGCTTTGCATGTTGATCACCTCGATGAGCCGTTTCAAAATTGTTGGGTGGGTGGATTTGCCGGAATCGAGAGCCTTTTCAGCAGCCACGATCGCCTTCATCGCGCGAGACAGCAGCTTCTGCTTTTCCTGGAGCGCCTGGCGCTGCAAGCGCAAGGCCTCGGGCAGCTTCAACGCAGCCCGATCCAGCACTGCTTTGATTTGTTGCAGAGGGAAGCCAAGAAACTTGAGCGCCACGATCTGCTCCAGCCGCTCCAGATCGCGCTCGGCGTAAAGCCGATAACCGGAGCGCGCGCGCTGCGGCTTCAACAAGCCCAGCCGGTCGTAATGATGCAGGGCCTTCACGGTGACGCCGGTGAGTTCAGCGAACTGGTGGATCTGGTAAGTCTTGCTCAATTTCATCCCTCAATTGAAATGCTCATCTCTGACCTAAGGTAAGAGTCAAGAGTAATTCTATAAATTCTTTTCTGCATGGCGGAGGCGGTATGAATTGGCCGAGTCAGTGCGATGGCCGCGGCGATTGTTGAAGCGCCAACGCGAATTCACGGAAGGCATGACCAAAGATTAAACTTTTCGCATACTCACCATAATTCCTACCCATCCCGCGCCGAAAAGGGAATTATCGCGGCAGTTTCGGCTGGCGCACAGAAGGGATGGAACGCTCACATGACAGGTAAATTTGTCTTTCTCTTGGCTGTAACAACTTCTCTGGTTTCTGTAACAGGAGGAATTGCCGGCACGAATTCATCGCAGCCTTCACTGATGGCGGCCGTCCGCGCCGACGATACAGCAGCCGTGCGATCGCTGATCGAGAATGGCGCCAATGTCAATAGCCGCACCTCGGCCGAGGGCTGGAGCGCCCTGCATTATGCGGTGCGGAACGGAAACCCCGAGGTTGTGCAACTGCTGCTCAAGGCCGGCGCCGATCCGAATTGTTTTGGCGCGGTTGAAGGCCAGCAGGGCACAGTAGTTTCGGTGCAGCCCATCGCACTTGCGGAAGCTGCCCTGGACCTGGTCAAGCAGGTGCCTTCTGCGAGCATCGAGGCAACGCTGCGGCAGGGCGGCCTTGACGATCCCGCGGTGGTGAAGAGCATGACGGACCCCAAGGCGGTCGATCGGTATGCAAAGATTGCGGATGAGCTGGCCTCGGTGACCAAGCAATCCTAGTGTCCTGAGTCAGAAATACGCAGTACAAAACTGGCTGTCATTCTGAGCGAACGGGGCCCCCGAACGTCTTTCAGTTCGGGGGTGGTGCGTCGTAGAATCCGCGGTTGTTCTTCAATGAACTACAGGCTGAAAGGAAAGCTGGGTTTAGAGGCTGCGGAAGAAGGGCTATTCGGGGGTTGCAATCGCGATTGAGCGTAGCAGGGGCTAAAGCCCAACGTTGATATGATTGGCTTTATCGGCCCGACTGAAGTCGTGCCCTGGTTACAAAGCCATTGGGAATTGCCTCCAGAAGAGTTTTTCCGCAGCCTGTAAAGCCCGTACCCTTCATCCATTTGAGTTTTTCCGCAGCGCGTTTAGCCCCTGCAGAACTTCGGTCTAGCAAAATGCCTTTGAAGAAGAAAACCAATTCAAGGCTGGACCGACTGCCGTTTTTAGCATGAATTCCCGCAGGTAAAATCGCAGTTTCCCGCCAATCCGGCAACCAAGAATCGGCCCTCAGACAGCAAAAGCGCCGCTCCAAGGCAGCGCTTTCGCGGGAAACACAAGGCAGTAAAGCAGCCTACAACGCCGACTCAATCTCAAATCCCCACGCTTCCAGAAGCGCCTCGGGGATATACTTCGAGTTCTTGTTCCGGCGAGCCCACTCGCGCAGACGGGTGGACCGGATATACTGGTCCGGGCTGAGCTTGAACTCCTTCACAATCTGCTCGAAGGAGGTCACTGTGGGCACAACCGGGCCAATGGGCTCCGGTTTGCCCCAATTCGGATTTCCACGACGCTTTGCCATCGATTTGGTTTCCTCAATATGGGTGTCTTGCCAGTACATCCGAGGCCAGGACAGGGGAGATCCAGCCACTCCAGACGTAACCTTACATTCTCATTTTACGGATTTTTTCTTTAAAAATCAATAGCAAAACTGCACTAAGGTAAGAACATTTCGTCCCAGAGAGGACAGGCTACGCCTCAAAAGACTTTGTACCCGATGCCCATGCTGGCCCCGTAGGGCAAGAGCGAGGTGTTCCCAAAGACCGGCCAGTACTGGTATTCGAAATCGAAGGCGCGAAAGCTGAGGCGTTTGCTTACCTTCATATCCACGCCGCCGCCAAAGGCAAAGTTAGTGAATTTGCTGTTGAAACTGCCGCCCGCGAAGTTCATATCCGAGTAGCCAACCAGCGCCTTTGCATACACCTCAGAGCGCCCAAAGCGGTAGACCGGCGCGCGGGGTCCGATCAAGTAGTCGGACTGGTTGATCCCCAGGTATTGATTGAAGCGCAGCCACCGGCCTTCGCCCTCAAGCTGCACCCAGCGCGACAACTTCAGGTCCACGTAGGCGCCAGCGCCAAAGAGCGGCTGGCCGCTGGCGCTGGGAACAGCCTCCGTCGTGTAGGTTTTCAAGTTCGTGTTGCAGCCCGCAGTGCAAAAAGATTCAACCTCCCCAGCAAAATCTGGCTGGAAGATCGAGCCCATTCCGCCAACGGTGACTGAGAAATGGCTGGCAGTGGCTGCAGGAAGGGATTGTGTGCGGGCGGTCAGGCCTCCGACACTCAAGAGAATCAGAGAAAACAAAACAGTCAATCGTTTCATAGGCAGAAGCTGGGTCCAATCCTGGCAGTTCGCGACCGCCGGAAAAACACTTTCAATCGAATACCTTCTAAAACTTCAAGGCCCGAATGCGATGCGTTGCGCACTCGGGCCTTTGTTTGCTCAATCGCAGCTATTGTGGAGGCGGGTTCGAGGTGCCCGTGGTTTGCTGCGCAGCATCACCAGCCGCCGGTGTCGCGGCTGCCGGTGTAGCCGTTGCCGCAGGAGCCGTATCGGCAGGCGCCGCGGGTGGGTTAGCCGGTGGAGCGGAGTCGGCTGTTGGAGTTGCCGCGGGCGGAGCCGTTGTATCGGGCATTGCCGCCGGAGCAGTCGTCGCGGCGGGTGTCGCCGGCGTCAGCTTCGAGGCATCGTAGCGTTGCAGCTTGAAGAAGATCGGCGTCAGCTCCAGCGGCATCTTGTCCCGCGGATTCATGTACGCATAGATCTTGGCGTTGAGCTGATGCACCCTGTCGTCCCACGGATCGGTCTTCAGCCAACTGCCCAGGGGCAGCGCCGGACGCTGCGTCAGATCGTCCCAGTTCAGCTTGGGTGCCTGATGCTGCAAATCCGCCATCCACGGCGTACCGTCGGTCTTCAGCAGTGAGTCGCCCAGCTTGGGCGTATTCAGCGCCTTCAAGACCTTTTCCCGGTCAACCAACTGCGCGTAATAGAGGCCCGCGGAAGGCAACTTGTCCTTGTACATCGAATTCTGCAAGTACTCCATTGCCTTTTTGGCGGCTTCCGCGTTGTCGTGGTCGGAGTGGTACATGTCGATGCGCTGGAAGGTTGCCTCATCGGGGAAGAGCAGCCGGTCGTTGAAGGCGTAGCGGGTGTCGATGTGGTGACCCATTACGATGTGCGCCAGTTCCATTGCCACTACGGATGCGATCGCTTCCTCGCTGGGCAGCGTGTCGATCAGCCCCTTGCTGATCAGAATCGTGTTGCCAACCGTGGTTGTCTCCACCGTGTCGGTGAGCAGGATGCGGGTGTGAACCTGGTCGGTAAAGGCTAGATTGTTCGGCACCTGAAGATTGATTACCAGCTGGTCCAGCACGGAATTTTCATAGCCGCCCGGAGTCAGCGGCGCAACCAGGCCGGCCTCCACCAGGCGATCGATCACGTTGTTTTCTGCCTGCGTGATCCAGGCGCGCGAGGCCTGCAGCGGTCCCACATCCTGCGATGTGTCGCTGTTGTCAACCGCGTCGTCCACCTTCACGCTGACATTTTCGCTCTCCCGCGTGGGCAGCTTCAGCGAGTAGCCCCAGAAGTGCGTCTGCGCCCTCAGGCCGCCCGACTTCTCGCCTTCGATCCGCTGTGTCTCCTCCACATAGATAGCCACCGGCAGCCAGATCCCCGGCTGCACATTCATCCGCCAGCTATCGAAATGGAAGAAGTAGCGCGAATCGTCTTCCGACTTGGGCGCGGTAAACGTTCCGTTGAAGCGGACCACGTTGCCGTCCTGATCCTCGATCCAGATGCGCCCGTAGAAGCGGCCCATGCCGCTCACCTTCGGGTGCACGTCAAAGACCCAGGTGCGCACCGAGCCGAGAAACTCCCGTCGCACATAGTTGAAGACATAGTGCTGATTGTCGAAGTTGTGCGGGTCCAGGAACATCATCTCCGTGAACCCCAGCGGGCTGTATGTAAAATGCGTATCCAGCTTCAGAGCCTTGCTCAACCCGGTAATCGAGCCGAACGAACCCTTGAAGAAGCCCTTCTTGGCCTTCTTTGAGCGCGGATCGTAGCTCTTGTCGAAAAAGCCCTTGCCAAAATCCACGCGGCTCAGCATGTACTCGTCCGAGGTCGGAACCTGGTAGAGCTTGATGTCCGGCTTGGTGTTCTGGATGTAAGTCTCGACCAGCGGCGTCCGCTGCTGAATGTTCTTGATCAGCACCTTTTCGCGGCCAATGGCTCTCTCTACCAGCGCTGCCTGCTCTGGCGTCAGTTGGTGGGTCTGGGAGTACTTTTGTTCCTTCTTCGACCCAGACGCGCAAGACACGCTCAGTGTGATGAACAGGAAGGTGAGGGATATCTTCCGAAACGTCATATCAGGCTCCTAAAACTGCGTTCTTTCCAACTCTTCTACTGGCCGCCTGCACCGTTCCGCCATCCTGCGGCTGTGCAGCCATTGTACTTCCGTTCCTGCCCCGATGTTACGCCAACTGGAAGGTAATCGTAATGTTGGTAGTGATGTCCACTGCCTGGCCACTGCGCGTGGGCGGCCGGAAATGAATCTGTTCCGCCGCTCGGCGCGCCTCTTCATCCAACCCGTGCCCCAGGCCATGCACCACGCCCAGCACCACAACCCGGCCATTGGCCCCAAAAGTGACGCGCAGGATCACGTCGCCCTGGATCTTGAGCTGCTTGGCCTCGGCGGTATATTCAGGGGTTGGGTGGGAGATGATCACCAGTTCCGTGGGAGGCGGTCCTGAAGTTGCCCGCGGCGCAACCACCACTGCCGTTGGCGCGGTAGAAATGCCTGCCGAGGCAACCTTGCCCGTCGTACCCGTTGTACCCGTGCTGGCGGCGTGCGGAACCGCGACCGCAGCCACCTTGCCGCCTGGCCGGCCCTGGTTGTTGCCAAACTTGGTTCCGTCGCCAATGCCGGTCGAGCCCGGCACTCCGTGTGGCGCAACCGCAGCTCCGCGTGAACCGCCATACTCGTTGCCGATTGCCGCCACCGTCGCCGGCCCTCTGGCATTCGGGTTCGGCGTTACGCCAAAAGTCTGCCCAAAATGTACGGGTGCAGTCGATGGCTTGCGGCTGTTGTCTTGCGCCGGCATCGCCGCTGGATGCAGCGCGCTCTTGGGCTGCGGAGCCTCGATCACATTCGGCTTCTCCGTCTTGAAGACCGGCGTCGGCAGCTTCACCTCGGCCACAATCGGCTTGTCTTCAGGCTTCGGCTGCGGCTTGGGCACAACGATCTTCGGTGCCTCGAACTGTATCTCCGGCAGCTTGGGCTCCTCGATCTTCGGCGGAGGCGGCAACTTCACCTTTGGCGGCGGCGGAGGCGGCTTGGTGGGAAGGATCAGCAGCGTCTCTTCATAACGGTGCTGATCGATCGACTTCTTGGCCGTCGCGCCAATGTAGAAAAGCAAAAGCAGAATCAGCCCGTTGATAACAGCGCTGGTGATAAACGAACTGGCACTCCGCTCAGGCTCGGGAAGCAATCCAAATGTGGCCCGTCCTGGAATTGGTTTCACCGGCATAGTTTCATTCCTTGCTCGTGCCCGTCTGAGCCGCATGGTTTTGCTTCGGTGGCGCGGAATTGGCCGAAAACGGAGATTTGCGGCACTTCCGCCAAGCGGCAGCTTAGTCCCCTCGCGGTATCCTGACGCATCTCTCTGAATATATCGACAGACCCCCGGAATTCCGCAACAATCGCCCAATGCGACAACGCCCGCACATCCCGCCGTCCGCTTCGACCTCTCCGTATGACCCGCTCCGGACAGGGATTGACCCAGCCGCCGGATGCCCGGCAATACTCAATCTGTGCTTGCGAACCTTCGATCGGGATCGGGGAAAGAAGAAAATCTCTGCTCATGATGTTATTAAATGATACAAAAAAACTGCCAAAGCCGCTGCAAACTGCCTTTCTCCCAGGCCACTTGCAATGCGGGTTGCCGGTCGATAGATCCCTGGACATTCAAAGTCCCCAATTCATGCCCAAGGCATCGAACAAAAAATGCAAACCCTCTCTTTCGAGAAGAAACCTTGCTGCCTGCTCCCTGCTGCTCAATCTAGGCCAGATGGACTCTTGAATGGCCATCCTCTGCCAAGAAACGGAATGCAATGAAAATCCAGAAAGGCAAGCCGTCTCTGAGACGGACCGCGCCTCCGCTCGCAAGCCGGACCCGCCATGCCCTTTGTATTAAACTTTAGGCTATACCAGAGACTTTGTGAAGGGGCAGGTTTTTTTGTGAAGATACTTGTAACTGGAGGCGCGGGGTACATTGGTGGCACAGTTGCGGCGTTGCTGGATCAAAATGGGCATAAAGCCGTCATATTTGACAATCTGAGCCACGGCCGCCGCGATCTTCTTCCCCCCGGCATTGAATTTATTCAAGGCGAACTCGCAGACCGTCCCACTTTGGAAGACATTTTCACCTCGGCCAAGGCCCAAGGCAGTCCTTTCGACGGCGTTCTGCACTTTGCAGCCCTGATCGAAGCTGGCGAGTCGATGCTCCATCCCGAGCAATTCTTTCGCAACAACACCGCCTCCACGCTGGCCTTGCTGGAAGCGGTGTTGGCCCACGGACCCCGCCGCCTCGTCTTCTCCTCGACTGCCGCCGTCTACGGTGAGCCGGAGGTGGTCCCCATCAAAGAGGATGCGCGCCTGCTGCCCACCAACGCCTACGGCGAGTCCAAATTATTAGTGGAGCACATGCTGGAGTGGTTCCATCGCATCCACGGCCTGCGTTCGGCCTCCTTGCGCTACTTCAACGTGGCCGGAGCGCCTGAGAGCCCGGCGGGCATCACCCGCGGCGAGGCCCACGAGCCCGAGTCTCATCTAATCCCGCTCGTTCTCGACGTCGCCCAGGGCCGTCGCGCTTCTATCCGTATATATGGAGACGACTATCCCACTCCCGACGGCACCTGCATCCGCGACTACATCCACGTCTCCGACCTGGCCGATGCGCACTTGTTAGCTCTCGATGCACTGGAAAGGCCTGCGGCACGCAGTGCCCGTCTCATCTTCAATCTAGGCAACGGCCAGGGCTTCAGCGTTCGCGAGGTCATCGAATCAGCCCGCCGCGTCACCGGCCATCCCATCCCGGCAGAGATTCACCCCCGCCGCCCCGGCGACCCAGCCGTCTTAGTCGCCAGCAGCGAAAAAGCCATCCGCGATCTAGCCTGGAAGCCTCGCTACACCCAACTCGACCAGATCCTCCGCACCGCCTGGCTCTGGCACCAGAAACGGTATGCCTGAGCAACTTTGCAAACTCGCCGAGCGGGAATGTGATTTGACTCTGGCCGAGAATCGTTCGCGGCGATATCGACGTTTATGGGTACTAGCTACAACCGTAGTGTTAGACCGCTTCGCCTACCAAACTGTTGGGGTGGGTGGCCGTAATTTTTACTTGCCGATAGCTTCCAGGGGCCGGAGCAATGGCCTGACTCGTGGTAAAGTTGACCGGCTTGTTCTGGCTGCTACGTCCGATAACCTGTCCACGGGCGGGATTGACGCCTTCAACCATTACCTCGATTACCTGCCCTAAATGCTTGGAATAGTTGACTCTTTGAATCTCGCGCTGACGATCAAGCGCTGCTTGAAGCCGGGTTGCCTTCTCCGCCTCGGGTATGGAATCGATCATGGTCAAGGCGGGCGTATTGGGCCGGCCGGAATATTTGAAGCCGAAGACGCAATCGTACTCGACTTCGGCAAGAAGGTCCATGGTTTGGATGAAATCCTCGGCAGTCTCGCCGGGAAAACCGACAATAATGTCGGTCGAGATTGAGATGGGACGGCGCGCGGCCTTGATCCAGGCGATCCGCTCCAGGTACCAGTCGCGGGTGTATTCGCGGGCCATCAGCTTCAAGATGCGCGAGGAGCCGGATTGCACCGGCAGATGGACATGGTCGCAGAGGGTGGGAACGGCGTCGATGGCTTGGATGATGTCGCGGGTGAAGTCGCGCGGGTGGCTGGTGGTGAAACGGACGCGGCGAACGCCCGGCACCTCGCCGACGGCGGCGAGCAATTCGGCGAAGCTGCGCTTCCCTTCCGGGTCACGGTAGCTGTTGACGTTCTGGCCGAGGAGTTGAATCTCGGTGTAGCCCATTTCGGCGATGCGCCGAGCTTCCGCCAGCACCGAATCCGCCCCGCGGCTGCGCTCCTTGCCACGGGTGAAAGGCACCACGCAGTAAGAACAGAATTTGTCGCAGCCTTCGATGATGGTGATGTAACCGCGATAAGGATTTTTGCGGGCGGTGAACTCGGTCTCGAAGGTCTCGTCGGTCTGGCGGTCGTCGAGGCCGGTGATGCGCGACTCGCCGGCTTCAAGGCGCGCCAGCATCTCTGGCAGTTTGCGATAAGAGGCGGAACCGGAGACCAGTGAAACATAGGGCGCGCGCTCGAAGATCTTCTCGCCCTCTTGCTGCGCCACGCAACCCAGCACGGCAAAGCGCTTGCCTTCCCGGTGCTGGCGTTTGTATTCGTCGAGGCGGTGGAAGACTTTCTGCTCGGCTTTATCGCGGATGGAGCAGGTGTTATAGAGGATCAGGCCTGCATCTTCCTCCGACTCGACCTGCCGGTAGCCTTCGTGCTCCAATGTGCCAATGACCTTTTCGGAGTCATGGGCGTTCATCTGGCATCCGAAGGTCTCTAAGTAGAAGGTTTTTCCGGTTGCCATAGCAAGTCTAAGTATACCGCCCACGGCAAAAAATCAAGCAATTTGCTGCTCAACTGCGCCGTAGGCGGTGTGAAGTGGTCTATTTTTTGACCCAGATTTCGACGCGGCGATTCATCGCCTGCCCTTCTTCGCTGTCGTCAGCGGCGACGGAAAGGCCTGAACCGTAGCCGCGAACGATGGCGGGATGCAGGCCCCTCTCAATGAATTGACTCTCCACGGCCTGGGCACGAGTGAGCGAGATAGCCTGATTGGACGACGGCGAGCCGTTGTTGTCAGAGAAGCCAAAGAGCATGACGCGGTCTGGAGAGATCTTCAAGTCGGCAATCAGCGAGACAACACGATCCAGGTCGGCCTGCGCCTTGTTGTCCAACGCTGTTTCCCCGGACTCAAATCGAAAATCTAGGGAGAGGCGATTCGCGTCCTTGGTCAGCCATTTATATTCCCCAGGTGCTTGCGGGGAGGGTGTTTGCGCCACCTGCGCCACGTTTTGGGTCACGAAACCGCTGTCGCCCACAACGTCCTGGCCTGCTTTGGAGAGAGCGAACTCGAGAAACTGGCGAGCATATTTGTTGGCGGAAGTTGCAGGCACATAGAGATATAGCCTTCTGGAGAGAAGATAATCCTCCGTTCCCACCGTAAGCCGCGTGGGCAGCAGGGATTGAGTTCCCTTCTCCGAGACGGCGATCGGCTTGGCGCTTTGAATGTAAGGC
This sequence comes from uncultured Occallatibacter sp., assembly GCA_964509755.1. Classification (GTDB taxonomy): domain Bacteria; phylum Acidobacteriota; class Terriglobia; order Terriglobales; family Acidobacteriaceae; genus Telmatobacter. The sequence continues at coordinate 52,362 of CAZDYU010000008.1, read as the reverse complement.
AGGCCGATGAAACCGATGCCGTGCGGATCGGCGGCCACAGCGTCAGAGAGCGCCTTGCTGTCCTCAATTCTTTGTGCCCCAGAGGCCAACGGCTTGCCTGCAAGCACCAGGCTCTTGAAGGTGTCGTAGGTGCCGGAGTCATCGTTTCTGGCGTAGATCTTGATTGCTCCAGCTTGGGCGCCAGCTTGGGGGCCGGCTTGCGACCAATCGTTAATTTCGCCAGTAAAGATTCGCTTGATGGTTTCCTTGTTAAGCTGGTTTGCTGGATTGGCCGCGTTGACAATCACAGCAATGCCGTCCAGGCCCAGAATATGCTCGTTTGCCGCGGAGGACATATCTCCAAGCGAGGTCAGCTTGCCAGCCTCTTCAGGCTTGATCTTTCGGGAGGCCATGCCGATGTCGCAGGCGTTGGCGGCCAGAGAGGTGAAGGCCGTTGCCGAGCCATGCGCAGCGATGGTAATCGCAGAGGGCGTGTTGTCGCCGGGCAAGATCCCCTGAACGATCTTTTCTTGGGAGTTTGCTCCGGGAAGAGTGCGGAGATCCGTCGCGCCTTGATCCTTGAGGAACGCTTCTGCCAAGGCCGGCCCCAGTGTGTCTCCAATCGTGTTTGAGCCGGCCAGGCGGAGGATCGTCTTCGGCTGAACCTTTGCCGCCGAAGCATTGGCGGCGTGTAGGCCGCCCCAAACGGCGAAGCCAGCGACCACCGCAAGAAGAATTGAGGCTGCTAGAACTACTCTAGAAGTGTTTGTCTCTTCCTTCCGGGGAGCGGGACTGATCCTTTTTGGAGCAAGATCGTTTTCATCCGCTAACGGCCCTGAGCATTCTGGGCAAAGGAAGGGGGATCCTTGCGGTATGGGAATCGTTTGTCTCTGTTTGGCTTCCTTGCAGTTCTTGAAGTTAGAGCATCTTCCCCATCGAACAGTCATCTTGGCCCACCTCTCTTAATACGTCTTATCAGCAATGGCAAGACCAAGCCTCTCGCAACGATTGTGAGAGGTTGGCTCACTTTAGAACACATTTTGCTGATCCCAAGAAAAGGTTACACGAATAAGGTAACCATAGTTATTAACAAAATGTCAATAACTTCTTAAAAAGTAATTAGGACTATATTACTCCGATAAACATTCAGCGCAGTCCGGTGTGCAGATAAGCCAAGAGTTCGGCCATCTGCTCGTCTGAGAAGCGGCCGGCGAAGCTGGGCATCATTCCCTTCCCGGTCAGCACATTTTTCCGTACAGCGGCGTCGGTGGCTGGAATTCCGCCAGGCAGAGTCTTGCGATCGAAAAGGCTGTGCAGATCCGGCGGGATCTTCTTAAGGGCCAGGTCGTTGTCTTCGTGGCAGTGGGCGCATCGGACCTCGTAGAGGTGCTTGCCTTCAGCCTCTTGCGGAGTAAGCGTCGGGGCCGAGTGGCAGCCGGCAAGGCCGGCTGTCATGCAAAAGCAAATAAACAGTTCAATTCGAGTAGATGTACAGATACTTGTGCCCTGTCTGCTGACGTGCCGCAAGTTCCCCCGCAAGTGACAAGCACCGCCCTTTCCCCGAGACCGTGTCCGACTCGACAAAAGGATCTCCGCCATCCTCAGCGACTGATAAAGCAAGCAAGAGAGGTTCGTAGTGAGTGTCTTCGTCCACTTTCCACTCGTGCCCGTGGTGGCGGAAGAATCCAAATGCCTTTCGCTTTCCACCTGTCCGGTCTCCATCCAAACGTATGTCATTTGGGTGCTCTTTCTGATGCGGAAGTACGCAAGAGCGCATGAACGAAACAAAGTCCTCGTATACCATCGGTGGGCCTCTTGAGAGAATCTTAGCATTCCGCTTCGAGAGTCCCAACGAACCTCAGGATGGAGCCCTACCAGCCCGAGGTGAAAGTCGAGAACCATCCTCCAGGGGCTGAAGAGGCTGCGGAAAATGGGCTTAATTTAGGGAGAAATGACAGAAAACATCCCTCCGTGGCTAAAGCCTCACTCATTCTATGGGCTTTATACGGGGGTTAAAACCCCCGTCTCCCTCCGTGTTGAGTTTTTCCGCAGCCTGTAAAGCCCGTCATTTTTTATCAAGCATTTGCGGCACGACTAAAGTCGTGCCCTTTCAAAACTCGACTTTCACCACGGGCAGTTACGCCTTCTGGGCAAACTGCCCGCTGACACCATCCCAGTTCACCACCTGGAAGTATGCCTTTATAAAATCGGCGCGCCGGTTCTGGTACTTAAGGTAATACGCGTGCTCCCATACATCGACAGCGAGCACGGGCTTATGGCCGAGGGTGAGCGGGCTTTCCTGGCTGGGAGTGGTTTCGATGGACAGTGTGCCGTCAGGCAGCTTGACCAGCCAGGCCCATCCGCTGCCAAAAACGGTGAGAGCCGCGGCGGTGAGCTTGTCTTGAAAGCCGGAGAGCGAGCCGAAGCGCGTGTCGATGGCTTTGGCCAACTCACCTGACGGTGCTGCGGCTGAATCGGCTTTGGCCTTGCCCAGCGTCGTCCACCAGAAGGAGTGGTTGGCGTGGCCACCGCCCTGGTTGCGCACGGCGGTGCGGGCTGACTCCGGCCATATGTTCAGGTTGGCGACCAGTTCGTCCACGGTCTTGCCTGCCAACTCTGGATGCGCGGCTACGGCGATGTTCAGATTGGTCACGTAGGCCTGATGGTGCTTGTCGTGATGCAGGTGCATGGTAGCGGCATCGAAGTACGGCTCGAGCGCGTCATACGCGTAGGGCAGTGACGGCAGGGTGAATGGGCCGGTTGGCGGAGCAGGCGGAGTTGCGGCGGCGAGTTGGCTGGCGGGGATTGCCTGACCGCGGAGCGCTTCAGTCAACAGCAGCGCGCTTGCCGCACCGCCCAAGTGCTTGATTGCGGTTCTGCGATTCATGAAGGGGAAGACCTCCGGTAGGTTCGATGCGGGGGAGCAGGGAAAGTCTGCTTCAAAATTCTACAGATATTACTTCGGGAGCCCGTCTTCACCATATAGGAGGTCCCCGTGCTCAGTGGAGCGGAACGGTTCGCACCACTCCGGTGCAGCGGCCCGGCCAATAGCCGAAAGCCGATCAGCGAGAGTTCCCTGCCCATTGACTGCCGGGGAAGCAGATTGACTGTTGATTGGTTCAGTTGGGTCTGTGCTCATCTTGTTATCGCTCATCAAGGGCTCCATGCCTACTACTGATTCTTTAGTTCACAATCCATCTGTAAGCATTATCTTCGCTATCCTATAACCATGCAGCTTCCTTCCCTGCCCCAAATTCGCGAAGCCCAAAGTGTGGTCTATCGCTCGATGACGCCCACGCCGCAGTTCAGTTGGCCGCTGCTCAACCGGCGCCTGGGCGCCGAGGTCTGGATCAAGCATGAAAACTACACCCCCGTTGGCGCCTTCAAAGTTCGCGGGGCGCTGGTCTATATCGATTGGCTCATGCAGAGCCAGCCCGGCCTGACAGGCGTGGTGGCAGCTACGCGCGGCAATCATGGACAGGGAGTGGCGATGGCGGCACGGCTGGCGGGGTTGAAGGCAGTGATCGTCGTCCCGCACGGCAACAGCCGCGAGAAAAATTGCGGAATGCTTGCGCAGGGCGCTGAATTGGTGGAGCACGGCGAGGACTTTCAGGCTTCTCTGGAGTTTGCGCGTACGCTCGCTGTCGAGCGCGGCTTCACGATGGTCGACTCATTTCATGAACGGCTGGTGATGGGCACAGCCACTTACGCGCTGGAGTTCTTTCAGGCTGCGCCGCCTCTGGATAGAATTTATGTGCCCATTGGTCTTGGCTCGTCTATCTCTGGCGTTGCGGCCGCGCGCAATGCTCTGGGACTGAAAACAGAGATTGTCGGTGTCGTGGCCGCTCAATCCCCTTCCTACGCGCTCAGCTTCCGGGAGCGAAAGGTCGTCGAGGCTCCGTCGCGCTCGACGGTCGCCGACGGTTTGGCTTGCCGTACTCCCGACCTCCAGGCACTAGAGATCATCTGGGCGAATGTTGCACGGATCGTCGAGGTTTCAGACGCAGAGATTGCAGCGGCCATGCGCGCGTATTACCAGGATATGCACAACCTGGTCGAAGGTGCGGGAGCAGCCGCGCTGGCCGCCGCGCTTCAGGAAAAGGAGACTCTGCAAGACAAGCGCGTCGGTGTCATTCTCTCTGGCGGAAATGTGGATCAGGAGATCTACCAAAGCGTTCTGGCCGGAAGGCTTTAGGCTAGAAGGATGACAGAGTCTGCTGAGAAACTTACCCCAATGGCCCTCCGGGCCCAGAATCACTGCTTTGGCTGCGGCCCAGCCAACGAGAATGGCCTGCGCCTCGAATTCCTGATCGCCGAGGATAAATCCGTCGTTTGCCTGCTGGAGGTTCCAGAGCGCTTTGAGGGTCCGCCGGGAACCGTACATGGCGGCATCATCGCCACATTGCTAGACGAGGCGATGAGCAAGGCAATCCGAGCCCAGGGAGTTACGGCAGTGACCCGTCAGATGGAAGTCGAATATCTTCGCCCGGTTCATCCCGTCACGCCGATTCGCATTGAAGGCCGCCTGCTGCGCAACGAAGGACGCAAATACTGGACCGCGGGCCGGATTCTCAACCCCAGAGGCCGCGTTCTGGCCGAGTCGAAGGGATTGTTTATCGAATTGGGCAGCGGCCACGGATTTTGATCGCAGATACAAAAAGCGGGACGGCCCAAGCGCCGCCCCGCTTCCGTTTTCTGACTTGAGAACCAACTAACAACGCACAATATTCGCGCCTTCGATTCCCTTGGTTGCGTTACGCGTATCGACCACGAGCTTGGCAGTTTCGACAATCTTCGCATAGTCGTATTGGGTGTGATCGGTGACAATCACCACGCAATCGAACTCCGGAATCTTTTCGATCGGCGTACTGTTCATATTCAACGCATACTTGCGCCCCTGGCCGACAGTAGCAAAGAACGGGTCGTTGTATTCGACCAGCGCACCACGCTGCTGAAGTAGTTCAATGACAGTGAGTGAGGGCGATTCGCGCAGGTCGTCGATGTCGCGCTTGTAGGCCAGGCCGAGCACCAGCACACGCGCGCCATGCAGCGACTTGCCGCGCTGGCTCAGGGCTTCCATCACATTCTCGACAACGAAGTAAGGCATCTGCGAGTTGATCTCCCCGGCCAGTTCAATGAACCGCGTGCGAAAGTCGAACTCCTTGGCCTTCCAGGAAAGATAAAAGGGATCGATGGGGATGCAATGTCCGCCGAGACCGGGGCCTGGATAGAAGGCATGAAAGCCAAATGGCTTGGTCTTGGCCGCGTCGATGACCTCCCAGATATCGATTCCCATGCGCAGGCAGAGCTGCTTCAGCTCATTAACCATTGCGATATTAACGCATCGGTAAATGTTCTCGAGAAGCTTTGTCATCTCCGCGGCAGCGGGAGACGAGACGGGAATGGTGCGGTTGAAGATCGCCCCATAAACGGCTGCCGCCATATCCCGCGCCACCGGTCCGCAACCGCCCACAACCTTGGGGATATCGCACCGCGCCACGGTGTCATTGCCCGGATCTTCGCGTTCGGGAGAAAAGGCCACGTAGATTCCCTGAGTCGCGGCATCCCGCGCCACGCGCAGGCCGGAGGGATTTCCTTGCTCCAGAAGCGGGACCACGACCTCTTCGGTGGTGCCCGGATAGGTTGTGCTTTCGAGAATAATCAACTGCCCTTGACGGAGATGGGGAGCCATCGCCTTCACTGTGCCAGTCACATAACTCAGATCGGGCTCATGGTGCTCGTTGAGCGGAGTGGGAACGCAGATGATGATCACTTCCATCTGCGCGATTCGGCGGTAATCGGCCGTCGCTTGAAAGCCGTTCTTCTGTGCCGACTGAACATCCGCGCCGGGAATGCGAACGATGTAAGAGCCGCCCCGATTCAGCGCTTCCACCTTGCGGGCATCGATATCGAAGCCAGTCACCGCGAAGCGTTTTTCGCTGAAGAGCAGCGCCAGCGGCAAGCCCACATATCCCATGCCTACAATCCCGATGCGAGCTTCGCGCGTATCAATTCTCTGCTTAAAACTCTCTAACCCATTCACTGCCAAGTCGGTCATCTTAATCCTCACTTTGAAATCGCTTCATTGCGGCAATTTGTCGCTGGTTCATAACTTGTGTTCACATGATGATCCATGCATCACAGGCCTTAGCGCGAAAAATGAACGCGCCAGAATATACAAAAAAGCTGCATTAGTATTCAAATATCGCCGCCACATGCGGCGCGGCTCCTGCAGAAAACGATAAAACCACTCCAATCCGCAGTGCTGCATCCAGGCGGGCGCGCGCATAGTAATGCCTGCCACTACATCAAAACTTCCCCCCACGCCCTGACAGATGGAAACCTTCAGTCTGAACAGGTTGCGATCCGCCCAAAACTCCTTCTGCGGCGTCCCCATTCCCAGCAGCAACATGTCCGCGCCGCTCGCGTTGATCTCAGCCACGATGCCCGACTCCTCTTCCGGAGTGAAATAGCCATTGCGGTATCCGGCAATCTGGAGCGCTGGATACCGGCCACTTAATACTTCGACTGTCCTCCGCACCACCCGCTCGGTGGCGCCAAGAAGATAAACCTTGTAGCCGCGCGCCGCTGAGACCGCCATCATTCTTTCCATCAAATCGATTCCGGCCACGCGCTCAGTCAGCGACTTTGGGCGCAGCTTTGAAGCCCAAACAATCGGCATTCCATCGGCCAGCAAAAGATCTGCCTCGTCCATCACTCGCTGCATATTTGCGTCGCGGCCGTAGCGTACAACCTTAGCGGCATTCACAAAAACCACGTGTGTGCGGATGCGAACCTCAACTCGGCGGCAGAGTTCGGCAACGGCAGTTTCAAAATCCAGAACGTCTACAGGGCATCCGGCGACGAAAATCCTATCAATGCCTTGCTTAGATTGAGTTTGAATTTCATCCAATATACCGGACGCGGTCATACGAGCTTCCTCTTTCATTGTAACTAAATCGAACAGTTCAGTTCAGCGTCAGGATCTCCGGCGTCCTGGGCGTAGGCTCTTCTCTCCAACTCACACAAGCCGCCGACTGAAAGCTTCCCTCATGCAGCGCCGACATCACCAGGCACTTTACGGTGATGATGCACCCATAAGCGCGTGAGATGGGTACCTCTTCAACGCGGACATTGATCGCGCCGGACGCGGACAATCGAAACCTAACACTGCTAGGTCCTTTTAAAAGCACAAGTACAGATCTATCGCTCTCTTGTTGCAGGTTGCCGACTTGCCAGTCAGGTAATAAATGGTAGAAAGCAGTGTAGCTGTGCTCACCCTTTGCTTCCAGTTCATCCTCGATGCGCAGTTGATCGGCCTCCAGAACCACCCGGCGCCGATGGGTCACACCCAGCGCCCGATACCCAAAGTGCGCAGCTTGAAGCGTGACCAACTGCGGCGACTCCGCAAATTCTATCTTGCTTACAGCCGCCTCGTCTCCGATGCAAAATGTCCATTTGGGGTCGGCTAAAATGCGGTTTTGCTCCACTCCGTCCACCATGAAGGTATTGTGAGCCGCCGTCGAGCGCAATCGGTTTCGTAGCCCGGTGTCGCGGGTGTAAGCGCCGGTTCCTGAGTCGCAAAAGAGATCAGCCCCTTTGATCGAAGCAAGAACGGAGAGTTTGTCGTTGTGGGTGTGACTTCCCTTCCCCCGCAAGCCATTCGGCTGGGCCAGAAAAATCACAGAGCAGTCTTTGTTGTGCGCAACCGCAACTCCTGCTGAAGGGAAGACTCGAAGATGCTTGGGCGTTAGCTGCTCCATGGCACCGTCCGTATTCGCGCCGAACCAAAGAGCATCATCCACTCGCCCGCCTAGGGGCTTTTCTGTGATCCACTCGCCCACACCAAGATGGCTGGCAACGCGCAAGGAATGCCGCTCATTGGCCGGCAGCCATAACAATTGCTCGATGTCATCCGCGGTAAGTTCAACGCGTCCATCGTCGCAATCCCCAATATGAGGCACACGACTCGATCCACAGGCCAACGCACCGGTAAACTCATACATGGCAGATAAACGTTTGTTGAATTCTTCACTGAAATGTAACTGCGCGGCGCGCGCAAATAAAAGTGCGGCAGTGTAAATCTGAGTTACAAAAACGTGATAGCCGCTGGATGCTTCGTAGTCGGCTCCATCCGGATAGACCTGGTTCCACATCTCATCTTCCAGCGCGGCAATATACTGCTTCCGCCGTGTCTCCATTCCGTTGCCGTTGAGTGAAACCGAAAGACAAAAAAGACCAAGAAGATTACTTAGATAGTGATTTCCACGGAATCTATAAGAGAATTCCAGATGTGTCTCAATAAAAATCAAATGTTCCCACAAGGATCGAGTAATCCATTCAGACCGCGGCTCATCCTCCATTAAAGTCAGGCTGAGGAATTGGCAGATACTGACAGCTCGCAGCGCCGGCTCCATCGCGTTGGCCCAGTTTATGGTACTTCCGACGGGGTTTTCTTTCACCCAGTCTTCCAGCAGTATCTCGCCGGCCCGGCGGTATTTTTGCGCTCCAGAAATCCAGTACGCTTTGCCTAAAACCGGAAGAAACTGCAATCGGGACAGTTCCCATGGAACCTTTGGATCCGAACCTTGCAGAAGTGCTTTCGGGCGTGATTTCCTTACAGTCCATTTCCCGCCGGAAATAAAATCGCGATCCCAATTCGGCGGCATTCCCAACTGCTGAGTCCCATATCCGAGAAACGCAAATTGCCCGGCGCAGATCAGATTTGCAATAGCGAGAATCGGCTTGGCAAACAAACTATCAAGCGTCAGCACGCTGTTAGGTCGAAAATACGGAAGCACTCGAAGTGTTACCGGCGTATCCGGGTTCACGAGCAGACGCGGAAACTGTCGCCGTCTCCAGCGCCTTCGCAATACCGAAATAGCCTCGCGGCAAACGTCCCCAGGAGACTCGCCGCAAAGGATATAACTCAAAGGACGCATGCTGGCGGTGACTTTCTCGCGGCGCGGTAGCTAGCTCTTGGAAAGCTCAATTAAATGACGATGCAGTTGCTCGACGATCCGCTCCGCGGCATGGCCATCCCAAAGTGGTGGGATTCTATACTCAGACCTTTGGCCTAATTTCATTTTGCGCCGCACCTCGGCCGCATGATAAAGCAACGCCGCTGGATCGGTTCCCACAAGAATGTTGGTGCCATGTTCGATCGTAGCGGGGCGCTCGGTGTTATCGCGGAATGTCAAGCAGGGAACTCCCATAAATGTCGATTCCTCTTGAATTCCTCCAGAGTCTGTAATAACTAATGCCGCTCCATCCACAATGCCGAGAAAGTCCAAATATGTGGCTGGCCCCATCATCCACACGCCGTTGCCTTGAATTGCGCGCTTGCCGTCCCAACTATGCATGTCTTCAATTCCGGCCGCGGCAATTCTCGCTTGCGTTCGCGGATGCACGGGAAACAGTATAGGCAACTCGCGAGCAATTTCTTTAACTGCCAATAACACGGCGCGCAGCTTGTCCACGTCATCAACATTTGCCGGACGATGCAGCGTCAATACGCCATATCCTCGCCGCCGCAACGCCAAATTCACAGCTAATTCGGATTCACGGGCAGTCTTGATCGATTGCACCAGAGAGTCGATCATGATGTTGCCCACGAAGAAAACTTTGTTAGCTGGAACGCCCTCGCGGCGCAGGTTCGCATTGCCGCTTTCTTCTGTGGTGAAAAGCAGGTCCGAGATCGAGTCGGTCAATAGCCGGTTGATCTCTTCGGGCATTGTGCGGTCCCCGCTGCGCAGACCAGCTTCGACGTGCGCCAGCGGAATTCTCTCTTTGGCTGCTACCAGCGAACAGGCAATTGTTGAATTGACATCTCCAACAACAACCACCATGTCGGGACGATCTTTCCGCACAACTTCTCCAAAGCGCTTGATAATCTCCGCAGTTTGATCATGCTGTGAACCGGAGCCGACTTCCAGGTTGTAATTCGGCGCGGGCATGCCCAATTGCTCAAAAAAAACTTGCGACATCAGATAGTCGTAATGCTGACCAGTATGCACCAGCACCGGGTCAAGTTCCGGAATTCGTTTCATGGCGCGCATCAACGGCGCCATTTTCACCATATTCGGGCGCGCGCCCACAATATTCATGATCCGATATTTTTTATTTAACTCGGTTTTCACAAGAACCTCACAAGGGATTTTGGAGATATGCAAGAGCAGAGTATCACCGTGACACTTGGGCACTAACTCGCGATTGCCGCTTCATCCACGCGGCCTAGAATCTGTCGAAGGGCGGAAAAGCCCGCTTGGCTTGAGAACCTCGTTTGGTAGAGATGATAAGCAGCCAAGCCCATATTGGCGGCGAGGCAAGGTTCTGCTTCGAATCTCTTTACAATCGCCGGAAGTTCGCCCGCTGTATCCTCTACAAGAAAACCCGTTACGCCGTTATCGATATAATCTCGAATCACGGCGATATCGCTTGCAATTACTGCCTTCTTGTATCGCATTAGCCTTAACATTACGCTCTGGCCGCAGGCACCGGTATTGTGTTTGAGAGGGATGATTCCTGCCTTAGCGTGTTGAACGAATGCGTTAAAGCGTTCGCTCGACACATCCCGAAAAATCTTGATATTGGAAGGGACTTCTATGTCATCCAATTCCTTGTTATTTGCCGAGCAAATGATTACAAGATTTGCAGAAAGATTCTGAAATGCAACGATTAACGATAGAAAGTCGCGATTGCTATAACCGCCGCTAAAGTAGTACGCGTCAGGCCACGCATCCTCCGGTCTAGCGAGCATTGGACCCTGCAACTCGCGGTCCCATTGAACATAGCGCAGGTGGTGCATTCTTGATTTATCAATGCGAAGATAAGCATGGTACAAAGACACTTCATGCTCGCTGAAGACTATGTAATGATCGCTAGGCGAATCAAAAAGAAAAATCCGTAGAATCCAAAAATACCGAGGTGAATGAACGAAGAAACCAAGACAAAACAACTTCGAATAGCGAATAATTCTTAGCCGTCCAAGCAGCCTCACCATGATTCCAATATGCCCGAACACAATAATTTCTTCGAAGTTCCTACCCTGTCTCAGGTAGTTGAGAAAACTAAGCGAATTAACCAGCAGTTTGCGCAACAGTGTTAGCTTGCCACAAGCAACAGGCGATCCGTATTGAAGGTGTACGCGCTGAAAATCAAGATCCGCACACAAAAAATCGACTATCCGAGGATATTCATTGCCTTCCTGAATAACAATACTAGTTTTGTTGCGCCGCGTTATCATCTCCATGCCCGGCTCCGCGTGGCAATCTGGCGCAAGTCTTTGTTAATTCCGAAATAATCCATCCCGAATAACCCTCTTTCATTCTGCGGCAGACAAATGCCTTCTTAATTGTTGCAGTGAGAAACCCACGATCAGATAGGTTGATACAACGCAGTTTGGGGGACAGTGGACACGACGAAACGCAACTTTCCATTCGGTGTGCGTTGCAATGCCTCCACATATTCAAACAGCAAGCGAATCTCCGAGCCAAGCCGCAAGCGCGCTTCGTTAGCGATCGCATTTTCATCAGCGGCGCTATACTCCGGACGACGCACAACTCGCACGATCAATGAACCGCAGTCGTGCTGGACCAGTTGCGCTTCCACAACGTTCACGGCGTCTTTGAAGAGATGATCCAAACGGCCAACTTTTCGCCCATCCGGCGTGCAAATGTACTCTTCCCGACGCCCTTCGACACGTTCAAAGAGCAGGCCATGCCTGCCGCATTCGCACTCCTTCCTGGCCGCGAGCGTTACCATATCCCCGGTGTCGTAGCGTATCAGAGGGAACCCGGAATTTCCAAATCCGGTGCAAATCAAGCGGCCGTGGTTCGAAGCGGCTCCATTCTCGTCTACCACTTCCATCAAGCTATGATCCAACCTTCCATGATGGAGGCCGTACTCGCATTCCATCGTCATTCCGCAGCACTCCGTGTTCCCGTAAAATGAGTACGCTTTGCATCCAAATGCCGTTTCAATGACGCTTCGCTGGGCATCAAAGAGCGTTTCAGAGGAAGCAAAAACAGCTCTTGGGCGGAGTTTATCGCATCCGAGGCGCAGGACCGCCTGGGCCAACAGATAGAGCGAGGATGGATAACCGGCAATTACCTGCGGCGAGAAGCTCTGCAACCTCTTCAAATACGCCGTCATGTTAGCTTCAGCAAAGTGATACGACGAAAGAAAAAGGTAGCGATTTCCATAATCGCCTATCCAGAACGGCGGATTTTTCTGCCGAGCGGAAGTAACTGGATGACCTGCCGCGTATGCCACGCGAGGCCGCAAAAAAAGATCTACTCCCGCCCAGCGGTAGTGTTCAATACGAAAGGCAAATTCGCGTTGCGCACACTCCGCCGATTCTGGAAACCGCAACGCCTTACCGGTTGTGCCGCTTGTGTGCCGCCACATCCAATGCTGCGCGGCAAGGTTGCCGGGCAATAACTCGGTGAGATTCTGCCGCACTTGCTCTTTGGTCAGAATCGGCAATGCAGCTAACTGTTCGATTCGTTCCAGCGCGCTGGGATTGAAGTGCAGTACTTGAAACAACGAGCGATAGTAAGGAACCTCGCGCCCAGCTTCAATCAGAAACCGGCGCAGTTCCTGGAGTTGATAGCGTTCGATAACATCAGTCGGCGAAACACTGAGTTCCGCGATTTGCCGAGCCAACGCGCGCATCGACGGATTGAAGCGCTCGCGCCGCTGAATAACACCGTATGCTGTAGCCATCAGCGTCTTCAACGCAAACGGGGCATGGTCGTACATGGTGCGGCGCCATCCCGGATCATACTGCATCGCACTCTTCTCCATTCCTCGGCGTCTTCGGCGCGTTCTTCAATTCAATCGCTCCGCGCCAGCCCCAATGAGCCAAAAAAGGCATGGGCGAAATTAACTCGTCTACGCTTGTATTGAATTCATCGATATTCGAAGTAATAGTTATCTTTCGCCAGTTTCCTTTTCCGATTGGCAAGCGGAGTTCGTCGAAACTGCGATTTATTAACGGAATGGCGGCGCAGTCGAAACCCATTATGGTCGCGGCTGCGGCATCAACCACCGCCGGATTCTTGCCTCCGAGAAGAATGCCGCAATGCTTGGGAATGCCGCCCATCGGGCCATCGCCTTCCATTCCGACAATTCCATCAATCACAGACAGATATGGCTTGGGAGTCTCCCTCCAACTCCCATCCGGATTCCCATACAAGAGGATTCGATTTAGGTCCAGCGTCATTCTCCAGCAGGTATCGTTGCCCCACCAGTTGCCCGCGCGGATCGTTCGCTTGCCATCGCCAAAGATGCGATACATGATTCCCTTCACCATCTTGGCTATAAAGACTGCCACTCGATTGCCGCCCGCCAGGCGCTTCTTTGCAAACCGGACGACCGAACCCTCTATGCGCTTCTTCGCGGGAAACTGATCCCCATTCTTCTCCGGAGCGCCCAAGGAGTAATGTGGAAGGCAGTTCTTATCCGCTGTAATTCCTACGACGCCCTTCAAATTGAGCGTGACTCCGACTTTCTTATGCGTCTTCAGCTTCGGCACACTGACGATGACGTCGGCAGCCAGCGGTGACTTAGCCAGAACATACTCGTGCCTTCCCTCGGAATGATGATAATTCGTCTGGTCTTCATCGTAAAACGCTCCATAATAGCGGCGCTTCAGATAGTCCACCTCGCGAAAACAGCTATCCGCTCCCAAATCGAATTTCACTGTTCCCAGCGGATCGCCTGGCAGTTTCCTCCGGTCTCCCATAACTCCATTGCGGTCATTCCATATCTCATCCCGCAGGTCGAGGAATTCAATCTCAAACTGAAACTGATCGCGATAGGCCTTCTGGATAGCATCGATGCCGAAGCGTTGCCGCAGTAACTCCATATTCGAGTCGCCCTGCGGTGCATCGGCCACCTGAATGCGTCCGCGCCCTTTGAGCGCTATGTAAACAAAGTCGATCACCGCGCGCACAACGGAGCCGTGACTGATCACATGCAGCCATTCACCGCGATTGTCCAATGTCTCCTGCCGCACCATATTTGGCTTAATCAACACCGTCAGCCCTGGCCGCACCAGCCATCCTAATGGATTCCAATCCTCCGTCCCGTAATTTGCCTCATCGTATTTCAGTAGGCGAAATAACTGCCGCACCGAGTCGTAGACGAGATTCGATTCGTCAATTCCGCTGAGCCGCAGTTCGGGAAACTGCTCAGCTGGATGGAACGGAGGATCAAGCGGATAGGCCGCGCTTTGCTGCTTCCAGACGGCAACATCAGACATTGCATCGCCTCGCTTCTTCCGCGGCTTCCACAGAGGCGTCGTGTGAAAACCTTACTTGCACGGTGCTGGCAGCCTGGCGTTTAAGCAGCTTCGCAATCAGTGCGCCGACTTCCATCGCCCGAATATCCCACGTGCTGTCTCTGACGGAATCCTGGCGAATCTGCTTATCCTTGCCCGTATCCTTTTGCAACGCGTCCTCGATTTGCGCAATAAACTCGTCCACTGAATGAAACCTGCGTACTCCTGGCGTCTTTGCAAACTCATATAATGGGGCAATCACCACGGGCTTTCCCGTTGCTAGATACTCTCGCACCTTGATTGCGCTTCCATAGCCAACAAATACGTTATCCAACTTCCACGGCAATACGCACACATCAAAGTATCGAACATATCCCGGTAAATCCGCATAAGGTTTCGAACCAAGAAAGTGAACATTCGCCTCTTGAAGCCGAACCAGGTTGGATTGGTTACCAATCATGACCCAGTGCCAATCAGGCCGGCGGCGGGCCACTTCGGCCATTAACTCCACATCCATGACATAGTCCATTGCTCCAAAATATCCAAGAATAGGATGTGGAACCGCTTCCATCTCCTCGACGTTTTCTGTATCTTCCTTGGCAAAATGGTCAAAGTCGACAGCCTGCTCCAAATAATATCGATGCGGCTCATTTGCTTCTGCAAACAGTTTTCGCCCTGAATAAAAAACAATTGCGGCGCACTCCTTCAGGCGTTCGTGAAGAGCGCGAATCGAATCTTTTGCGATGGCGCTATCTTCATTTGCATCATATTTATCCGACACATGGTAAAGAAGCAGCTTGCAAGGAAGCTTTTCAACGGCATCGGCCGCAGTCGGAATGGCTGCCCAGATAATTGGGCTACTCCGCATTCCGCACAGCCGCATTGCTATTCGTATTTGCAGCGGAAGCAGCCAGCCGTTTATCGCGCGAGCTACTCTGGACCCATAAAATGGAAGGACAATGGGAGTCATAACCCAGAGCCCCTCTGGAGCCTTTTTGAGCCATCGAAGATAGCTCTTCAGCTTTCTCCTAATCTTGAGAAAAAAATCCGGATTCGAGATTGAGGGCAATCCCATTGATATTGAATTGATAAATAGAACTCGATTGTTTCGCGCGAGCCGCTTCAGAATATGATTTTTTGAATGAGGATGGTGATACCACCAATCCTCGCCCGCGAAACAAATAATGTTCTCATTACTAAGTCCCTGACGCATCGAAGAGCCTCCGGTATAAAGGGAATTAACCAGGTTTGGGTTTTGTTGCCGCCGGCGTTCGCGCTCCTTACGGACCAGGAAGCAGGAGGATAACAGTAAGCGGCGCTTAATGATCATCTATTCAATCAAGACGCCTAAGCTCGACTGAGTCTTAAATCATTTGTTTGCCGAGGCGCTGTTGCCTGTCGGGATCAATCCTGCCCGTCCGACCAATCCCAAGTACGGTCTTCACATATGGAGAATCAGATGCAAAACCAGAGAAGCCCATAGTTTCTGAAGTAATATAGAGTGGCCTCGTAAAAGGGTATCTCCTTTGAACTAGTCAGATGCTTCCACCGCTTCTAGAACAAAAGTCCGCGGTCCATCCGGGCTCCGTCGATTGAATTTCGATTACCGACTACGATAACACCGGTAGCGATCTAGACCTGAATCCGGCTTTCCTTGCACGTAAACAATACTCATAGTCACTACCGGGATGTACAAATATCCTCTCCATGTTGCCGACGCGCAAAGCTACAGTTTGCGATACAAGCGTACAATTGACAATTCCTACGGTACACTTCACAGCCCTGAGCTTCTATATTTACAGCCGCGAAACGGCGGTTTCCGCAGCAATCAATCGTGCTATCCTGATACTTCCAGCAGGCGCAGATATACATTTCTAGTCATTTCGCTTACGACTTCCCAAGAGTGTTCAGAAAGCATGTAATCACGAACCTCCTGACGCCGATGGTCCAACTCCTTATATAAATCGCTATCAAAGTATCTCCGAATCGTGACGGCCAAATCCGTTGCGTCCTTCGGCTTGCAAATAAATCCGGTTCGTCCCTCGATAATGTCCTCTCTGAAAGACCCCACGTCTGTCGCTATCAGCGGGAGCCCAAAGCTATATGCCAGGAAGGCAATGCCGCTCTGAAAAATCTCGGTATAGGGCAACACGGCGGTGTCCGCTGCCTTAAAATACATCTCTATTTCGTCGTCCGGAATGCGGTCGATCTTTTGAATGACATGCTCACAATTGCACCCGCTGCTAACCGTCAGCAATATATCCTTCAGGTACGTCTCGTGTCCTTTTGTGCGACTTCCGGCTATGATGAGCCGCCAATTATCCTGTTCAGTCGATAATTGCTGGAACGCAGCCACCAAGTATTCGAGTCCTTTGTAAGGCCTGATGGTGCCAAAGAAGAGAATCACTCTTTCACCGACTCGGATTCCCAACCGCTGCCTGGCCTCCATTGGAGTAAGATCGGTCTGAGGTACTGCATTATTAATGCCATAAGGAATGATTGTAACCGCAGTTTCATCAACATGATATGTGTTCTTTAGTTCTTCCTTCATCTTTTTCGTGTGGACGAATATGTGATCGGCAACTCTGTACTGGAATTCTAGGGTTAATCGATTGAGTATAGAATCCTTCAGGTCTCTTCTGCCGGCATTTACGTTGTGCGCTGTAAGAACGATTCTTTTTCCTAAAAGCTTGTAATAAAGCATAAGCAGAGTTCTGTCAAAGAACTGTAACTTATTATTCCATAAGATATGAAAAACCCGCGGCTCCGCAAAAACTGCGTATCGGAGCAGTCGGGCGTATATGACAAGAATCCGCTTGACCTTGCGAACGAAGGATACTGTTCGGTTGCTGCCATGCAAATTGAAATATCGCAATCCGGCGGTGCTGTGCATTTCTGGGCTGTCAACCAAGTCGCCGCCGATCACGTCCATTCGCACACCCTTTGCTATCAGCGCCATCACCAAGCCAAATGCGTAGTGCCTATCTCCGCCGCCCGTTAGCAGGCCAACTTTGATTTCAGGCGCAATAGACAACGGAATTGATGGAATTCGGCTCATTTTGGCAAGAAACTACGTCGATATGTTCCAAATGCAGCGGTGGTAAACAAAAACCAGAATAGGGAATTGTCCAGTAAAAGTGTATTTTCACTGAATCCACTGCCAATCAGAAACAATGTCAGCATAAGCGGCCAAATACTTATAAGATCCCTCTGAACTACAGATAGTCTTACGCAACGCGCCAAAACAGCTAGGAGATTATAAACAAGAAGCACCAATCCGACCACGCCCAACTCTAGCAGAACCTCAATATATCCATTGTGAGCTCCAGGGGTGTCCCAGTGATTGGCCAATAGCAATCTCACATTGATCGCCTCATCACTGACATGCCAGAATGTAGAATATCCGTAACCTAATAGAGGACGTTTAGCGACAGAAAGCAGCGAATATGCCCAAATGTCTGTTCTGCCAGTTAACGTATTTGATTTTCCTAAGACTCTCAGCAGATCGTCGCTATGGGTGCTCACATAGAGAGAGGCGCCAGCGGCTAGAACTCCGATAATACATAGCCGAATAATCGCGGTCTTACCGCTCCCCCTTGTTGTCCGAATAATGATGTAGCTTACGAAAAGTCCGAGACCAACAACAATTCCAGTCGCCGAACGGGAAAGGACGACCAGCCCGAGACAAAAGGCAATTCCCGAAAGAATGACTGTACGATACCGGACCTGAAGCGCCAGTAGACAAGCGAGCGCGAGTACGCAAAGAAGCATCATCTGGCTGAGATGATTCTTGTGATCGAATACTCCGTGCCATGTACCTGGGATATTTTCAATTGATTGAATTGCGCCGGGAAAAATTAACTCAGCCGCATAACTTGCACAGGCAGCTATCAGCAACACACCACTAAGTATCACGAGTTGTTGGCGAATGGTAAACTTTAGAGCGATAAATGCACCAAGCAGATAGGTAAACAAGAGCGCAATCGATCTTCTGATCGCCGTAAAGGGCGCTTGCGACCACAAGAACGAGCTGCAAGCCAACAGAGGCAGCAACAGCAGCGGCTTATTCGACAAAGTTATTTGCATCATAGCATTACCGTTCTGAAGTGCGCGGATAAGAATATACAAATAAACAATAGACCATAATATCTGAGGCACAATCATGCCGGTAGTTGCCGTTTGAGCTATGGATGAACCGTCGGTGAAAATCAAAGCATACAGCATCCCGCTCGACAAGACATACGCTGCGATCACCGCCCCAATGTCTAGTTTCCGGCTTAAGCCACTAATCGGCATTGTTGCACTCCAATTGCGGGCTACTCAGTTTGGCTTCATCTGGAAAGGTGGTTTGAAGAGAAAGCACGGAAGGTTGGCTGCCTGGCCGTATCGTTGATTCTCCTCCTTTAGAAATTCGCGCTAAAATAAGCACCGAAGACCACAAAGCTAGTAGAAGGATGCCGTCAGAGATAAGGCTAGTCCACGCGGCACCGCGCCAGGAATAGCGAGGGAGAATGACCATATTGAGAGACACGTTCACAATCGCGACCAGAACTTGAATCGAACTTCGAAGCCCCTGGTAGCCGCAGCCAGTCAGAGTATCGGCGGCGAGGTAGTGAACGCAGCGAAGCAAAACAATCGGAGCCAGCCATCGAAGCGCCGCGACAGAGTCCGCATACTGACGGCCGAGGATAGGGAGCAAGAGCGGGGCGCAGACAAAGAGACCAGTCGATGCCACGATACCCCAGATGGCGCTTCGAGCAACAAGGCGTCTAGCGAATTGAAGACATGCGTGAATGCCCTGTTTCCCAAGCAGAAAGAAGCGCGGATATGCTGCATACAAAAGAGCACCGAGAGGCGCGCACGCCACATCGACCAGACGATAGGCCGCACCGTAAATGCCTGCCGGCCTCAACCCAGCCATCCGCACCAGCATGATCTTGTCAACATCGTTGTATATTGTCTGGGCCGACAGGCTAATAGCAAAATAAAAACCTTGCAGTAACTCTCCAGAGCGGACTGAAAAGGCGTAAGACGGCATGCCTATCTTCAAATTGACCACAAGGATGGCGCCAAAACATGGAACCACGCTGCTAAGAAGATACAACAGAGCCCAAGTCAATGCCGAAGCGCGATGGAGAATAATCATTAACGCAAGTGCCGCCAGCATCCGGCAAACTCCGAAGCCGAGCATAAGTGCAGAAGCCGTTCGAACATCCTCGATCGCCTGAAAAGCCTGCGCAGCAACTTCCGCAATTCGCGCAAAAATCAGGTCGGCCACGGCCAGCAGGAGAACGAGCTTCCAAGAAATTGTTACCGGCAAGAACAAACTTGAGATTATCGTGCCAACCAATGAAAGAAACACGCCGGAAAGCACAGTGATTATTAATGCTTCCCCCCAAGATCGGCAAAATGCGGAGCGGTCTTGCGAGACGTGCTTAATCAGGAGGTTTCCCGATCCGAGGCTTGAAAACGGTGCAATAATCGATACCGTCGCTATAGCTCCGACAAACGCACCATATTCGGCCACCCCGAGGGACCGGGCGAGCGAAAAAAAATAGATGGCCTGAGCCACGACTCTAAGGACGCGGCCCAGCAATGTCCATGCAGTATTTTTCGCCAGAGTTGATGGCGCTCGCACAAGATTCTTAATTATGTCCTCGCGACTCACGTCAAATAGAAATGCGCTCTTTTATTCTGCTAACTCTAGCAGCAGTTTCCCATTTTAGGGGCACCAGGATCGCACAAAAAGACGTTTAGTTGCTAAAATCTGTAGATGGCAGCCGAAGCAATAGTTGCGGCAATTTCGGCCGAGTTAATGACAAAGTTTCGCAGATAACTAAAGGGTAAGTAGACGATGTCATCCGCCTGCAACTGCATATCCACTTGTTCTCCATTCATCATTTTGTTCAATGGAAGCGGAATCTCCACATATCCGCTAGCGGATTTACGAATCAGTTTTCCATGAGCCGTCGCGGCAGAGGTATTTGCTCCTCCAGCGCGCGCAATTAGTTCGAGCACGCTGGTTCGTCCCTCATTATTGGTCATGGTGTAGCCGCCCGGATGCGCCACGGAACCAAGCGCATACACGATACCCGCCTTGGGAACAAAGACCGTATCTCCCGGATTAACTTGCACCGCTTCCTCCAGCGCAGTTGCCGGAGTATTGGAGATAAAGCAGGCAATCTTCTCTTGCGTTCCATGACGCTCAATCAGCACTCTGCGATCGGCTAACTCGGTAAGCCCTCCGGCAAGACTCAGAACATTCAGAATGGAGCGCGGCGTAGCGACAGAATAAGCGCCCGGAGTCTTTACTTCGCCAAGAACGGAAACGCTTAGCGTGGCATATTGCTCGACAGTTACCAGTACTCGCGGATTCAAAAGGATATGTCCGCCCTTGAGTTCTTCTTCGATGGCTTTGCCCGCTTGCGCCGGCGTCAAGCCGGCGACTTTGACGCTGCCTCCTAAAACCAGTGGAAGTTCGCCACCGTCGGTGACGCGCGCGCTCTGTTCAAGTTCCGGGGTGTCGAAGACCTTCACATGCAATTGGTCACCCGGCCCGATGAGCAGGCTTTCGTTGGTTTGCGCCGCCACTCCAGGAGCCAGCAACAGCAAGAGCATCATCCAATTACTCAGATTTCGCATGGCCGTCCTTCCCATAGTTATAGGAATACTTGCGGTAGCCGTAGTAGCCATAGTAACTCTTGTCTTCCGGCCGCAAGCCATTCAAGATCACGCCTACGAAATGCTTGCCGTTATCGGTCAACAGCCGATAACTGCGCTTCAATTGAGAGCGCTCCGTCAACCCGCTTCGCGACAGCAGCAGAGTAAGATCCGCAAGTGGATGCACAATCTGGGCATCGGTTACGGGAAGCAAAGGCGGGGAGTCCAGCACAATAAAATCGTATTTTTCGCGCCAGACGGCAAGCCATTCGCGAATTTTCAAGTCCAATAACTCAGAGGGATTGGGCGGAGGCGTTCCCGACTGCAAAACATCCAAGGTTGGCAGGCCATCGATCGAAGCCAACTGCGGCTCTTTCCGTTGTCCCGCCAGCAACTCGCTTAAACCAGTAGCGGCGGGCAGTCCCAGTTTATGGCGAAGCGCGCCGCGGCGCATATCCAGGTCAACAAGAAGAACTCTTCGATTCGATTGTGCTAAAACAGCGGCCAGATTGGCGCTAACAGTGGTTTTGCCTTCCAGCGGAATCGAACTTGTCACTAGAATGACACGCGATTGATCTCCCCCGCCAGTCAACAAAACAGCGGTTCGAATAGACCGCATAGCTTCCGCAAAGGTCGAAAGAGGATCATGCAACGAGGTCAAATGCACCGGTCCTTCATGAGCAGGATGACGCGTCATTTCGTCGATAAGAGGCGTTGCTCCAAAAAGAGACTGCCCGGTCAATTGTTCCACTTCCTCAGTGCCGCCGATTCTGTTGTCCAGCGTTTCAACCAGTAAGCCCAGCAAGGAGCCCAGGAAGAACCCTCCTCCCAATGCGGTAATCATATAGAGTGGGATATTTGGTTTTTTGGGGCTCGATGGGACGCGTCCTGGATCCACCACAGTAATATTCGAGGATTTCAACCCTTGAAGAACTCCTGCTTCCTTCAAACGCTTGAGCATATCCTCATATAGTCCACGGCTTTGTTCCGCTTCCTGGCGAACAATAGCATATTCGATGGCCTTGTCATTCAGTTTATCTGCCTGCGCCTTTGCCATGTCGAATTGGGCGATTACGCTGTTCTCCGTTTGGACAGCTACTGCATAATCGCTATCGGCGCGCTTTCTGAGCCGACCAACTTCATCCTGTATGGAGCGATCAAGACCCGCGATATTGCCTTTGATCTCGGCAAACTTGGGATACGATGAGCCGTATTTTGCCTCCGCTTCCTGCAGAACTGCCTGCTGAGTCGCTTCTTGTTGGCGCAGACTCTGTATCAATGTCAGCGAGCCGCTCATCGACTGAGAAGCACCCCCGCTGCCTACCGAGTTGCCAGCCAAACCGGAGAGCATCTCCGCATCGCCCGTATCGGCTGCCTGTTTAACGGCGCCCTTCAAGATGCGATTTTGGCGAGCCTGGTTAAGTGAGATTGTGGATTGCTGCAACTGGTCCAGCACTCCGGAATACTGTTGTTCACGACCCTGCGCGTCCACTGTGCCCAGACTGTAGACACCCGATTGCCGCTCCAGGTTCACAACCTTTGCTTGCAGGTCTTCGCTCTGCTGGCGCAACTCGGACAACTGCCCGGCCAGCCAGTTGGATGCCTGATTGGTTGCGTTGTATCGCGTCTCGAAGGTGTAAGTCACCAACTCCTCTGTCAATTCATTCACGACAGCCGCGGCAAGCTTTGGATCTGGATTGAGATAATCGATCTCAATCAGGCGCGTCCCGGAAACCGGCTTCACTTTCAGATTCCGGGCAAACACCGACAATGCGAAGCTGCGACGTCCTGGAGCATCTTCCAGCCGGGCTCCCGGCGCGTCTGCAATGCCACGCGGGGAAAACAGGCCGAAGAACCAGCCAATTGGATTCCAATGCGGCCGGAAATCCCGCGTACTTTCCAATTGCAGCTTCTCAATTGTGCGCAGCGCCAGCGTATCCGACTGCAGGATAGTCGCCTGAGTTTCAATGATCAGATTGGCTTCCATCGGATCGAAATTGGAGGAACCGCCCGCTTCGCTCATCAGACTGTCCAAGCCCAGCACGTCGGAGCTCTCCGTTTGAATTTGAACCGTTCCCGTTGCCTCATATCGCCGAGTGCAAACGGCACAGTAAATCGCGCATAAGCAGCCAAAAAGCAGTACCGTGCCATATACTACCCGGCGTCTCTTCTTATAGATATTTAGAAGGTCGCGCAAACTCATCTCATCTTCTTGAAGAGTTTCCAAAGAATTATCCTCGCTTTCAACGGTCGAGTTTCAAGGTTCTAACCAAGTACGCAGCCCGTCTAGCCACCAAGTCCCGATTGATTCATTAATCGTCGGACGTATATTTCCCTGATAATCCTACTCCGCAACGATTCTAATCCGGGCTTTCAGTCAACGCCGGGGATTCATTTTTAACCACGTTAGTAACGGCGTGGACGCACAAGCGGCCCGACTCATCATGACCCCGTTCCGGAGCAAACAACTCCGACAGTGCGCACGATAATCTTCAAATCCAGCCAGATGCTCCAGTTATTGATGTAGGATATATCGCACGAGATATAGTGATCGAAAGATGGATCCTGGCGCGCCTGCACCTGCCACAAGCCTGTAATGCCGGGAGTTACGGCGAGGCGGCGGAGATGGCTCAACTCGTACTCTCGCACCTCGTCGGCCATCGGCGGCCGCGGGCCAACCACGCTCATGTCGCCGTGAAGAACATTGAAGAACTGAGGCAATTCGTCCAGCGAGAATTTGCGCAGCAACCTACCCAGTCTGGTGATGCGAGGGTCATTTGCAATTTTGAAGAGCACACGGTCCCGCTCATTCATTTGTTTCAGTTCCGCGCGCCTCGTCTCCGCATCGGCCGTCATGGTGCGAAACTTGATGCAGCGAAAGACCCGGCCTTTCTTGCCAATTCGTTCGGAAAGATAAAATACAGGGCCTTTTGAATCCCATTTAATGGCGAGTGCAATCGCCGCAAAAAACGGAGCGAGAAGGAGCAAAGCGATGCTTGAAACCGCAATATCCAGCCCCCGCTTGATGAGCAGTTTCCCCTCGGGAAACTCGCCACAATACAGAGGCAGAGTAATAAACTGGCCAACATACTCGATGGGGCTATTCCATAGAAGCCCGCCATGCATGTCGGGGACCAGCCTCAAGTCCACTCCGTGAATTTGAGCTTCTTCCAGGACGCGCTTGAGAATCTGCCTGTCGCATGGAGCGGTGACAAATATTTCATCCACAAAGTTCCGATCGGCCTCCTGGAAAAGGGTATCAACAGAGCCGATCACGTCGCCGCGAGTCGCGGAGTCGCGCGAATCGGTGCCGGGAAGTCCGATAAATCCCTTGAAGATATACCCTCGCTGCCGGAAGTTATCAAAGGAAAAACGCAGAGCCTGCGCATCGGGCCCGGTGCCCAGGATGAGCACGTTGCGATTTCCAATGCCGCGCTTGAAATCGCGATGAAGCAGCATCCTGTAAACAAGGCGGCGCAAGCTCAAGCAGATCGTAACCAGCCCCACCGTAACCAGGATAATGCGCCGAGGAATATCGCTTGCATGGAGCATGTAGACCGCGCCGGCAATCAGCAAACCACAACTGAGGCTGGCCTGTGCGCTCAACCGCTGCTCGTGAAGATAGCCAGTGAGCCTCTTGGGCGCATAAAGGCTGAGACGCCGGTTTGTATAGATTAGAGTTACGCAGAAGCAGCAGAGAAGAATCAGCAGAATCCACTTTGAGCGATCTTGAATCAGCAACCCATACCATGACGCTCTAGCACCCGTCACCGGAACTTCGTGCATCTCATAGATAGCGGCAAGCATAGCGGCTACAAAGACGGTCAGCACATCAATGACCATCCAAATCGCGGCCGATTTCATCGATCTATGTACAAAGACTCTGGCCGATTGCCTCACCCGCTCCGGGGCCAATAAAAGAGTTGCAGAAAGGCTTTCGTAAAACTCATGCATGAGATGTCACCACTGATTCGGTCCAGGCAACCGGTTAAAGATTTCGATCTGTAAATAGCCTTTTGAGATTGCAAGCAAGTGCGATCATTTGTAAAGCAATAAGGGATTCCACTTCTCAAAAGAAAGAGCACGACCAACGAGCCGATTCCGCTTTCAAGCCAAGCACAATGCTTCGGAAACCCGAATCACAACCAAGCTCAAGCACATCGAGAGATGAAATCCATGATTAAGAAAAGGCTTCGCCATGCTCACAGAGATGAGCCTCTTCGTTCTCTTCTGAAAAGCACCGTATGGACTTTCACAATTCTGCATTTCTCAAGGCCGAATGAAAGCAAGCGCTATCATGCAGCCGAAAGAAATTTGGAATTTATGTGGTCCATATAAACACCATAGCACTGTTTTGCTGGCCTATATTGAATATCAAAATAAACTCCAGTGAAACAGCATTGCAGGATGCCAGTCCTAGGCTTCACGAGGCAAGAAACTGTTCATTTTCAAGACGCGCGGCAAAGATCCCCGAGCGAGAACCGCGCGGCCATGAAACGGTGCCTTGGTTAGGGCTTGAGAATTCAAGTCTCTTATATTCAATGTGTTACCACGCATTATATCATCTAGCCCGGGCTCTTCC
The DNA here is from genome assembly GCA_964509755.1 of uncultured Occallatibacter sp. Taxonomy (GTDB): domain Bacteria; phylum Acidobacteriota; class Terriglobia; order Terriglobales; family Acidobacteriaceae; genus Telmatobacter. The sequence goes on along the minus strand of CAZDYU010000008.1, from coordinate 26,857 downwards.
TCCGCTCTGGAATTGGTCTCGAAAGGATGCTCTCCGTACCCAATAAAAGTAACCAATCCCGACACTTCTTACTTGTTGTTTTTGTTACTTTTTGCGGTTCTGCGCAGGAATCTGTAAGAAATATTGCTTGGTGCGATTTTGAGATTTGGCGTCACTATTTTCGCTGTCAGGCATGAGGGAAAACGACTGAGCATGCCGGCCAGGCTGGCCCGACTACAAGGCATACCGCGGGAAATTGATTCACCGGCAGCCATGATCGTTTATTCAATAAGAGGCCGCGGGTTGAGTGCGTTTGAATTGGCGGAAAGCGGGACTGCTTCTTGGCTTTTTGCCCGCGGTTTATTGTGGATGCAAGGCGAGGTTGTTCAAAGCATCCGTAATGAGCGAAGATAACTGATGGACCTGCATTAGGTGAACTCAGATGAGATGGCGCGCGGAGGCCTTTGCGTGAACGCTGCCCAACATTCGCTTCAAAGGCTCTCGCATTGGCAAGCGCAACCATCTGCCGTGCGCTTTCCGCGCCATGTTTTTCTTGCCGTCCTCATTTTTATGGGCCTCTGGGCCGGCGGAAGAACGCAGGCTCAGGAACCGGCAGCGCAAAGATCCGTGACCGGCGAGGAGAATTGGAATTATACGATCCGTTCCTGGCAGTCTCAGGATGGCTTGCCGGAGGAGACGGTTCAGGCCTTTGCGCAAACCGCCGATGGCTATCTTTGGGTGGGCACCAGCGGCGGGCTGCTGCGCTTTGACGGTGCGCGCTTCAGCCTGTTTGCGCATGAAAATACGCCGGCCTTTGGCGAGAACAGCGTCTTCTGCCTGCTTGCCGCTCACGATGGCCGGCTATGGATCGGCACCGACGGCAGCGGATTGATCGAGTGGCGCAACGGCGTGTTCAAAGCCTATTCCGCTGAAAGTGGCCAGACCGCCGACTTTGTGCGCGCGCTCACCGAGGACCACAATGGCCTGCTGTGGGTGGCCACCGACGATGGACTTTTCTGGGCTAAAGACGGCCGCCTGGAGCGGGCGGACAAGCCGTTGGGCCTGCCCGTCTTCAATGTTCATGCGGTGCTCGAAGACAGCACGGGCCGCATCTGGGTGGGTGGATCGCGATTGTACTCGGTGAAGGATGGCCAGCCTCATGAGTACTCGCTGCCTGACAACGACAGCCGCAACAAGGTGAAATCCTTTTTGCAAACCGGCGACGGAAGCATCTGGGTGGGCACGGTTGGCGGGCTGTTCCGCCTGCGGCCGGGAAGCGAAAAGTTCGAGCCCGTGCCCGGAGTCTTTGGCACCATCCGCACATTGCGCGAGGCGCCCAGCGGGGAGCTGTGGGCCGGATCGATCGGCGAGGGCATCTTCAGAATTCGCGGCGATCAGGCAACCCGCCTCAATGCGCCTTCGCCGCTGGTGAGCAACACGGTGCTCTCCATCTTTGTGGATGCCGACCGCAATCTCTGGATTGGAACGCAGGCCGGCATGATGCGCCTCAGCCGCACTCCGGTTCGTGTGGTCGAACTGCCCTCGGCCGCCGACTCCGACTTTGGCACCGTTGCCCTGGATACCGACGGCACGCTCTGGGCCGCCTCCAACCAACTGGTGCATGTGGAGCACGAGCACGCCAGCGCTTTCCGGTTTCCCGGCTTGGCAGATGTGCGCGTTCGCAACCTGCTGCGCAGCCGCAACGGCTCGCTCTGGATCGGAACCGACGGAAGCGGCGTCTATCATCTTCTGGCGCACGGGATGAAGCATTTCACCACCCGCGAGGGACTGGTGAACAACTTTATCCGCGTCTTTCTGGAGTCGAGAGACGGCAGCTTGTGGATCGGAACCGACAATGGCGTCAGCCATCTGGATCGCGACGGCATTCACAACTTCACGGCGCAGAATGGGCTGGTCTACAACAGCATTCGATCGCTGCTGGAAGATCGCGACGGCACCATCTGGATCGGCACCGAGCATGGGTTGAGCCGCTACAGGAATGGCCAGTTCCTTCACGATCGAATCACCGCGACGCTGGGCGACGAGAAGGTGTGGGCGCTTCATCAAGATGCCGATGGCGGTCTGTGGATTGGCACCCGCGCCCATGGACTCTATCGCTATCGCAATGAAGAACTCTCCCATTACACCACGGCCAACGGACTGGCCAGCGACAGCATCTATTGCATACTTGAGGACAAGCACGGAAACTTCTGGTTCAGCGGCCCCTCGGGCGTGATGCTGCTGAACCGCGATGAACTGGACGCGCAAGCCACAAACCGGGAGCAGCCGCTGTCCCTGCGCATCTTCAGGGCCGACGAGGGCGGCAAGCCGGCGCAGTTTTATGGTGGAACGCAGCCGGCCGGAGCTCTGACCAGCGCCGGCGAAGCCTGGTTCCCAACCAGTCAGGGATTGTGGAGCATCCGGCCCGATGAGCTGGAACATCCGCTGATCTCGAATCTTTATATCGACACGGTCACGGTGGATGGCCGTCCCGCGCCGCTGACGGGAAAACTGAATCTGGAGGCAGGCAGCCGGCGCGTCGAGATTGCCTGGGAGCCAGTCTCGCTGGGCTCGCAGGAAGAGCTTCGCTTTCGCTACCGGTTGGACGGATATGACCGCGGGTGGACCTACGCGAACGCACAACAGCGGCTTGCCACCTACACCAATCTTTCCGCCGGCCCATACACTTTTCTAGTGGAGGCCTGGGAGACCGATCAGCCCGGACACATCGCCCGCGCATCGATCGGTTTCGCGAAGAAGCCATATTTCTACCGCACACCGTGGTTTATCGCGCTCTGCGTGCTGCTGGTTGCGCTGCTTTCCATACTTGCCTATCAAACACGGATGAAGCAGGTGCATGAACGATTCAAGGCGGTTTTGGCGGAGCGCACGCGGCTGGCGCGCGAGATGCACGACACTCTCATCCAGGGCTGCGTCAGCATCTCGGCGCTGCTTGAGGCCGCCTCCAGCAGAGAAGTCGACGATGACGAATCAAGGCTGCATCTGATCGACTACGCGGCCACCCAGATTCGCGCCACGGTCGATGAAGCGCGTCAGGCGGTCTGGAATCTTCGCGGCGAAGAGGGCGCTATCGTCGATCTGGAAACGGCGCTCCAGCGCATGGCCGAGCGCATCGGCCGCGAACACGATGTGGAAATGACTTGGCGCCTCACCGGAAAGCCGTTCGCCAATAGCCTGCCCGCGACCCATGAGTTGATGATGGTTGCCCGCGAGGCAGTTTTCAATGCCATCCTGCACGGCCACGCCAAACGCCTGGAAGTTGAGATCTGCTACGCGGCCGAGTCGCTCTCGTTGACAGTCAAGGACGACGGGGAGGGCTTTGACAGCGCCGAAGCCTTCGCGGAAGGCCACTTCGGCCTGCGCGGAATGCGCGAGCGAATCAGCCGCTTCGACGGCAAATTTGCAATCGAAAGCTCTCCCCGTTGTGGAACCCGCGTGAAAGTCGAGATTCCTCGCGCCGCCATCGCTCGATAATGTCTTTCCGACCGCGCCATGGCTGACTGCTTCATGCTTCAGGCCTTATAATCGGTTTGCTTATGCCGCCCATCAGAATACTTATCGTAGACGATCACCCCATCATGCGGGTGGGGATTGCCGCGCTCATCTCCTCCTGCAAGGAGATTGAAACTGTCGCCCAGGCAGGCAGCGGCGAGGAGGCGCTCAAGCTGCACGCCCTGCATCAACCCGACATCACGCTAATGGATCTGCGCCTGCCCGGCATCAGCGGCGTCGAGACCATACGCCGCATTCGCGCCCAGTCGCCCAAGGCGCGTTTTATCATCCTCACCACATATGAAGGCGACGAGGATATCTTTCAAGCCATGGAGGCTGGCGCCACCGGGTACCTGGTCAAGGGCATGCCTCAGGAAATGCTGGTAAACGCCGTGAAGAAAGTTCACGGCGGAGGCCGCTATCTTCCTCCTCCCGTCTCCCAGGCACTAACTTCTCGCACTCCGGACTCAAGCCTCAGCAACCGCGAGCGCGAGGTGCTCGGGTTGGTGGCCAAGGGCAATTCAAACCGCGAGATAGCCGTCAAGCTGGGCATCACCGAGGCCACGGTCAAGTGCCATGTGAGCGTCATCCTGATGCGCCTCAATGCCAGCGATCGCACCCAGGCGGTGGTCACGGCTCTGCAGCGCGGACTGATTCATATCTAGGCAAAATCCTGAACGGGCCCGGGCATGTCAGCCAACACTCCCGGCTGCTCCCGGTTCTCAGCAATATCTTGCTGATTTGTCTGGCGCAGGATCGTGATCGGCAGGAATATCTTGTGCCTTGAGTACCATCAAGGCGATTCGAGCAAGAATTTTGTAGATTATCACAGTAACATTACCGTGGTAACTTTTCCTTTCCATTTAATCGTTCTAGTATTCTTCCTGCCGTCACGAATACGCATTTTTTGATCGAAATACTGTTCTCCGATGTAAAGATTCATTGGTTAATAGTTTTTTACCGGCGTCAAGATCAGTCCGGATTAACTTGTTATCCAGACCAGATTCTGTCTGAAGTCCGAATTCCAATTGAACATGCCTCACATTTCTTTTAATAAGCCTGTGTTTTAGCGCTCCAGAGAAGCAAATTCCATACCTTTTGATTCCCTTTTCTACCCGTTCTTCGATTGTTCGTCGTTTTACAACTCGCACAATCGCCCGTCACGGCTCTGTCGCTCATCGTTCTGATCCGCCGGATACGGCTCCTATAACGGCATCATGCTGCAAATAACGCTCAAGCATTGAGTGATGCAAGCGAGTTGTGTGATGTAAAGGAGAATTCATGTCTCAGCAGTGCCTCCCCCCTTGTGAGCGTTCGCGCGCTCGCCGTTTGTTCGGGTACTTTGCCGTACTCGCAGCTCTGCTTCTAACCTTCGCTGCACCGCGCATCGAAGCTCAAACAGCGTGTAGCGTCGTCTACGCGATCGCACCGCAAAACTCCGGCGCATTCGGAGGCACCATCACCATCACCAATTCGGGAACTACTGCCTGGACCAGTTGGACTCTCACCTGGACCTTCGCCAATGGGCAGACGATTACGTCATTCTGGAACGGAATAGAAACCCAGAGCGGCGCCAACGTGACGGTGGCCAGCGAAACTTACAATGGCCGCCTCGCCGCTGGCGCAAGCACCAGTGGGATAGGTTTTGACGGCACCTGGAACGGCGTCACCAATGCGGTGCCCACATCGTTTGCCGTCAACGGAAATACCTGCGGCAGCGCCACCACTGGCAGCTTCACGCTTACTCCTTCGGCCTCTTCTCTCTCGGTTACCCAGGGCAGCAGCGCCACCGACACCATTACGATAAAAGACGTCAGTCCGTTCACCGGCAGCGTGACTTTGGCCGCATCCGGATTGCCCACCGGCGTAACGGCGGCATTCGGCACCAATCCCGCAACTGGCACCAGCGTGGTCACGCTGACGGCCAGCAGCACGGCCACGGTAGGAACATCCACGGTCACTATTACGGGAACCTCCGGCTCCATAACTGAAACCACAAGCATTGCTCTCACCGTTGTTGCCGCGACGCCGCCGAGCTTCAAGCTTGCCCCGTCTGCCTCGACTCTGTCTGTTACGCAGGGCAGCAGCGCAACGGACACGATCACCGTAACTGACGTAGGCGGATTCACCGGCAGCGTGGCTCTTACCGCATCCGGATTGCCCACCGGCGTAACGGCGGCTTTTGCCACCAACCCCACCACCGCGACCAGTGTTCTTACTCTGACGGCCAGCAGCACGGCCACCGCCGGCAGCTCCACGGTGACTATCACCGGAACCTCCGGCACGCTAACGGCAACCACGACCATCGCGCTCACCGTTGTGACCGCGGTGGTGCCTAGCTTCAAGATTGCGCCATCTGCCGCCACTCTTGCAATCACAGAGGGCAGCACCGCAACTGACACCATCACGGTGACGGACGCAGGCGGCTTCACTGGTAGCGTAACTCTGGCCGCAACCGGCCTGCCGACTGGCGTAACAGTGGCGTACGGAACAAATCCCACAACGGCAACCAGCGTACTGACTTTCACGGCCAGCGCAACGGCCACGGTCGGAACGGCCACGGTGACGATCACTGGAACCTCCGGCACCCTGAGCGCAACTACAACCATCGCCGTCACCGTGAGCGCCAAGCCGACGCCAACCTTCACGCTAACGCCCTTGGCGCCGACGGTGTCGATTGCCCAAGGCCTCAGCGCTCCCAGTTCCATCACGGTTACGGATCTGAATGGATTCACGGGCAGCGTAACCCTTGCCGCCACCGGCCTGCCCAGCGGCGTCACCGCGGCCTTCGCCACCAACCCGACCAGCACAACCAGCGCTCTCACGCTGACGGCCAGCAGCACGGCAACGGTCGGCACGGCCACGGTCACCATCACTGGAACCTCCGGTACGGTAACGGCGAGCACTACCATCGTGCTCACAGTTACTGCCGCGGCCACCAGTTCCGCATGCAGCATCGTCTACACGATCATTCCGCAGAGCTCCACAGCCTTCGGAGGCTCGGTCATCATCAACAACACGGGAACCACCGCGTGGACCAGTTGGACGCTGACCTGGACCTTCGCCAATGGGCAGACAATCTCGTCGATTTGGAATGCAGCCGAGACCCAGAGCGGCGCAAAGGTGACGCTGACTAACCTGAGTTACAACGGCAGCGTCCCAGTTGGCGGGAGCCTGACTGGGGTGGGATTCAACGGCCTCTGGAACGGTGTCACAAACGCCGTGCCCACGGGCTTTGCAATCAATGGATCGGCCTGTGGTGTTGCGACAACGCCGAACTTCTCGATCGCATCTTCGGCTACCAATCTGACGGTGCTTCAGGGCAGCACTGCAACCGATAACATCACGGTAACGGACGTGAACGGATTTGCGGGCAGTGTAACTCTTTCGGCATCCGGATCGAACGGACTGCCGGGCGGCGTTACAGCGGCCTTCTCTCCCAACCCCGCCACAGGGAAGAGTGTGCTCACGCTGACAGCCAGCAGTTCGGCCGTAGCCGGAGTCTACACGATCACCATTACCGGAACATCCGGTTCTCTGACTTCAACCGCCGACGTCGGCCTCACAGTGAATACGGCTGGAAACTTCACGCTGGCGCCATCGCCTGCCACGTTGAATATTCTGCCGGGGTATACCGCTAGCGATACCATCTCGATAACGGATGTAAGCCCGTTCAGCGGCAATGTGCTGTTTACCGCATCCGGATTGCCGACCGGAGTCACAGCGTCGTTCAACACCAACGCCGCCACTATCACCGGCGTACTGACGCTGACAGCCACCAGCACGGCAACGGCCGGAGCTTACACTGTGACCGTCACCGGCACATCCGGCACGCTGGTTAAAACCACAACCATCGCGCTCACTGTCGCCGCGTCTCCGTTGCAGATCGCATGGGTCAGCCCGGCTGCCGGCATCGCGGGCAGTTCCATGACCATCATGCCCGTTGGCATCGGCATGAGCGTGGGAACGGCGCAGGGCACAGGCGAGGTTTACTTTGGCACAACCGCGGCCACTGTCACCGCATGGGTGGACAACGCGATTGTGGTAACGGTTCCCAGCCTGGCCGCGGGCAGTTACAACGTAACCGTATCCACGGGCGGCGTAACCAGCAATCCGCTGCCGTTCACGATTACCGCCGTTGCGCCCAGCCCCGAGATGAACACAGGCAATTCGACGTGGTTCAGCTCACTCGGTCAGCCGTATGGCGGTTGCGGCGTGCCTCAGGCAAACCTCGACACGCAAAACTTTGTGGCCCTGAATGTGCAGAATACTCCCGGCAACTACACCACGTACTTCCCTCGCCCGATAAGCGGGGCAAACCTGGCCTACATCGGCTTCTTTGAAAACGGAGCCAACTGCGGACGTTATGTGCATGTGACCATCGACGACTTCTGCAGCGGCATCAACAATGGCGCGGCCGGCTATCCCTTCTGCCAAGGCGCCGACGGTTGGATCGTGGACCAATTCACTGGCGCTGAACTGGATATGGTTGTTGGCGACAGTTGCCAGGATGGAAACGCCTGGTGCCGCGACGATGCCTATCACCTTGATCTGGCGCAGGGGTCGCTGAATTTGTTCGAGATCAATGGCGTGCCTGTCGGGGACATGTACCCCAACTCCTGGCAAAACCGGCAAATCAGCTGGTATTTCGAAGAAGCCCCCCAGTATACGGGCGACATCAACATTGGTTTTATTACCAGCGCCAGCGTTACCTGGGGAGCCATCTCAATCACTCACTTGCAAAACGGAATTCACGGAGTGAATTACTACTCCAACGGCGCATGGGTTGCGGCCGTGATGGATGGCGATTTGGGCGAGGACTTTGTTATTGCTCCCACGGTGACCGGAGGATCGCTTTATGAGATCCAGGTGTTGGATATTACCAACCAGCCGATCAACAGCGGGCGCATCTACTCGTTCTCGTTCCCGGCTAGCTGCCCCGTGGATGCTTGCCTGCCGCCATTTACGCAGGTAACCTATACCACCTCTCAACCTGCCGCCGCCACTGCCGCCGTTACCGCGGCAAAGTAGCGTGCAGTTAGTCGAGTCTGGAGTCGGGGCGATATTGCTCCGATTCCAGGCCGGCATCTGGCGATAACTTCGCTGCGGCCTCGGATGGAATTCTGAAAGAGTGAGCCACTTTACTACGGAAATGGGCATGAGTCTTAACGGTCATGCCCCGACACAACTCATCGCGTAAGCGCTGCGCGCCAGATTGGGTCTGGGCCGCCAGCGTCAAAAATAAGGAGCGTACCATGAAGCACAACTTCCTTCGCGCTTGCTGGGTATTTCTGGCAGCAGCGATTGTTCTGGCATCCACTGCCGCAGCTCAAACTGCGTGCAATGTCATCTATACGATTACGCCGCAAAACACCAGCGCCTTCGGCGCGGCAATCACTATTCAAAACACAGGAACAACGGCCTGGACCAGTTGGACGCTGACCTGGACCTTCGCCAATGGGCAGACAATCTCGTCTTTCTGGAATGGAATTGAAACCCAGAGCGGCGCCGTCGTGACGGTGAAAAATGAGCCATACAACGGCAGCGTTGCGGCCGGCGGCAACGTAACCGGCATCGGATTCAACGGCATCTGGAACGGCGTCACCAATGCGGTTCCCACTTCGTTTGCCATCAATGGAACCACCTGCGGCGCTACCAAGACGGCCACGACTACGACCCTCACCGCATCCACCACCACGCCAAAGGTTGCCGCCAGCGTGACGCTGACTGCCAAGGTGTCGCCCACGGCGGCCACTGGCACAGTCACCTTTTATTCGGGCACAACCTCGCTCGGAACTGGAACGCTGGCCTCGGGCGTGGCGACGCTTGCCACCTCATTCGCGACGGCGGGAACCGACTCGCTCACGGCAGTGTATGCTGGATCGACGACCTATGCGGCCAGCACTTCAAGCGCCGTAAGCATCACCGTTTCAGCCAATCCGACCTTCACGCTGACGGTGCCCCCTCTCACCATTACTCAAGGCAAGTCCGTCAGCGAAACCATCACAGTTACCGACGTCGGCGGCTTTACCGGCAGCGTAGCGCTTGCCATCACGGGCCTGCCGTCCGGCGTGACTTGCACACTCTCCCCGACCTCGACAGCTACGACCAGCGTATTGACATGCACGGCCAGCGCCACAGCAACCGTTGGAGCTTTCAATGCGACCATCACTGGAACCTCCGGTACAATCACCTCGACAGTGATCTTCCCGATCACCGTCGTCTCGTCGACGGGCGGCTTCACGCTCAAGTCCTCGGTGACTTCCTGCTTCATTCCTCAGGGCACCAGCTGCACAGTCACCATCACCGTGACGGACATCAGCCCCTTCACCGGCTCTGTAACGCTTGCCGCATCGGGCCTGCCCTCGGGCGTAACGGCCACCTTCGCCACCAACCCCACGGCCACAACAGCCACGCTTACGCTGGCGGCTAGCGCCACGGCAACGCTGGGAAGCTCAACGGTTACGGTCACTGGAACCTCCGGCACACTGACTTCAACCACCACCATCGCTCTCACGGTCACTCAAGGGGGAAGCTTCTCGATCAAGCCCTCGGCCGCGGCACTTTCGATCGCTCAAGGCGCCAGCGGCACCGACACGATCACCGTAACGGATGTGAGCCCCTTCAGCGGCGGCGTAACTCTTGCCGCATCCGGTCTGCCTACTGGCGTGACAGCCGTGTTTGCGACCAACCCCACCACCAGCACCAGCGCGCTTACACTGACGGTAGCCAGCACGGCGGCAGCCGCAACAAGCACGATCACCATTACTGGAACCTCCGGCACGCTGACCGCAAGCACCACCATTGCGCTCACGGTAACGGCAGGCTCGGGTACAGGGAGCTTTACGATTGCGCCGACCGCGGCGGCATTGACGATCAATCTGAACGCCGGCGGCACTGACACCATCAATGTGACGGACGTGGGCGGATTCACCGGTGCTGTCACTCTTACCGCAAACGGAATGCCCTCCGGCGTCACAGCTTCGTGGAGCACCAATCCCACCACCAACTCCAGCGTGCTATCGCTCCTCGCCACGAGTTCGGCGACCGTTGGCACAGTTACGATCAGCATTCAAGGAACGTCTACCGGAACATCCTCCGGGACACTAGTTGCAACCACCAGCATCGCGCTTACCGTCTCCTCGGCTCCCGACGTTCAGATTGCATGGGTCAGTCCAGCCGTTGGTATAGCTGGCAGCACCTTCACAGTCATGCCAGGTATAGGGACATCCTTTGGATCGACACAAGGATCGAGCGTAATTAATTTCGGCACAACGGCGGCCACTGTGACCACCTGGACCGTCGACTCGATTGCCGTTACGGTTCCAAGCCTGGCGGCTGGCACCTACAATGTGACCGCGGTAGTGGACGGCGTAACCAGCAATGCGGTTCCGTTTACTGTTTCCGCCACTGCACCATCACCGGCGCAGTATACCGGCAACGGGACGTGGTTCACCGCGCTTGGCGGTCCGTATGGCGGCTGCGGCGTGCCGCAAGCGAACATTGACTCGCAAAACTTTGTTGCGCTCAATGTCCAGAACGATCCGGGCAACTACACACTGACTTTGAGCCGTCCTATCCCCTCGACCTATGCTGCTGACATCGGCTTGTGGAACAACGGACTTAATTGCGGCCGCTGGGTCCATATCACCATGGGCGACAACTGCAACGGCACCAACGACGGCAATCAGGATTTGTCGTTCTGCCGCGGAGGCCTTGGATGGGAGGCGGACCAATTCACCGGCGCTGAACTCGATCTGGTTGTTGCCGACAGCTGCCAGGATGAAAACTCATGGTGCCGCGACGATCCTTATCACCTTGACCAGGCGCAGGCCGCGCTGAGCAACTACACAATCAACGGCGCTCCCGCAGGCGCTATCTATCCGAACTACTGGAACAATCGCCAGCTTCACTGGTATTTCGAGCCGTCTCCGAATTACACGGGAGATATCAACATCGGATTCCTGAACGGCGCAAGCCCGTATTGGTCGGCAATCTCCATTACTCATTTGCCGAACGGCATTCACGGCGTGCAGTACCTGCAAAACGGGGTATGGACAGCTGCTGTTATGGACGCCGATCTGGGCGACGATTACATCGCCGGACCCACCGTGGCTGGCGGAACGTCGTATGAGATTCAGGTCTTCGACGTGACCAACACGCTGATCAACAGCGGACGCATCTACTCGTTCACTTATCCCACAAGCTGCGTGAGTGCCTGCACGCCGGCATTGACCCCGGTAACCTACACCACCTCGCAATAACATCGGATGAATTGCCTGGTCCGGAAGCGGAGCACTTTTACTTCGCTTCCGGACAAGTTTCCAAACCCAACTCACTAGTGTAGTGTCTCGGCAATTGGGCCCATTTTGAAGTCTTTCAAAATCAAAGCCGACGAACCGCTCATCCCCTTGGGGGCTAAAAGCCCGTACCTTTCACCGCGGATAAATGATCGTCTGCGTGAGACAGGCCACTAGATAACACGCTGCGTCCCGACCCTCCCCCATGCAGGGAATATCGCAAAACGCCGGCGTCAAATAAAGGAGCGTACCATGAAGCACCGTATCCTTCGTGCTTGCGGGATCATCCTGGCAGCAGCGATTGTTCTGGCATCCACCGCGGCAGCCCAAACTGCTTGCAAAGTCATCTATACAATAACCCCGCAAAACTCCACCGCATTCGGCGCGGCAATTACCATCGACAACACGGGAACAACAGCCTGGACAAGCTGGACACTGACGTGGACCTTTGCCAATGGGCAAACAATTACATCTCTCTGGGACGGCACGGAAACGCAGAGCGGCGCCAACGTGACCGTAAAGAATCTGAGCTATAACGGCAGCGTTGCGGCCGGAGGCAATGTAGCCGGCATCGGATTCAACGGTACATGGAATGGCACCACCAACGCGGTTCCCGTCTCTTTCGCAGTGAACGGCGTTACCTGCGGCTCCACTACGACGGCCACGACCACCGCGCTCACTGCATCCACCACCGCGCCAACGGTTGGAGCAAGCGTCACGCTGACTGCCACGGTTGCACCTTCTGCGGCTACCGGCACAGTCACTTTCTACTCGGGCACAACATCGCTGGGAACCGGAACGCTGAGTTCGGGCAAAGCGACGCTTGCAACCTCGTTCGCGACGGCAGGAACTTACTCGCTGACGGCTGTATACGCGGGATCGACGACTTATGCGACCAGTACTTCCAGTGCCGTTTCTGTAACGGTCAGTGCAGCCACCAAGACGGCCACTACCACCGCTCTGACTGCATCAACTACTACGCCAACGGTTGGCGCAAGCGTCACTTTGACTGCTACTGTTGCGCCTACAGCGGCTACCGGTACAGTCACTTTCTATTCGGGCACAACATCACTGGGAACCGGAACGCTGAGTTCGGGCAAGGCGACGCTTGCAACCTCGTTCGCGACGGCCGGAACCTACTCGCTGACGGCTGTATACGCTGGATCGACGACTTATGCGGCTAGTACTTCGAGTGCCGTTTCAGTAACGGTCAGTGCAGCCACCAAGACGGCTACGACGACTGCGCTTACTGCAGTCGCCTCGACAAAGGTTGGCGCCAGCGTCACGCTGACGGCCACGGTAGCGCCTGCGGCGGCCACCGGCACAGTCACCTTCATGTCGGGCACAACGTCGCTTGGCACCGGAACCTTGGCCTCGGGCGTGGCAACACTGACAACCTCATTCGCCGCGGCAGGATCGTACTCGCTTACCGCCGTATATGGTGGATCGACGACCTACGCGACCAGCACCTCGAGCGCAGTCTCAGTGACGGTCACCACGACGGCCACTACCAACACGCTGACCGCATCCACCACCACGCCGGCGGCAGGCGCAAGCGTCACGCTAACTGCCACGGTTGCGCCTACTGCGGCCACCGGTACGGTCACCTTCTATTCCGGAACAACTTCACTTGGAACTGGAACTCTGACTTCGGGCGTGGCCACGATCGCCACATCCTTCGCGGCGGTGGGGACCTACTCGGTTACCGCTGTTTATGCTGGATCGGCAGCCTACAACGCCAGCACTTCGAACGCGGTTAGTATTACCGTCTCAGCCGGCTCCGGCACTGGCTTTGCGTGCAGCGTTCTTTACACGGTTTCAGCACAGAGCCCGACTACCTTCGGAGGGGCATTTGTACTGGGTAATACGGGAACGACCGCCTGGACCAGTTGGACGCTGACTTGGGCCTTCGCCAACGGGCAGACGATTTCGTCTTTCTGGAATGGAGTGGAGACTCAGAGCGGCGCAAATGTGAGCGTGGCCAGCGAGAGTTACAACGGCGCTGTTGCACCCGGCGCATTCGCAACCAATATAGGATTTGACGGTATCTGGAACGGAGTCTCCAACCAGATACCCGCATCGTTCTCAATCAATGGAACGGTTTGCAGCGCCCCGGCACAGGCAAGCGGAAGCTTTACGCTTGCGCCCTCACCGTCTTCTCTGGCAATTACCCAGGGCGGCACTGGAACAGACACCATTACGATTACCGATGTGAGTCCGTTCACCGGTAGCTTGACGCTCTCCGCGTCCGGTCTGCCTGCCGGTGTAACCGCGGTCTTCGGCACCAATCCCGCAACCTCGACCAGCGTGGTGACCTTCACGGCCACCAGCACAGCTACCACGGGCACGGCCACGGTCACCATCACCGGAACCAACGCCACTGGCACTCTGGTCTCATCCACTCCGCTCGCTCTCACCGTCAATTTGCCCGTGCCGGTTATCTCATGGCTCAGTCCGGCATCGGGGATTGCTGGAAGTTCAGTGACCATCATGCCTGGCGGCGCATTGGGAAATGCCTCGTTTGGCGCGACTCAGGGAACCAGCGCTGTGTACTTTGGCTCGACAGCGGCCACGGTAACAGGATGGGCGATCAACTCGGTTGCCGTTACTGTTCCCAGCCTGGCTGCGGGTTCAGTGAATGTGACTGTCGTCGTGAACGGCCAGACCAGCGCCCCGGTTCCGTTCACAATCACTGCCACGGCACCGTCTCCCGAGACATATACCGGCAACTCAACCTGGTTCAGCGCGCTTGGAACTCCGTATGGCGGTTGCGGCGTTCCACAGGAGTACCTGGACACACAGAACTTTGTTGCGCTCAACGTGCAGAACGATCCTGCCAACTACACGCTCTTCCTCTCCCGGCCCATTTCCTCGACCTACGCCAGCGAGATTGGTCTGTGGGACAACGGCGCAAACTGCGGGCGCTGGGTGCATGTGACGATCGGTGATTTCTGCGAGGGCATGAACGACGGCATGCAGGACGCGGCGTTCTGCCGCGGCGGCGTAGGTTGGGTTGCGGACCAGTTCACCGGCGCGGAACTCGATCTGGTGGTTGCCGACAGTTGCCAGGACGGTAACGCCTGGTGCCGCGACGATCCCTACCATCTGGATCAAGCGGAGGCTGCTCTGAATGCATACGTTCTGAATGGCGCGGTGGTCGGCGACATGAATCCGACTTACTGGAACAACCGCCAAATCCACTGGAATTTCGAGTTGCCGCCCAGTTACACGGGCGACATCAACATTGGCATGCTGTCTAACTCGAATCCGGCTTGGACGGCGATTTCCGTCACCCATCTGCCGAACGGCATTCATGGAGTGCAGTACCTGCTCAACGGGGCATGGACGACGGCAGTCATGGATGGCGACATGGGCGAAGACTTCTTGATTTCTCCCACTGTCGCGGGCGGATCGCAGTATGAGATTCAGGTCTTCGACATCACCAACACACTAATCAACAGCGGCCGTATTTACACGTTCACTTACCCGGCAAGCTGCGGAACTTTGTGCGTTCCGGCATTTACTCCGGTTACGTACACCATTTCGCAGTAAAAACAAGCCGTAAGTTAGTCCGGAATTGTGGCGCATCCGCTACAATTCCGGACTAACCCCAGACTGTAACTCACCCATCACACGCTAAGCCCGGCAAACCATCGAAATTCAGGTCTGGGCCGCCAGCGTCGAAGAATAAGGAGCGTATCATGAAGCACATTTTCCTGCGTGCTTGCTGGATAGTTCTGGCAGCAGCGACTATTCTGGCATCCACTGCATCGGCTCAAGCAGCGTGCAATGTTGTTTACACGATTTCACCGCAGAATAGCAGCGCATTTGGCGCGGCTCTTGCGATCCAAAACACTGGAACTACGGCCTGGACCAGTTGGACGCTGACCTGGACCTTTGCCAATGGGCAGACCGTTTCGTCTCTCTGGAATGGCATTGAAACCCAGAGCGGCGCGGTCGTTACCGTGAAGAACGAACCTTATAACGGCAGTGTTGCCGCCGCCGGCAGCGTCAGCGGCGTGGGATTCAACGGCACCTGGAACGGAACCACCAATGCGGTTCCAGCCTCTTTTGCCGTCAACGGCGTTACTTGCGGCGCGGCCAAGACAGCCACGACCACCGCGCTGACCGCCTCCACCACCACGCCGGCGGTAGGCGCAAGCGTCACGCTGACAGCCACCGTAGCGCCTACCGCGGCTACCGGCACAGTTACTTTCTACTCGGGCACAACCTCGCTGGGAACCGGCACGCTGGCCTCGGGCGTGGCCACGCTTGCCACATCATTCGCGACGGCGGGAACCTACTCGCTGACGGCTGTTTACGCAGGATCGACGACTTATGCCACCAGCACTTCGAGCGCCGTTTCAGTAACGGTCGGCACCAAGACGGCCACGACCACAGCGTTGACTGCATCCACCACCACGCCAAAGGTTGGCGCAAGCGTCACGCTGACGGCCACGGTTTCGCCCACAGCGGCTACCGGCACGGTGACTTTCTATTCGGGAACAACTTCGCTTGGAACCGGCACGCTGGCCTCTGGCGTGGCGACGCTTGCCACCTCATTCGCCGCGACGGGGACTGACTCGCTGACCGCTGTATACGCTGGATCGACGACTTATGCGACCAGCACTTCGAGTGCGGTTTCAGTGACGGTCAGTGCGGCAACGACGACCACCTCGCTGACGGCATCTACCACCACGCCGGCGGTAGGCGCAAGCGTCACGCTGACGGCCACGGTTGCGCCTTCGGCGGCTACCGGCACAGTGACCTTCTACTCGGGCACAACCTCGCTGGGGACCGGAACGCTGGCCTCGGGCGTGGCCACGCTTGCCACATCATTCGCGACGGCGGGAACCTACTCGCTCACGGCTGTATACGCTGGATCGACAAACTACACGACCAGCACCTCGAGCGCCGTTTCAGTAACGGCCAGCGCCAAGACGGCCACGACAACAGCGCTGACTGCATCCACCACCACGCCCAAGGTTGGCGCAAGCGTCACGCTGACGGCAACTGTTTCGCCAACAGCAGCCACCGGCACGGTCACCTTCTATTCGGGAACGACCTCGCTCGGAACGGGAACTTTGGCCTCGGGCGTGGCCACGCTTGCCACCTCATTCGCCGCGGCGGGAACGGACTCGCTTACCGCAGTTTATGCTGGATCGACGACCTATGCGACCAGCACATCGAGCGCGGTCTCAGTGACGGTGACCACGACGACCACGACCACCACGCTCACCGCCTCCACCACCACGCCTGTGGTCGGCGCCAGCGTCACGCTGACGGCAACAGTTTCGCCAACAGCGGCTACCGGCACGGTCACCTTCTACTCGGGCACGACTTCGCTGGGAACCGGAACGCTGAGTTCGGGCGTGGCCACGCTTGCCACATCCTTCGCGACGGCGGGAACTGACTCGCTGAGCGCTGTTTACGGCGGATCTGCGGTCTACGCGGGCAGCACCTCCGCAAACTACTCAGTGACAGTCAGTTCAGCGGGCGGCTTCACGCTGACTCCCGCGTCGGCCACTGAGACCCTAGCTCCCAGCGCCAGCGTCACCGATGCCATCACTGTCACCGACACCGGCGGCTTCACTGGCACAGTGACTTTGACCGCCACCAGTTCGAACACCGGCGTTACAGTCACGGTCAGCGGAACCACGTTAACCATCGCCGCCAGCAGCACGGCCACCGGCTCGGCCACAATCACCGTCACCGGAACCTCCGGCAGCACCACCGCGACTACCTCCATCGCCGTCACGGTGACCTCGACGTCGGCCAACTTCTCGCTGTGGGCTACCGCGGCTACTCTGTCGATTGCCCAGAATGCCAGCGGCAGCGACACCATCAACGTGCTCGGCGCGAACGGATTCACCGGCGCAGTCACTCTGGCTGTCTCGGGTCTGCCTACCGGCGTTACCGCCACGCTCGACGCCAACCCCACCACCGGCACCAGCGGGCTCATATTGGCCGTATCCAGTACAGCCGCCGCAACGACGAGCACTATCACTATCAGCGGAACCTCGGGCACACTGACCGCATCCACCACCATTGCGCTAACGGTGACGGCTGGCTCGGCAGCGGGAAGTTTCGTGCTTACCCCATCGGCCGCCACATTGTCGATAGCGGCAGGCTCCAACAACGTCGCAACAATCAATATCACCGATGTCAGTCCGTTCAGCGGCTCTGTGACCCTTGCCGCCTCCGGGCTGCCTACCGGCGTAACCGCTGCCTGGTCCTCGAACCCATCCACCTCAGGCAGCACTCTAACGCTGACTGCCGCGAGCACCGCTGCTGCCGGGACTTCGACGATTACTATCACCGGCACCTCCGGTTCGGTGACGGCAACCACTACCATCTCGCTTACGGTTACCGCGGCCACCGGCATGGCCTGCAATATCGGGTGGAATATTGGAAATCAAAGCACATCGGGAACTGCAGGCTCCTTCGGGGGTACTCTCACCATCAACAACACGGGAACAGTCGCTTGGACTAGCTGGACGCTGACCTGGACATGGGCCAATGGGCAGACCTTCCAGTCTCTCTGGGGCGGCACGGTGACCCAGACCGGCGCCAACGTGTCGATCGTCAGCTTTAGCTACGACGGCGCTATCGCGGCTGGCGGAAATACCTCCCAAGTGGGATTCAACGCCAACTGGAACGGCGTCACCAACGCAATGCCTACCAACTTCGCGATCAACGGAACCACCTGCAGCGCGGTTGGCAGCGGCAGCGCCAGCGGCGGCACCGGATTTACGCTGCTGGCCGCGGCGTCCCCAGTGACGCTTAACCAGGGAAGCACCAGCACCGACACCATTGCGGTAAAGGACTTTGGCGGATTCACAGGCAGTGTAACGCTTGCCGTCACAGGACTGCCCACCGGCGTAACTGCCGCGTTTGGCACCAACCCCACAACTGGCTCCAGCACGGTCACCTTCACGGCCGCCGCATCTCTTCCCGCCGCATTGACCTCGATCACCATCACCGGAACGTCTGGAACGACGACGGCATCCACTGTCGTCGGACTTAACGTAGCGGGATATACATCCGTGTCGGTGAACTCAACCACCAAAGGCATTGCCGTATCCGACCAGATTCTGGGCATGGATATGGCATCGTGGTACGACATTGTCACCAATGCCGATGTCATCGTGGATTCGTTCAAGACCGCCGGCATCAAGTCTGTTCGCTGGCCGGGCGGATCCTGGTCGGACGTGTACCACTGGGCTACCAATACCAATTGCCAGAACGCTCCCTATGGTGGCGGAACGCCCGATGTCAACGATACGTTTGTGAACTTCGTCAACGACCTAGTCATTCCCGCGGGTCTCGATGTGGCGCTCACGGCGGACTATGGCACCAATCCAGCTTGCACCGGAGGCGGAGTGCCTAGCGAAGCTGCCGCCTGGGTGACTGCCGCGCTGGCTGACGGCATCACGGTGAGCCACATGACTGTGGGCAACGAGGTGTACGGAGCAACCTGGGAGGAAGATCTGCACTCTCCGGCGCACGATCCGACAACCTACGCCGCCTCCATGGTGGGAAGCAGCGGCTTCTATGAAACGATCAAGGCTGCCTCGCCCAACACTCTGGTTGGCGTGGTTGTCGACCTCGATAACACAACTGGCGGATGGGACAACATCGTGCTCGCCAATGCGAAGGGCTACTATGACTTCGTGGAATACCACTACTATCCCGAGGCGCCGGGATTTGAAAACGACACGACCCTCATCAATCAGGATGCGCAGTTGCTGACCACCAACTTGAACACCCTCAAGGCCGAACTGGCGGAGTGGGGAACGCCGAATACGCCCATTTACGTGGGTGAGATTGGCGGACCTTACGGCACTCCAGGCAGACAATCCATGTCCATCACACAGGCCTTGTATGCCGGTCAGGTACTGGGCGAAATGATGAACGATGGAATGACTCGCCTGACCTGGTGGATCGGCTACGGCGGTTGCGCGGATATGAGCTTTAGCGGCAACTACGCTGCCTCGCTTTACGGCTGGCAGAGTTTTGGCGGCTATATGGTCTTCTCCGATGGGCTGACCGATTATTACCAATGCACCGCGGAAACGTTGGCGCCTGGAATTCTGCTGCCCACGGCGCGCGCCTTCCAACTGTTCAGCAACCTGGCTGTCACCGGTGAAAACGTTCTTTCTGCCAGCGTATCCGGCGATACCGCGGATGTGGTTGCGTATTCGGCAACGCATAGCGGAGGCACGGCTCTGTTCCTGGTCAACCGCAACGAGTCCGCCAGCCAGCAGGTTGCAATCACGCTGTCCGGGCAAACCACTGCCACGTCCGCAACGGTGGAAACCTACGACAAGGCCATCTATGACTTGTCCGGTTCGCCGTCGGGAACGTTCCCAGACCCGGCAGGAACCAGCACCTGGGCTCCGCCAACCACTACAACGATCTCTTCGCCAACCCTGCCACTGAGCGTGACTCTGCCACCGTGGAGCATGAACGTGGTCATCATCCACTAAGGCTCACGGCAAGTCGGACTCACATCCAACTGCAACCGAATGCCCCAGACCGAAGCAGGTCTGGGGCATTTCTTTTGCTGGATCGCGCTGAGCGCAAAATCGGGTTGGCTTGGCAGAAGAATTCCGGATTTTCGAGGTTCGAGTTGGGGAGTTGGGAAATGCCTCGAAAGGGGTGTTTTTTGCAGGAAAGCGAAGATAACAGGGATAGAAACCGAAGAAAGCACGTTTTTATCTTCGGTATCTGGTTGATAAAAGGAGTGTTAACCTTTTATGGTTGGCTGTTGGGCGAAGAAATGAGGAATCTATCACCCTTTTTCTTCTGGTTTTCTGGGCTTGCAGAGAAGAGGGATCGGGCGCGGCGTAGGAGCCTTTTCGCGCCCAGCTCAGAGAAGACATTGTCATCGCCGGAGCAAGGCAGGCTCGGTGGGTGGCTTGATAGACGTCGCAACAGAGGCGGATGGCGGGGTTGTTGGAGCGGGGGCCGACTAAGCTTTGGAAATACAGGGCATGGTGGTTTCTCCTGATTGGAGGGATTTTGGCCGCTTTTCTTGATTGTGTCTGAAGAGGTATTAATTATCCGCAAACCACCTGCCACGTGCGGTGGGGCAGACGCTCGCTACTCGCTCGCAGAAGATTTGCGGTTTTTTGACAGAGGTCAGGAACACGGCGGGTTCGGGCTCATCATTTCCCATCTCTGAGAATCCAGACATGGGCCACCCAATTTTAGTAGCCGGATCCAGAACCCGCCCGTCAACTTCCGCAAACCACCCTTATCGGGTATAAATAGATGCATGAAACCGCGTCATTTCGTTGTGTTCACTTGCTTCGCTCTTCTGGTTCTTGCTTTGTCGGCCGGGTGCAGGGCCGGTACCGACTGGTATGCAACCCGCACCAAGATTGGGGACAAGATGCCAGCCATCTCCGTCGATGGGACTTCCGGCACCTTCTCGCTCGCTGCCGAGACGGGCAAGGTGGTTGTGGTGAACTTCTGGGCCACATGGTGCGGCCCGTGCCAAATCGAGATGCCTGAACTGGAAAGGCAAGTCTGGCAGAAATATAAATCCTCGCCTGACTTCGCCTTCATCGCCATCGCCAGGGAGGAGGATCAAGACACAGTTCTTCGGTTTCAGAAGGCCCATCCGAACATTACTTACCCGTTGGCATGGGATCCAAAGCGGGAGGCATACGCGCTCTTCGCCGCAGGCGGAATCCCCCGCACCTATGTCGTCGACCGTCACGGGATCATTGTCTATCAGAGTCTCGGCTTCGAGCCGGATGCCGGTAGTAAAGTTGATCGAGCAATCCAGAAGGCGCTTGCACAAAAGTAGCCCTAATGTCGTAGCGGATTTTCGTACTGCTTGCTACTCCACACTTAGGCAAAAATAGGTGCGTCGCAAGGATGGGTCACCCGGCTGCACCTTATGAACAGGATGGTCGGATCAGACGTTTTGTAAACAAAATCGGCGAATTAGCTTCCGCTGCGCGGAAATCGCAAGTTGGCGAGGCAGTTCATTGACGCCAAAAACCATTTCTTGCGGATTTTGCACCGATTTGAAAGCCGCTCCCAACAGAAATTCGAAGCTTGTATTTACTACCGTTGTACTTGATGACAGTTATTGAAAACAAACAAAGGCCCGGACCTGAAGGCTCTTCAAATCCGCGCATTTTCAGGGGTCAAACAGGCTGCGGAAAAAGGGAGAATGTGCGTCAAATACCCCAAAAAACATTTCACAGGTTCTAAAGCCATCCCTTTGTTATGAGACGTTTGCGGCACGGCTGAAGTCGTGCCCTGACGCTTCTTGCCTTTCTAGTCGAAGACCTTTCTTGAACTCCAGCGCGAAAAATCGGCCGGCAAGCCTACAACGCCCCGCAAACTCAAAAAACTCCCATCGCTTCAGAGTTTCGTCCCATATTCCGGCTCAAACAGAGCAAAAGATTCCCATAAGCGCCAACATCGCTTATGCTTGTAACAATCCTTTCTTGCTTCGGCAAGCCACCATATACCCTTATGAATCCAGTCGCCTTAGAGGTTGACGATCTTCGGGAGCAGTATACGCAGGAGATGGCGCTTGTCCGTCAGACCTGTGAACGCACGGGCGACGGCACCGCTGCGATACGCCGCCGCTCGGCCGTGGTTGACCATATTCTGATTGAAATGTGGCGTCGCGCCTTTGCAAATCAGCCCGCGCAGAGCGCCGCGCTGTTGGCCATGGGCGGCTACGGGCGCAAGGATCTCTTTCCATACTCGGACATTGATGTCCTGTTCACCTTTGCCGACGACAAGGCAGAAGCGAACTCGAAAGAAGCTGTTCGCGCCGTCATTCAGGGCATGTGGGATATTGGCCTGCGCGCCAGTCCCAGTTCGCGCACCGTCAAGGAAGCCGGACGCTTCGACCCCGACAATCTGGAATTTACGCTGGCCACGCTGGACCGCCGTTTCCTCGCCGGCCACTTCCCTCTTTATCAGCAGCTCCATCAGACCGTGCTTCCCGGCCTGGTTCTGAGCGAGTGGAACACCATTACGCAAAAGCTGGGTGAGATCGCCCGCAGCCGGCACGCTAAATTCGGCAACACCATCTTTCATCTGGAGCCCAACCTCAAGGATTGTCCCGGCGGTTTGCGCGACTTCAGCCTTGCGGTCTGGTTCGCGCTGCTCTTCCATCTCAAAGAGACCAAGGAGTGGCCTCGGCATCGCGGCGGGGTCTTCCAAAGCGCCCGCGGAGACGCCGAAGTGGCCTTCGATTTTCTGGCAGCGGCGCGATGTTTTCTTCACTTCCGCCACGGCCGCGACGACAATACCCTCGACTGGCAGTCGCAGGACGAGGCGGCGGCCAACTCGATTGGCCTGGAGACGCGCGGCACCGCCGATCCTGCTTACTGGATGCGCACCTACTATCGCCACGCGCGCGTGATCTATCGCCGTGCCGCGCTGCTGATGGAGCATCTGCCCGCGCCGGTCAGCTTTTACCGCCAGTTCCGACGCCGCCGCACGCCAATCGCCGGCACCGACTTTATCCTCGACCAAGGCCGCATCGACATCGTTCCCGGCGCGCAATTTAGTGACACCGGCGCCATTCTGCGCATCTTCGCTCTGATGTCCACACACGGCTACGCGCTCAGCCAGGCTGCTGAAGACCGCATCACCGACGCCTTGCCCGCGCTGGCCATTCACATTCCCGAGGGACCGTATCTCTGGAATGCACTGCGCGAAATCCTGCTGGGACCGCACGCCGCTCACGCACTGCGCACGATGCACGCGCTGGGCATTCTCGAAATGCTGATCCCGGAATTCCACGGCATCGACGCCCTGGTGATCCGCGACAGTTATCACCGCTACACCGTGGATGAGCACACGCTGCTCACCATCGACAACGTCCACTGCCTCCGCCAGCCAGCCAATGCTTACGAGCAGAGCCTGGCGCAGTTGCTTCCGGAGATCGACCGCCTGGACCTGTTTCTGCTCACGCTGCTTCTGCATGACACCGGCAAGGCGCGCCGCGGCGTCGAGCACGTTGCGCCGAGTATTGAGTTAGCCGACGCATTCCTGGCCCGGCTTGAATTCGATGCCGAGGAGCGCGAGGCCGTTCTCGATCTGATCCGCCTGCACATTGAAATGTCGAACGCGCTGCGCCGCGATATTTTTGACATGGAAAACGTGCGCAACTTTGCCGAGAAGATCGGCAATCCTCAGATGCTGAAGATGCTCACGCTGCTGACATTCGCTGACATAAAGGCGGTCAATCCCGACGCGCTTACGCCCTGGAAGGCGGAGAATCTCTGGCAGCTTTACATGACCACGGCCAACTTCATGGACCGCTCGGTGGATGAGGTGCGGTACCACGCGGCGATCGATCCGACGCTGCTGAACCGCCTGCGCTCAATGGTTCCGCCGGCGCAGCACGATGCGCTGAAGACATTTCTGGAAGGCCTGCCGCAGCGCTATCTTCAGACGCGCCTGCCGGAGCAGATTCGCAATCACTTCCAGATGGCCGCCAAGCTCGACGAGGACAATGTCCAGCTCGATCTGCGCCCGCATCGCCAGCTCTATGACCTGACCGTTATTACTCGCGACCGCACCCGGCTGTTTGCCGATGTGGCCGGCGCTCTGGCCGCTTGGGGCATGAATATCGTCAAGGCTGGAGCATTTTCAAACGACGCTGGCGTCATCGTCGATAGCTTTCACTTTACCGACATTTTCCGCACGCTCGAACTCAACCCCGAGGAGAAGGACCGCTTCCTTGCTTACCTTCACGACGTGGTCTCGCTCAAGGTTCCGGTCGAGCAGCTTCTTGAAGCCCGCCGCCACAGCTACAACCCTACTAACCTGAAGACCGACGTCGCCACACGCCTGGAATTCGATAACGAATCCAGCACCCACTCGACGATATTGCAGGTCGTTGCGCAGGATCTTCCCGGCCTGCTGCGCCAGATCGCCATTACACTGAGCCTCAACCATTGCAATATTGCCGTGGCACTTATTGATACAGAAGGCGAAACGGCCATCGACGTCTTCTATCTGACCAGCCAAGGCGCCAAACTTTCCGAAGATGCCCAGCAGAAACTGGCTCAAGATTTGACTGCTGCCTTCGCCGTGATGCGCGGGCCAGCCAGCACGTAAAGTTCGTATACCTGAAATTCTTTTCTGCCGCAAATGAGAATTAGTTCCGCCATTTCAATTCACCCTGCACTGAAGTAAGGAGGCTGGTTTCCTCACTTGGACTTCATAGTGCCGTGATAGCCGTCACGAACAGGGGGAATTATACCCTGAGAAAATGTTGGCGCAGTTCCTCCCGCAGGCATCAAGTGCCGCACTGTTCGCTCTGTGACGTTTTCCGGTATTCCCAGTCCCTCCGGAAAGCCTGTCGCAAAACGAGGAATGGGCAGAGCAGACTTAGACTGTTGCCGGCGTCGAGAGTTCGCGATGTGCTACGGGGATTGCTCCCTTTCACATCCGTAGTTTCGTTCTTTCTGGCGAAAGGAGCCTGCTATGCTGTGTCACTCTGTAAGCCGCTCAAGAACCTCATTCTGTCTTTCATTCTTCTGCGTAACGGTTGCACCTCTGGTCGTCCTCATGGGCTACGCGTGCGCAATGCGCGCGCAAGTGGTGGCCAAAACACCCATGCTCGCACCGCTGAATCCGCGCTTCGTCCAACACAGAAGCGACCTTGTCAATGGCCGTTCTACGGAGATGTCGACCACACCTCAAGGTCACGCTCTTGGCTTCAAACCCTCTCCAATGGACTTCTCCCACCTGAAGAAGCAACAGAATCTGGCAGTTCAAGCGGAAAACAGTCTTCCCTCCAGCTATGACCTTCGCACTTATGGCAAGGTCAGCCCCGTCAAGGATCAATATCAGTGCGGAGACTGCTGGGCCTTTGCCACATATGGCTCCATGGAATCGGTCTTGCTGACCGCCGAAAGCTGGAACTTTTCAGAAAATAATCTCAACAACTTGAACGGCTTCGACTATGCGATTTGTAACGGCGGCAGCGAGCTGATGAGCACCGCCTACCTGGCCCGTTGGGCCGGTCCGATCAGCGCATCCGCCGACCCGGACCCTACCCCAACCACCTGCACAAGCACGTGGGATTGCGCCTCTCCGTCCAACCTGCCTGCGCAACAGCATGTTCAGGGTGTCATCATCATCGGTCCTCGCGCCGGTTCGACCGACAACAACAGCCTGAAGACGGCCATCATGACCTACGGCGGCGTGGCCACCAATATTTACGGCGAAGGATTGGATGGCAGTGCTTATTGGAGTAACAGCACGGACGCCTACTACTACAACGGGGCCGCTGTTTGCGGCGGCGCTGAATGCTCCATTGACCACTCTGTTACGCTCGTGGGGTGGGATGACAACTATCTTGCCAGCAATTTCTACACCGAGCCGCCGGACAACGGAGCCTTCCTGGTCAAGAACAGTTGGGGAACATACTGGGGCGCAAGTGGATTCTTCTGGATTTCGTACGACGACGCATTGCTTGGGACGGAAGAATCGTATGTCTTCGCCGACAACGAAAGCACTGCGAATTACACCACCGAATATCAATACGACTCGCTCGGTTTTGTGGGTGCGGAAGGTTATGGAACTACTACGGCATGGGCAGCCAACGTCTTCACTGCCCGTGCAAACAGCCAATTGGCGGCTGTAGCAACCTATGCGCTTGCAAGCGATTCTACTTATACAATTGAAATCTTCACCAACGCAACCAGCGGCCCAACCAGCGGAAGCCTGGCCACAACGGCCAGCGGCTCCTTCAGTTGGGCTGGGTACAACACCATTGTCCTGCCGACATCGGTTCCCATAACAGCAGGACAAGCATTCTCGGTTGTTATCGAGCTCACAACTCCCGGATACAACTATCCGGTTCCAGTTCAATATGCCGAGGAGGGCTACAGCAGCCAGGCCACATCCAGTCCGGGGCAAAGCTACATCAGCTACGACGGAAGCAGTTGGCAGGATACAACAACGATTGACTCTACAACGAGTGTTGCCTTGAAGGCCTTTGCAACTGCGCCAACTGCGCAGACCGCGCAGACCATCACCTTCCCGGCCATCACGGGCACGCAGTATGC
>CAZDYU010000007.1:0-65400 GCA_964509755.1 uncultured Occallatibacter sp. | reverse complement strand
GGCGTTGTTGGTTGCCGAATCCATCGCCGTCATGCGCGCCGCGTGTTCGGCGGCAACCGACTCCGTCATCGCGTGATAGAGCATTGAAGTCACATACTGCGGAATCAGCCCGGCGAACAACTCCTCCGAGGGCTGGTCGTAGATGTAATCCACCTGCGCGGTGCCGAATTTCTTTGCTTCCTCGTCGGCCTCGGCGGTATCAACCGCCTCAATTTCAATGCCCGCGCTGAGAGCGGCCTCGACAGCGCGCTCCTTTTCTTCCTTGGTGGGCTCGATTGCGCCCGTGATCTGGGGAATGCCGATCTTCATCAGCGGCAGCAGCTTCTCAACCACCAGGCGCTGCGCGATGACCGACTTGAATTCGTTGTAGACGATGTAAGCGGCGTCGATCTCTTCGTGTATGTAGCGCGCGATGATGCTCTGCGCCAGCTCGAAGACGCGGCTCTGTTCGAGTTTGAGCAGCATTCCGGGATGGTCGCCCGTAACTTCGACTGGGGCTTTGCGCTCGCGGGTCTTGAAGATATGCGGGTTGTCGCCGAGTTGATCCGACTCCGAATGCTCGCTGTAGACAGCCTCGGGATAGCGCCGCCGCATCAGGTCGCGCGCCTTGCGGCCCACCGCCTCGACGTCGATCTCCTTGTCCGTGTTGCCGTTGATGAACTGGAAGGCGGTCTTGAGAATATTTGCGTTGAATGCGCCGGCAAAGCCCTTGTCGCCGCTGATGACGATCAGCAGAATCCGCTTCTCAGGCCGGGTGACAAAGAGGGGATGGCGCAGGTTGCCGGTAGCCTCGTCGAAGATGTCCACGCGGCGGGTCAGCGACTCCAGCACGCTGGTAATCATCTTGGCGTAGGGCCGGGCATTCATTGCCCGCTCCTGCGCGCGGCGGAGCTTGGCCGCCGAGACCATCTTCATGGCCTTGGTGATCTGCCGCGTGTTCTTCACGCTGCGGATGCGACGCCGTAGGTCTAATACATTCGCCATTTTGCTTTCCGTTGCCAAGCTATTAGCTGTTAGCTATTAGCTTTTAGCTTTTAGCTGTTTTTGCCAGGCTGCCACAAATCCAGTTCCCATTGACTAGCTAATAGCTAAAAGCTAAGAGCTAACGGCTGCAAGTTCCGCCTTGAAGTTCTCCGCGTATTCCTTCAGCGCCGCGTTCAGCTTGTCGCGCAGATTGTCCAACTTCTTTTCCTTGGTCAGCTCTTCGACGAGGGCGCTCTGCGCCGATTCGAGGTACTTGTAGAGGCCAACCTCGAAGGCGCGAATGTCCTTGATTTCGAACTGGTCCAGATAGCCCTGGGTGCCGGCAAACAGAATCACCGTCTGCTGCTGCCAGGTGAGCGGCTGGAACTGCGGCTGCTTGAGCAATTCCGTCAAGCGCGCGCCGCGGTTGAGCTGCTTCTGGGTCAGCGGATCGAGATCGGAGCCGAATTGCGCAAAGGCCGCTAGTTCGCGGTACTGCGCGAGATCGAGTTTCAAAGTCGCGCCCACCTGCTTGACAGCCTTGATGGCCGCCGAGAAGCCGACGCGCGAGACCGAGAGTCCCACGTTTACGGCCGGACGAACGCCGGAGTTGAAGAGGTCGGTTTCGAGAAAGATCTGGCCGTCGGTGATGGAAATGACATTGGTGGGAATGTAGGCCGAAACGTCGCCGGCCTGGGTCTCGATGACCGGCAGAGCCGTGAGCGAACCGCCGCCCTTTTCATTCGACATTTTGGAGGAGCGCTCCAAGAGGCGCGAGTGGAGATAAAAGACATCGCCGGGATAGGCTTCGCGGCCTGGCGGACGGCGCAGCAACAGCGAAATCTCGCGATAGGCCATGGCGTGCTTGGAGAGATCGTCGTACATGACCAGCGCGTGGCGGCCGGAATCGCGGAAGTACTCGCCGATGGCCGTGGCTGCGTAAGGCGCGATGTAGAGCATTGGCGCGGGCTCGGAGGCCGACGCGGCGACGATGACGGTGTGGCCCATGGCGCCGGCTTCGGTGAGCGTCTGGACGACTTGCGCGATAGAGGAACGCTTCTGGCCGATGGCGCAGTAGATGCAGATCAGGTCGTTTTTGGCGTTGTTGATGATCGTATCGAGCAGGACTGCAGTCTTGCCGGTCTGGCGGTCGCCGATAATCAGCTCGCGCTGGCCGCGGCCAATGGGAATCATCGCGTCGATGGCCTTGAGGCCGGTCGCCATGGGCTCGCGCACCGGCTGGCGGTCGATGATGCCGGGCGCGAGACGCTCGATGGGCAGCGACTCGGTGGAGGCAATCGGGCCCTTATCGTCGATCGGCTGGCCGAGGGCGTTGACGACGCGGCCTATCATCCCCTCGCCGACGGGCACACTGAGAATCGTGCCGGTGCGCTTGACCTCGTCGCCTTCGCTCAACTCGGTATAGTCGCCCAGAATCACCGAGCCCACCGAATCTTCTTCGAGGCTCAGCGCCAGTCCCGCGATGCCGTGCGGAAAGCTGAGCAGCTCGCCGGCCATGACCTTGTCAAGCCCGTGGAGGCGGGCAATACCGTCGCCCAGCGATGTGATGGTCCCGACTTCGTCCACCTGGACCTTCGCGTCGTAGTTCGCGATCTGCTCGCGAAGAAGCTGCGTAATCTCGTCTGCCTTGATCTGAGCCATTTGGTTCCTTTGAGTTGTCAGTTGTCAGTTATCAGTTGTCAGTCCCTCGTTCGCTTGACACCGACTCCTGTACTCTTTTCACTGACTGTTTGCCGCTGCTACTGTTTCCTGTCTGTTGTCCTGTAGCCGTTGAAAACTGACAACTGACTACTGTTCTCTAACCACTGATCACTGCCTTCAACCTGTCCAGCCTGCCGCGGAGCGAACCGTCGTAAACCGTCGAGCCAATGCGCACTACTGTTCCGCCCAGGATTGCCGCATCCAATTTGAAGCTGGCCTCGATGGGCGCGCCGGCAAGTTTGCCGACACCGGCCTCCAGGCTGGCGCGGTCTTCCGCGTTCAACTCGCGCGCCGTTACAATCTCTACCGAACGAATCCCTTGCCGCTCCCGCATCTCGGCGCGCCAAGCCGCGGCTACCTCTTCAACCGCGCCGATGCGGTCGTTCGAGATCAGCACCGCCAGCAGGTTGCGCAATTGCTTGGCGAGGCCCAGCTTGGCGTTCATCTTGTCGAGCAGGGCAACCTTTTGCGTTGCCGCCACGGCTGGATTCGCAAAGAGAGCGCGCAACTCACTGCTGCCCTCCAAAGTCAAAAGAAAATCGGTCAGTTGCAGATCCAAAGCGGCTGCATCGAGCTTTTCCTGGCTCACCACATCGGCAAAGGCGCGGGCGTAATGTGCTGCAAAGGCTGCCATTTACTTCTGCCCTCCGTTCTTTGCATCGGAGAGGAACTCGGCAATCAGCGCCCGGTCGGCCTCTTCGCTCAGAACCAGTTTGCCGGCCGCTTGATCGATGGCCAGATCGGCGGCAAAGTGGCGCAGCGAGCGCCGTGCCTGCGCGGCCGAGGAACTGATCTCTTGCTCTGCCGCGGCGACGATGCGGGCCGTTTCATCTTCGATGGTGGACTTGATGCGCTTCTCGTCTTGCAAACTTTCCGTCTCTACCTGCGCGCGAATCCGCGCAATCTCGCCATCCAAGCCGGAGAGTTTAGCCTCGATAGCCCTCAGCCTCTCATTGGCCTCGGCCGTCGCCTTGCGGGCGGCTTCCAGATCAACGCGCACCTTCTCACCGCGTCCGCGCAGGAGCTTGGGAAGAACCTTGACCAGCGGAACGCCAATCAGCAATAGAATCACGCCAAAGTTGATGAATTCAAAGAGGGTGGCCGCTTTTTCAGGCGACGAATTCAAGGTCTTGGCCGTCCACTTGACGATGGGGCCTTCGAGGCGAAAGACATTGGCCTGGGCTTCGTCGGAGTTTTCAGCCGCTGGTTTGCCTGACTCGGTTGACGCAACAGCCGGCGCGGCGGCGGAGTTCTCAGCAGCCTGAGCCGCCAGATGCAGCGGCGCGGCCAGCAGTGTGGCCCCCAAGACAAGTCCAAGAACGGAAGCGCTCAAACGCAAACGCGGAATCGAATCTCCCAGCACTCTCAAAGGGAACCCCCGGCGGCGGCGGGCAGCACGGCGCGCATCACCTGATTGGCCAATTCCCCCGCCGAGGCTTGCAGGCTGTCGCGGGCGCTTGCGGCCTCGGCCTGCAGCTCTGCCTTGGCCTGGCTCACTTTGACGCCGGCGGCCTTGCGGGCGGCATCCAGAACGGCATCGCGCTCGGCCGTCCATTGCTTGATGCGCGTCTCGCGGAGCTTGAAGATCTCAGCCCGCGCCTGGCGCAGGCTCTCAGCGTATTGAGCCGCCCTGGCTTCAGCCTGGGCAATGGCCTTCTGCGCGTTCTCCTGAGCGCCCTCGGTGCGCGCGCGGCGCTCCTTGAGCGTTGCCGTCAACGGCCCTTGGACCAGAAACTGGTAGGCCGCCACAAGCACGACAAAGACCAGCATCGTGGGCACGGCGCCGATAAAGAGCGTTTCGAGTTGTTGAAAGATTTCTTGCATGCCGGTCCGATTGTAAAGATAGCCTGATTTTTCAGGTGTTCAAAAGGCCATTTTTCTTAAGTGGATCACCTTTTTTGTATCAGGGGCGAGGCCTCAAGTCAACGCAATCGGGACCAAACGGGCTGGGTAGTGTGACTGCTGTCACGATTCGGGAATGATTACTGATTTGGTACTTGCTTTCCGCCGCAACAAGCCTACACTAAGAGTATCACCTAGACCCGATCCAGGGTCCAGCGGGCTGATAGCTTCGGGAAGTCCTTCCACTCCCGGAGTTGCCAGCCCGCCTCTCATTTTCAGGGCTGCTTTTCTCTACGGCTTGGCCGCTGCCGGCTCAGGCGTCAGCAAGCCCTGCGCGCGCAGCCAGGTCTCCAGCAAGTTGGGCCACTGATCCAGGGCCGCGTCGCCCTTGCCCAGTCCGACGCCGTGCGGGCCATTGGCAAAGATGTGCGCCTCAGCTGACACTCCTGCCTTGACCAGAGCCTCATAGAAGCGCAACCCCTGATCGAGAGGTACCGTCCCATCGTTGAAGGTGTGGAACCAGAAGGTTGGCGGTGTTTCTTTGGTGACGAAGAGGTCCGGAGAGTAGGCGGCGCGCAGCGCTTCGCAGGTATCCATCACGTTGAAGAGCTTGCAGTAGCTCAAGTGGCTGGTGTCGCTGCTGATAGCCCCGATCCACGGATAGCCCAGCACCAGAAAATCCGGGCGGCTGGAGACGCGTTCGACGGGGTCCGCGGCGTCGGGCTTGCCGGGAACGAATTGCGTTCCCGCCAGCGCCGCCAGATGCCCGCCGGCCGAGAAGCCGATCACCACAATGCGATTGGGGTCGATCTTGTACTCCAGAGCCCGCGCCCGAACTGTTTGTATCGCCCGCCGCGCGTCGATGAGCGGAACCGGCAGCAGGTAGCCGTTGGAGCTGAGCCGGTAACTGAGCACAAAGGCGCGGAAGCCGCGAGAGGTGAACCAGTCGGCGATCTGCCGCCCCTCCAGATTGGCCGCCAGATTAAGGTACCCGCCACCGGGAAAGATCACCACGGCCGAGCCATTCGCGTGGCCCTGCTGCGGTTCAAAGATGGTCAAGGTGGGCACATCTTCACAGGCCTTGCCCTTGGCGAAGGGCGCGTCGGCTGGCCACAGTCGGATGGTCTGAATGCCTAGAAAAGCATTGTTGTCGCCGGGCGCGGCGCAGGGAAACTTTTGCGCTTGCGCCGGCAAAAATGCCATCAGGCACAAAGCCATGCTTGCAAATATCTTCTTCATGGAAATCTCAATCCCGCTGGTGAGGATTATAGCCAGATCGCGGTATGTCCTGGGCAGCAATTCGCCGCTTGCTCGGTGAGCGTCTCGGCCAGTTCCAGGCCGTAGCGGGCAAAGTAGTAAGCCGCGCCGTGCAGCCGCTCCTGTAATGCGCCGCCGGGATAGATCGCCTGACCGGTTGCCACTGCCTGGCGGGTGAGCCCGGCCTCGCGCTGCAATTGAAAGTTGGCGGCCAGATGACGCAGGCGATTCATCTGGTAGCGCATCTTGCTTGCGGCAATCTCGGCCGACTGGCCCAGGCCGGTATCGAGCGAGTGCATCCACTCGACGAGGGGCGTCAGTTCAGCGTCAAGCGCGGTGCCCGTGGCGGCAAGTTTCATCTTTCCTTCGAAGGGCATGGAGCGGGCGGCCAGCAACTGCGCCAGCGTGACCGGACTCTCAGCCCCGCAGACTTCGAAGACGCGCTCCAGGGTCAATTCGTGTTTATGCATGAGCTCTGCAATGGCGGGCTCGATCAGCGTTGCGGAAAAGCGCGGCAGGGAGGGCGTGATGCGGCCTAGAATGCGTTCGTAGAGCACGGCGGATTGGGCAAAGTAGGCGATCTCGGCCGGTCCGCCAACGATGGCAGAGGTGGAGAGCAGGAAGTCCTGAAAGACGGGCCGCAGCAGGGCTGAGGGCGAAATGCGTTCCGGCTCGGTGTCGAGAATCCCCAGCAGATCGGCAGTCGAAAAACTATGCCTTCCCGCCTGCCACAGACCGCCGGGCTCATGGGCGCTTGCTGGGTGGCGCTTCAAAGCCACGCGCGCGCCTGTGTTTTGGTCGATCAGAAAGAGCAGGCTTGACTGCGGCACGACGGCAACTTGCGCGTGATAGCCGGCGGCTGCAAGCTCGGCGTTGCGGTCAAGAAGAGCCTGATGCAGTTCGTCGGCGCGTTCCATGGCGGCGCGCAGAACTGGCGCCCCGATGCGGTGAAAGTCGCGGCCGCTGGCGTCGAGCACCAGCAGGCCTTGGGCGGCAAAGAGCTTGGAATAGAACTCCGCGAAGGCTTGAGCAAAGCTGCGTCCCGGCTGGTAGGCCGCGGCCATGGCATCCATTGCGCCGGAGGGGCCTAGAAGCTCCCAGGCCTGATCGATGAGCGGCGTAATCGCCTCGTCCAGCAGAATTCCGCCAACAGGCTGAGACGCGCTGGGCGATCCGGCGTAGGTGAGCTTGCGCAACTCGCGGCGCGCGGGAAAGATTACGTGGTCGATTTCGGCAAAGTCGTGGTCTTCCGTTGCCAGCCAAAATACGGCCACATGAGGGCTGCCGCACGCAGTGCCCTGGCGGGCGCGGGCCAGAGCCGTGGCCGCCTTGAAAGGCGTAAAGAGCGGCCCGCCGAAGAGGCCCACCTGCTGGCCGGTAACAACTGCGCCCGCGCCATTGCGCAAATCTTCCAGAGCTGCGGCGGCGGCTGGCGAGGGGGCGGCGTTCTGCGCGGCCAGAAGGTTGACTACTTCCTGCCAGTGCGCGGATGGGGCTGCGCGATCCCAGGTATCGAGGTCGAGACCTGGGCCACCCGGCCAGCCAAGGTCAGTGGGCAGCGAGACATAGAAAGGCCGCACGGCTGGAGCCCCGGAGCAGTAATCCAGAAAGAGCCGGTGCAGTCCGGGGACGACGGAGATGGGATGACACTCTGCGTTCAAAGAATCGTTCTCTCGGCGGTCTGGGCTGGCGGACCGGAATCTCGGCCTGAACTTTCAAGGCGAACGCAAAGGCGCGCCGGCGTTGCGGGGGTTCAGCCTCTGTTTAGGATGACACGGCAGGGCGAAGCGATGCAGGATTGGCGGTTTGCCGGTCCAAGCAAATCATCGATTGCCAACGCTGCGGGCATCCATGGGCAGCGAGAGTGCGTATACTTGCCTTGTCTGCGCAGTTAATCGGATTGCGCTTGAAGGAGAGAAAAAGATGCCCCCCAAAGAAAAGGCTGTGAAGGCCGCCGCACCCGTAAAGGCCGCCAAACCCAAGGCGAAAAAGAAAGCCAAAAGCAGCGTGAAGAAGACCGCAAAGCCCAGGGTGGCAAAGGTTGCCGTGAGCAAAGCCGTGAAGCCCGAAAAAAAGAAGGCGCAAAAGGCGCCCAAGCCTGAAGCCCCGGAGACGGCGCAACTGGTCAGCTCCGAAGTGGTTTATTCAGGAAAGCTCTTCCGCGTTCTTCATGACAAGCTGATCGAGCCGGGCGGGCGCGAAAGCGAGCGCGACGTGATCCGCCACCACGGCAGCGTGGTGATTCTGGCCGTCGATCGCGGCAAGAGCAAGCGCGATCCATGGATTGTGATGGAGCGGCAGTATCGCCATGCCGCCAATCAGTTCCTTTGGGAACTGCCGGCCGGCAAGCTCGACGCCGGCGAAGATGCCATAACCGGCGCAAAGCGTGAGCTGGCTGAAGAGACTGGCTACGCCGCAAAAAAATGGAAGCCGCTGGTGGAGTACTACGCCAGCCCCGGCTTTCTGGGCGAATCGATGAAGGTCTTTCTGGCCGAGGGACTGGTTGCGGGCGACGCTCATCCAGAGGACGACGAGCAGATCGAGTTTCGTTTGGTTAAGCTCTCAGACGTGATCAAAATGATTGAAAAGGGAGCAATTGTGGACGGCAAGACGCTGACCGCCGTACTGCTCTACGATCGCAAGCTGGCCGCCAAGCACGGCAAGTAAAGCCGCTGTCAAATCATTGCGTCCAGCAGGGCCGGTGTTTTCACGCCGGCCCTTTTCTAGTTTGCGAACCCGATTTTGAAATTTGCATGAACCTTTCCCGGCATTTTCGCGTCTTATTGAGTACGTGTGGAATTCCCCGGAAGCTCGTTCCACCGCATTTCACAGGATGTAAGGAAGGCGGGAACCTGTGGCTCAATACAAAGGGAAGGTCAAGTGGTTTAACAACGCCAAAGGCTATGGATTCATCGGACGCGAAGACGGGCCCGATGTATTCGTTCACTACTCGTCGATTCAGTTGGATGGATACAAGACGCTGAAAGAGGGCGACGATGTCGAGTTCGACATTGTTCAAGGGCAGAAGGGCGCGCAGGCGGACGCCGTAATTCGGCTCAAGGACATCGCTCACAGCAACACTGCCTAGAGGCGCGTTACTCCGAGCGTAGGCGCAAGACTGCAAGTGAGCGGTCAAGGTGAAGTGCGGCCATTTGCGGTCGTTTTGTCACAGCCAGTACCTAATCACTGTAAATCTATTGTTTAGAATCTAGCATTTATTACATGCGATAGAGCGTTGAAATCAGGGCTGATGCGCCTTTAGCGACATACCTTCGCGTTGCCAGTTCAAGATATGCGGCAAGCTGTCAGTCCATGCGATAGCTTCGTCCTCGAAGCACCAAGGTAGCGTCGCGGAAGCGTCCGGCACAAAGATCGCCATCAGTATTTATGGCCTTCGTGAATCAGACTCTTTGATTCGGAGGCCGCCCAGCGTGTTTCCTTTGCGCAACTCGCGGATGCTGTCGATAGCTTCAGTGACGCTTTTCCCGCGGGGCTGCTCGACTGGCCGCGCAATGACGATCTCCTCGATATAGAGACCAAGCTCCATGCCACGAGCCTGAGCTTCGGCGGCGAGTTGGGCTTCGATCTCGGGTTGTAGCTGAATCTGAATCACCGTTGCCGCACCATAAACAGTTTCACAGATTCAGGCGTAACAAAAAAGTGGAGGATCGCCACAACTCATTCGCTACGAATCGGGAGGGTTCAACCGAGAAGCAGAGGCCCTTTCCGGGAAAAAATAGCCGGCCAAGAGCGGCTTGCGGTACTTCCAGAAACATTCCAAGAAATTAGATGGCCTGCAATATGCCAGTAGCGGTAAGATAAGGGCGCTATGAGCTTACTCCATCAGGATTCACCGGAAGAGATTGACGACGCCGCCCGTGGCGAAGAATTCACCAGGGGAAGCAGTCACGTGCTTTTGGCCGGCTTGATCGCCGCCGTGCTGGTCAGCGTCGCAATCGGCCTTTATATGTGGCTGGGGCAGACGCCACCGGTGGCCAGCGGCGAGATTGTGCAGGTGTGGGCTCACGCTGGTCATGTGGTCAGCTCCGGCTTTGACGCCAACGGTGCCCCGATGGCCAAGGAGAGCGTGGATCAGGTGCTGATCTTTGCCCACGTAAAGCTGCGCAATGAGAGCAAAAATCCGCTGCAGATGGAAAATATCCTGGCCAACGCCAACCTGGGCAACGTGATCCTCTCGGTCTCGGCGGGCAGCGCGGCGCAGTACGAAGAGGTCTTTCTCGCTTATCCAGAAGTAGCCGCAATGCGCTCAAACGTGCTGCGGCCCCAGATGACGATTGCCCCCGGCCAGAATGTGGAGGGAACCGCCTTCTGGGTAGTCCGCATGACCAAACAGGAGTGGGAGGCGCGCAAAGATCTGAGCTTCACCTTCAAGTTCCAGTATCAGCCCAGCCTGGTGCTCACGCCCCACACCGCG
This sequence comes from uncultured Occallatibacter sp., assembly GCA_964509755.1. GTDB lineage: Bacteria > Acidobacteriota > Terriglobia > Terriglobales > Acidobacteriaceae > Telmatobacter. The sequence goes on along the minus strand of CAZDYU010000007.1, from coordinate 55,181 downwards.
ATTACCGAGCAGTAGTTAAGGGATAGACGGCGGCGCCGGCGCGCCCTTGGGCGTGGTCAGATAGCCGCTGATCGACTGATTCTTTCCGCCTACCGAGTTCACCACGATCTCGAAGAGCATCGGCGACTTGCCGCTGTAGAACTGGAGCGGCTCGTTCAGATTCCGGTCCTTCTTCTCGTATTGCTTGTCGTCGGAATACACCACCAGCGTAAAGCGGCTTTTCTTGGAGTCGGCCTTTTTCAGCTCGAGGCTCACGGTGCCCACCGGCTTCTTTTCGCCCTTGTTCAACGTGAATTCGTAGTAGTTGCGGTCGCCTTTGTGCTTGAGCAGCTCCAACTCGTCGTGGTTGCGGGCAATCAGGCTGCTGTGGTCGCTCAGGTCGCCGCGCATTGAGGTCAACTGGCTGATCGCCGTGGCCAGATCGGTCTGCGTCTTACCCAGATCGGTCTTCACGCCGCCCACATCGGTCTTCACCCCGGAGACGTCGCTGGAGAGCCCGGAGACAGCCTTTGCGGTCTGGCTCTGGGCGCTGGCCAAGCGTTGCGCCGCGGCTTCCTCGCGCTCCTGGCGGGTGATGATCTCCTGAGCCTTGGCATCCATCTGCTTTTGCGTCAGCCCCAGCGATTGGCCCAGTTCCTCGGTGGCCACGTTCAGGTGGGCCTTGGTCTCGCGCAGTTCGGAGGCCTGGGTCTTGATCTGCTCGTTGGCCGCGTCGATCTCCTTCTGCTGATTGGCTATGGTCCCGCTCTGCGACCAGTTCCAGATCAGGCCGCCCACCCCGGCCAGCAGGGCGATGGCAATGGCCGCCAGCAGCGCGCCGGAATAGCTTCGGGGAGTTTCATCAAGTACACTCATCTGTTTTGCCTCTCTTGGCGACCCGTCCCACGGGCCGATTCTTGTGGTTTCGGCGTCCCACTCGACAGCCGGACGCAGTTTGAAAAATGTCATTTCGCCGCCGCAGTCTCAGCCCGGCGGCGCGATTTCACCCTGGGACTGCCGATTCGCAAACTCTTGCGCGGGCGTCGCATGGTGAATCTACAGGATATAGAATGATGCTTGCTTGTGTACAAAAACTGCTCTATCTTGACCGATGTGTGGCTGTCGAGGGGGCGTCTGGACGAATTCAGCTCCCCTTCCGTCCCACTCTTCGTGACAACAATGGAACGGCTGCGATATAAACATCTTTACTGCATCTATTTTTTTGGCGCCGGGCTTTCTTCTTGAGGTCAGGACAGCCGCCCCAATCGTCAGGAAACCATTGCAAGGGGGGAGATCGAGGGCTATGCCGACTGCTGTCGCTGGTAAGGGTTTGGAAGGGATTGTCGCGGCGAACTCCGGAATCTGTTGGATTGACGGAGATGCGGGAGTATTGTCCTACCGGGGCATCGACATACACGAGCTGGCCGTGAATTCGACCTTCGAAGAGACTACCTATCTTCTTTGGAACGGCATACTGCCCAACGAGCTGGCGCTGCGCGAGTTTCAGTCTCAACTCTCGCTGGCGCGCGGGCTGGACTTCCGCATCGTCGATATGCTGCGCGGCATTCCGGCCTCGGCCACGCCGATGGAGGTTTTGCGCACCGCCGTCTCCGCGCTCAGCTTTTACGACGCCGATGAAAAAGACAACTCGCACGACTCGAACGTCCGCAAGTGCTACCACCTGACCGCGCAGATGGCCATGATCGTAGCCATCTACGACCGCCTGCGCAAAGGGCTGGAGATTGTGCCGCCGGACCGCTCACTGAACCACGCCGCCAACTTCCTCTGGATGCTGAACGGGGTCAAGCCCTCCGAGACCGCCGTCCGCACCATGGACTTGGCCCTGGTTCTGCACGCCGAGCATGAGCTGAACGCTTCCACCTTTGCCGCGCGCGTGATCGCAGCCACGCTCGCCGATGTCCACTCGGCGGTGACCGGCGCAATTGGCGCGCTCAAGGGACCGCTGCACGGCGGCGCCAACGAGGGCGTGATGCGCCTGCTGCTGACGATCGACAAGCTGGGCGCGGACCCGGTGGAGTATGTGAAGAACATGCTGGCCGCCAAGCAGAAGATCTCGGGCTTCGGCCATCGCGTCTACAAAACCGAAGATCCGCGCGCCACCCACCTTCGCAAGATGAGCGAGAAGCTTGGCAAGGACGCCGGCGTACCCAAGTGGTTCGATTACTCCCGCGCCATTGAGCTTTATATCAATGCCGACAAGAAGCTGAACGCCAACGTGGATTTCTACTCCGCTTCGACCTACGCAACGCTGGGCATCGACATTGACCTCTATACGCCGATCTTCGCGATCAGCCGCATCGCCGGCTGGGCCGCGCACGTCATCGAGCAGCTTGACGACAACCGCCTCATCCGCCCCCGCGCCGAGTATATTGGACCGCCTTATCCCGCGCCGTATATTCCGATGGAGGAGCGGGGATAGAACCCGCCGGACTCTCCGGTTGGAGAAAGATAGATTTCCCACCGTCAGACTATTGCGCCTTCGGCAATGACCAACCCTCGAGAGCCTTGATAGCGCCCAGCGGCGTCACGTGATTGTCGTCAATAAAATAGGAAATATCGCCCTCGCGATAGAAGCAAGAGTCTAGTGAAACACACATCTGCCTGCGGGGATCCCAGAATGTAACTCCGGGAACCGAGAGAGCCGTGCGCATAAGGATTTGCCTGGCTTGGCGGCCTTCCGGCGTATTGTCCCTGACTGTGCCTCTGCCTGGGTCGGCAGGCTCGGAGAACCCGCGCAGAATTTCGAAGAGCTTTAGCCGGGCGGCATTCTGCCCGGTGCGGAAACGCCAGACTGGATTCACCGCAAAAAACGGAACGTCCCCCAGGACAATAACTTGTTTATTGGCAGCCCGCAGAGCCTTGAGTGTCTCGCGCAGGGATTTCTCCAGGACTTGGTTGCTGCGTTCCTGGGACGGATTCGCAAGCACCAGACCTTGGTCGGGAACCAACTGGTCGCTGTTCTCCAGGGGATTGAAGGAAACCGACCAGGAAGCCTCCAGGACGATAATCTTCGTTGTGGGGTCTGCAATCAGCCGCCGCAAAACAAAGTTGTTATACGCAATGCACTGCTGAATATGCTGGGGATAAAAAGAAACATTGCGCGATGCCCCCAGCAACGGCGGGCATCTTTTTTTTGCGAACTCCTGCAAGAAGTATCCCTGTTCACGAGCGCGGATGCGCAATGTGGAGGCCATCGCGGATGCGTGGCTGTCTCCCCAGACCGCGACTTTGTTTTGATTGGCCGGATCTCCGGCGCAGTACGAAGAGAGATTTGGGGCGACGGCACCTTCATCGACAATGCATGGATCGATGTCAAGATCAAGCGTGATCTTGTCGATAGAAGCCAGCACGGGAGATCGCCGCTCAATGCCGTTGGACTTGTAGATAATCAAGCAGACTGCAAGCAATGCCGCGCTGACCGCGCCGTAACTCATCAGCAGCGGAAGAGGCGCGCGTTTTGAGGCGCGGAATGGGCGCTCAATAAAGTAATACGAGAGAACCGCAAGCCCAAAGGAAGCCAGGGCGGCGCACAATCCCCAACTCAACGGAAAAACGTCCCCGCCCAGCATCCGCAGCAGCGCGAAAAGGGGCCAATGCCAAAGATACCAGGAGTAAGAGATGCGGCCAATAAATACCACTGGGGCCAGCGAAAGAACATTGCGGTTGACCCAGCTTCCGCCCGCCGCTACAAGCATTGCGCCGCCAAGCACGGAAGGCAGCGCCGCGGGGCCGGGAAAGGGAGTTGTGGCCTGGATCGCGAAAAATGAAACCAATAGAAACAGCACGCCTGTACCGGCGAGGAGATTGGAAGAAACTCCCGGCTTGTGCAGGGGCAGTTGCCGCGCCCTGGATTCAAGCATGGCCAGCGCTACGCCTGCCGCCAGTTCCCAAGCCCGCGAATGCAGCGAATAGAAGACCGCCGTGGGATGCGCGCCAAGCTGAAGCCATGACAATGTAAATGAAACAACAATCACCACCCCGATCAAAGGCAGCACCAGGCGCTGGCGAATCCTGGAGAGCAAGACCATCAGCATCGGAATCAGTATGTAAAACTGCTCTTCAACGCCCAGCGACCATGTCATCAGCAGAGGATTGGACTCGGCCTGAGGATTGAAGTAGGACTCTTTCAACCAGAGCAGGATGTTGGACGAAGAAGTCGCCGCCGCCATTGTGTACTCGCTTAATTTAAGAAACTCAAACGGCGCAAACAGAAAGTAACCGATGACCAGCAACACCGCTAGTACTGCATAAAGGGCAGGAAGAATACGCTTGGCACGCCGCTGATAGAACTTCAGATAACTGAATGTACCCCGAGCCAGGTCGGCATGAATGTGCCCACCAATCAAATAGCCGGAGATCACAAAAAAAATATCGACGCCTGTAAAACCACCGCCTAGAAAAGGCACTCCGGCATGAAACAGAACCACGGAAAGAATCGCCACGGCGCGTAATCCATCAACGTCGGGACGATACTCCCTTTCCCGCGCAGCTTGCACCGTATGATTCATGAGTGGCTTCTCAATTCTTCAAATGTAAATTGCAGCTATTATAGTCGATCCTGAGAAAGCGAGTAAGTGTATATTTCATCAATAATATAGCTCATAAAAAATTGCTAGGGTCACCTTAGATAGATACTCAATCTGCCACAGAATCCGGGGAATTATATGCGTCCGCAGAAAGAGCTGGAGCAGCCGCGGCGCGAATTGCTTCAGATTGAATTGGAGCAGTTGATCGGCTTGCATCATCGGCTGGTTCAGGTGGGGATGCGCATCGATTGGGCCTCGTTGGAACTGGCGAAGGGAGCAACATTACCAGACCATGCAGGGCGCTCCGGGCATATCGAGCTGGCTGACGGTGGCACCTTATTATCTGAAGTATCAGCACGATCCAAGTGACGAAAACATGGTGGCGCACTGGGTCGAGAATTCCTATTGGCAGCACTTCAGCGGCCAGCGCTTCTTTCAGCATCGCGTGTCGATCGACGCCTCCAGCATGACGCGCCGCGATGGCTTGGCTGAGTTGAAGAACCAAAGGGGTTAGGGCGGCTCTACGACACAGAAAATGCCTTGATACAGGCGCTCTTATTTAAGCCAACGGCGGTTTATTGGATGATTGGTTAAGCTTGGTCCTTCCAATCTACAACTGGTCGAAGATTTCGCGGAAGTCGTGCGGGCCGATTTGGCCGGCCAGCCACTCGGCTCCGCGCACGGCGCCTTCGGCAAGGCAGCGGCGGCTGAGAATCTCATGGCGGAGTTCCAGAGTATCTACATCACTGACGGCGGTGACAATGTGCTCGCCCATGGCCGTGCCCACGCGATGAGATGTAACCTCGACCTTTGCGCCGGAGTTCGCTGACTCAATGATCTCGCACAGCGTGATGGCGGTGCCGGAAGGGGCGTCGAGCTTGGTGAGATGGTGAGTTTCAGAGATGGTAAATTTGTATCCTTCAAGCTGGGCCAGAGATGCGGTAAGGCGGAAGAGTTTCTGTACGCCGATAGAAAAATTTGTTCCGTAGAGCAGAGCTCCACGCTCCCGCGCCAGACGCCGCATCTCATCCAGATGCGCATACCAGCCGGTGGTACCAACAACGATGCGGGAGCCCGCCGCCAAGACGGCGCGCATATTTTCAACGGCTGCTTCGGGAGCGGTGAAATCGATGCAGGCGTCAACGCCGGCAAGATTAGCCGCAGTGAGTGCGGAGGCATGGGGGTTTTCGTCGATGTCGAGGGCGCGCACGGAGTGGCCGCGTTCAAGGGCGATTTCCGCAACCATGGAGCCGGTTTTGCCTTTGCCTAAAACTAAAAACTGCATGAGAACCTCGAAAAAACAGCTATCAGCTATCAGCCTTGAGCTAACAGCTTTTTGTTCAGTTGAATTCGGAACGGCTGTTGGCGTTTCCCATCGATTCTGGTTCAACGCGAATCAATTTAACGCACACATGCTTAGGGACTCCATCATTTTATCCGGTGAGGCGCTGGCGGGGTTATCCTGAGGGGTGCCCATGGAAGAGAATCAAGCAAAAATTTCAACGCCTGTAGCCGAGGCTGCCTCGCGCGTAAGCCGCCGTAAAGGCGGAGGTCCGCGGAAATTGCTGTGGACCGCGGGAGCTCTGCTGGTGTTGCTTCTAGTCTCTGCCGTTGCGGGGCTGGTATGGCTGCGCTCGGCCGCACTGGCTGCGCTGCCGGTGCTGGATGGAGGGCTGCGCGTTACGGGGCTTTCGGCTCCAGTAACGGTGCGGCGCGACGGCCATGGCGTGCCACACATTGAGGCGGCGAACCAGGCCGATCTTTTTCTGGCGCAGGGCTATGTGACGGCGCAGGACAGGCTGTGGCAGATGGATGCCTTCCGGCGCAATGCCAACGGCGAACTGGCCGAGGTGATGGGCCCGTCGCTGGTGCGGCATGACAAGGCGCAGCGGGTCTTGCAGATTCGCGTGACGGCGGAGCGGGTTTACGCGCATCTGCCGGCCGAGGAGCGCGCCCGCATGGAGGCCTACGCGCGCGGCGTGAATCTCTACATCGCGCAGAATGCGGCCACGCTGCCGCCGGAGTTCCGGCTTCTGCACTACAAGCCGCGGCCGTGGACGGGCGTGGACTCGGTGAGCGTTGGCCTGATGATGGCTGAGATGCTGGACATGCACTGGTACACAAAGCTGGGGCGGGAACATGTGGCGGCGCGGCTGCATGATCCGAAGCTGGAGGCCGAACTTTATCCTGTGGGCTCATGGCGCGACCATCCGCCAACGGGCGTGCGCGTGGACCTGAGTCAGCCGGAGGTTGTGCCGGCTCCGGCAAACGACGATGACGACGATGAGGACGACGACCGCAGCCAGGCGCGGGTTGCCGATCCGGCAGATGAGCCGGGCGCGTTGCGGGCGCTGTTGGGCCTGCCAGCCTGCGAGGGCTGCGCGGCGGGGTCGAACAATTGGGTGATCGCGGGCAAGCATACGGCCAGCGGAAAGCCGCTGCTGGCTAACGATATGCATCTGGAGTTGACCGAGCCGAATATCTGGTACATGGCGGACCTGAAAGCGCCAGGCTTTCACGCTGCCGGCGTCACGCTGCCGGGGATGCCGTATGTGATTGCCGGACACAACGAGCATGTGGCCTGGGGATTTACCGCGCTGTATGCCGATGTGCAGGATTTATATCTTGAGGCACTGGATGGTAAAGGTAATTATCAGGATTTAAATACGCAATGGAAGCCGCTGGTGGTGGACCATGAACTCATCAAAGTCCGCGGCGGCAGAGATGTGAAGCTCGATGTGCAACTAACCGCGCACGGGCCGCTGCTGAATCCGATTTTGGAGAAGGAAAAGCGGCCCCTCGCATTGAAGTGGACGATCTACGATCCGGCGCTGAACGGGCTGCCGCTTTATCAACTGAATGTTGCGTCGAATTGGACGGAGTTTTCTGCTGCGCTGGAGACATGGTGCTGGCCTACGCAGAATGTGGTCTACAGCGACGATCAGGGGCATATTGCTTATCATGCGATTGGTCGGGTGCCGTTCCGCTTCAACGGTCACGGCCTCTTCAGTAAACCCATACCGCACGACCGATTGGATGGGCGATTCGAATGGGGAAAAGCCGTGCCCGATGGACCTCTTAGAAACGGAGTTGAATGGGCCAAGTTGCAGATATACATTCCCTTCGACCAAATGCCGCGCGCCTTTGATCCGCCTTCGGATTTTCTCGCCACCGCCAATGCGCGCGTCACGTCCGACGAGGCCTCGCACACCCTCTTTCAGCAGACCGGCTTTCTCGGAACCGCCGGCGCATATACGACTTCGCCTGAGGGGTCGCCGGTTCTGATTACGCTGGAATGGGTCGATCCGTACCGCATTGAGCGCATCTACAAATCTCTGGATGGCCGCGACCAGCTCAAGCCCGCCGACATGCTGGCCGTGCAGGATGATGCTTACAGCGAGGTGGATCAAGAGCTCGGACATCGTTTTGCCTACGCCATCGACCACACGCCGGACGCAAACGAGAAGCTGAAAAAGGCCGCCGACCTGATGCGCTCGTGGGATGGCAAGCTGACCACGGATTCCGCCGCGGCCTCGCTGGTGACTGAGGCGCGTTCTGCCTTTTGGCCGCTGATACTGAAGCCAAAATTGGGCGACGATGCGGCCTTCTACAGTTGGTCCGAGTCGAACTTTGCCGAGGAAGAAATCATCATGCACGGCTACGTAGAGTGGCTTCCGGCGAGTTACAAAAACTGGGACGCATTGCTGACCGACGCCGTGCGGCAGGGGATGAAGAACGGCAAGGCTCCCAGCGATGTGGCGCGGTGGAGTTATGGAAGCTGGCATGTGATCGATATTGAGCATCCGCTGGCATTTTTGCTGCCTCTGGCGGGGCGCGTGGCCGGGACTGGCCCGCAACCACTCAGCGGAGACACGACGACAGTGAAGCAAGTCGGCCGCGCCTTTGGGCCTTCGCAACGCTTCACAATGGATTGGAACGACGTGGACGGATCTACGGAAAACATTGTGCTTGGCGAGAGCGGCAATCCTTACTCGCCGTACTTCCGCGACCAGTGGAATGACTATTACGGCGGCACCAGCTTTGCGCCGCCCTTCAGTGAGGCCGCGGTGGCTGCGCAAACACGGCATACGCTGCGGTTGCTGCCATGAAAAGACAGGGAACAGGGATCAGGGAACAGGGAACAAGCCTGGCTGTGATTCTTTTAGCGACCTTGATCGCAGTTGCGCCGCTGCTCAAGCACGGTCCATCTTGTGGGCACGATTTTGACTTTCATCTAATCTCCTGGCTGGATTGCCTGAACAGTTGGCGGCATGGAATTCTCTATCCGCATTGGACCCCGAGCACAAACTACGGCGCGGGAGAGCCGCGGTTTGTTTTCTACTCGCCGTTGACGTGGATGCTGGGCGCGGCGCTGGGAACCGTGCTGCCGTGGACGCTTGTGCCGGTTGCGCTGACTTATCTGCTGCTGGCTGGAACCGGCCTCGCGACGCGGGCGCTGGCTCGACAGGCGCTAACCGACGGCGCGGCTACGCTGGCCGGCTGTATGGCGATCTTTTCCGGATATGCGCTTTTTACGGCTTATGAACGAACGGCCTTTGCGGAACTCGCTGGCGGAATCTGGATTCCGCTGGTGCTGCTTTATGCGTTGCGGGAATGTGGTTTTATCCGAGGCGAAGAAGGTGTCATGCTTTCCCACCCATTTCGCAAAGAATGCGATATGGATGGGGCACTCAACGATGAGCGCGCTCCGGCTAACACGCTCTGGAGGCGCGTGCTGTACGGTACGATTCCGCTGGCTCTGGCCATTGCGGGCGCATGGCTCTCGAATCCCACGGTCGGAGTGATGGCCTGCTACACGCTCGCCGCCATCGCGTTGACATCGGCCTTGCTGGCGCGCTCATGGACGCCAGTGTTTCGCGCGACAGCGGGCGTCGCGCTGGGCATTAGTCTGGTAGCCGTCTATCTGGTTCCCGCCGCTTGGGAGCAGCGATGGGTGGACATTCACCAAGTCACAGAAGACCCTGGACAGACCCTCGAAAATAACTGGCTTTTTACCCGCCACGCCGACCCGTTGCTGGCGCTGCACGACGAGGTGCTGCACACGGCTTCGATGATTGCATTTTTGATGATTGCCGCGACGTTCTTTGGTTCGCTGGCATGTTGGCTTCGGCAGCTTTTTCCTCAGGGGCTAAAGCCCGGCCTTCTTACTGCCACTTATGTACGGGCTAAAACCTGTACCCTTCAAGCAGATCCCCGCTCCCGTTGGTGGTTTCCGTTGGCGCTGATTCCCATAGCCGTGCTGCTGCTTCAGTTTTCTTTTTCGCGCCCGCTCTGGAATCTGCTTCCCGATCTCCGCTTTTTGCAGTTTCCCTGGCGCTGGCTGGGGGTTCTGGAGGCGCCGATGGCGGTTTTTCTCGCCGCGGCTCTGTGGCCTCACAAATCCAATGGGCGGCGCGCTGCCGTTGCCGTGGCTTGCTGCGCGGTCTTTCTGGCGGTGACCGCTTACGCGGCGAGCAACTTCTTTCAAGGCTGCGACGATGAAGACGCGGTCTCCGGCATGTTGGCCGCGTATCGCGCGGGCCAGGGCTTTCAAGGCACCAACGAGTATGAGCCGATCGGCGCGGATAATGCCCTGGTTGCCAGCCATCTGCCAGACACTTGCCTGGTGAGCAACCCCGCGACCGTGCTGGGTTTGCTGCCGGCGGACGCTGACCCTGACCAGCCCGTTCCGGTTTGGAGCGCCGCGCAAGGCAGTTGCCTGGCGACCTTTGGTTGGCAGCCGGACTCACCGGAGCACAGGCGGCTAACGGCTGAGATAAGCCGCGCCGGCTTTCTGGTTCTGCGTCTGCGCGCCTTTCCGGCCTGGCGGGTGCGGCTGAATGGCCAGTCAGTCGCTTCTCAGCCTTTGCGCGGCGACGGTCTAATAGTTGTGCCGGTACAGCCGGGGCCGGTCGAGCTGACAGTGGATTGGACCACGACTGCCGACGTTGTTGCAGGGCGCTGGCTGAGCGGGCTGGCTGTGCTGGCGCTCACAATGCTTTGGTTGGTGGAGAAAAATTTCGTCCTGCCTCGGTTATTCTAAGAGCGATGAATGTCGATGTGAAAACGATCTTGCAAGAGGGCGCGGCACTGGCCGACCGTGCGCTGGATGAATTGTTGCCCAGCGTCGCGACCGTGCCGGCCTCGATCCACGGGGCGATGCGCCACTCGGTCTTTGCCGGGGGCAAGCGGCTCAGGCCGGTGCTTTCGCAGCAGGCCGCGGTTACAATCTCTGGCACACTGCCGGCGGGAATCGCCCGCCTCGGCGCGGCTCTGGAGATGCTGCACACCTACTCGCTGATCCACGACGACCTGCCCGCTCTGGACAACGACGATCTGCGCCGCGGCAAGCCCACCTGCCATGTCGCCTTTGGCGAAGCCATTGCGATCCTTGCCGGCGACGCTCTGCAAACCCGCGCCTTTGAGGTGCTGGCTGGGCTGGATTCGCCGCCCACCGCAACCGTGCAGATTATCGGACTGATTGCCAACGCCGTGGGCACAGTCGAGGGCATGATCGGCGGTCAGGTGCTGGACATCGAAAGCGAACACCACAAGCCCACGCCGGAACTGGTGCAGGCCATTCATCGCGCCAAAACCGGCGCGCTGATCCGGGTGAGCGTTGTAGCTGGTGGCGTCTACGCCGGGGCTGAGCCCGAAGATGTGGCGCGGCTGACGCTCTTCGGCGGCAAGGCCGGGCTAGCCTTTCAAATTGTCGATGACGTGCTGGATTTGACTGTGGATTCGGCTCATTTGGGTAAGACCGCGGGCAAGGATCAAGCCACGGAAAAGGCCACATGGCCGGCCGTTTATGGCATCGAGCAGAGCCAGCGCGACGCGGCTCTGCTGATCGAAGAGGCTTTTGCCGCGCTGGAGCCTTACGGCAGCCGGGCCGATGGGTTGAAGGCCGTGGCGCGCTACCTGGTGGAGAGGAAAAACTAAGTCCGCGGGCGGCTGAAGCTACAGACGGGCTTTACCGGGCAAGAATCTGCCGCAGGTCCTCGCGCTTGGCGGCAACGTCGTTGACCGTATCCTGCACCTGACCAAGCACGCGCTGAACCTGATCGATATAGCCGGGAAGAGCATTCCACCAGGAGTGCAGGGTCTCTGGCTGGTCAAGCAGCGCCAGCGCCGTGCCCGAGGCGGCAGCAACAAGCCCCGCGCGGCGTTCGCCGATCAGAAACAGCAGGCCGCCCGCCACAAGGGTTCCACCGGCTGCAAATCCGACCCAATTCATGGTTTCGCACTCGACGACGCCCGGCTGAGCTTGTGGTTCGTTTTCTGGCTTTGAAAGGGGGACGACTACCATTTTCTCTCCTTTTACCTCGCTCCGCTTTCTCGCGGTTGAAGGGTTCTTGCATTCAGTATCGCTCTCAATGGCGGTCCTTGCCCAAGGCTGCGGAAAAGGCCGAAAAATCAGTCCAGATCGAACTCGCGCAGAGGCTTGCCGTTGGGCGCGTCTTTGGCCTTGCGCAGCGCCTCGGCAAACTTCTTCTCGAAGAGGTCTTCCTTGTTCTTTTCCGCCTCAACCGACTGGCGAAAGATCGACTCCTTGCGCTCATTCTGCTCGCGCATGGCCTGGGCCGCCGTCTCCAGATCTTCAAACATCCGTTTGCGCGGCGCGGGGGTGTGGCTCACCAGCAGGCCGGTAGCCGCGTCAATCTTCAGCATTGCCCCGCAATCCGGGCACGCAATCTCGAAAATTTGTTCCTTCTTCTTGGCCATTTTTTCTCTGGAAGAATTGTAAGCGCTGGCGGGGGGGCTTGCACAGGGGGCCGTGGGATGGGTTGGCGTACAAGCATGTACGCTTATATGCGTACGTTGTGGTACACTGCTTTTATGGAAGTCCCAATCACGCAATTTCGCCGTGAGATCTTCTCGCTTGCCAATCAGGCGCTCGATGGCCGCGAGATCTGGTTCACGCATAAGGGGCGCAGGCTCAAGATTGTGCCGGAGGGCCCGCCCGTCAGCCGCCTCAGCCGGATCACGCCGATGGATGTCATTAACTATGCTGAGGGCGGCCTGGAAAATACAGGCCTGCTTGAGGAGATGACACGCGCATGGGAGGCGGACTGGGATCGCGATTTTGGCCCTGCGCCAACCCAGTCCGTTGCCGATGAATCCAGCTCAGACCTCGCCGGCTCAAAGTTGTGATTGCCTATCTCGACACCAATGCGCTGCTCTGGCTATCTGAAGGCAGCCTGGTCGGTCTCAGTCCCAAAATCGACCGTGTGCTCGAACAAGCCGATCTGTTTTTCTCGCCTATGGTTCTGCTCGAGCTTGAACTTCTCTACGAAATCAAACGCAGCAAGCGCCCTGCCAGCGACATTCAGCGCAAGGTTGAGTACGAGCTCGGGGTTCGCCTCTGCGATCTTCCCTTTGCAACCATCGCCAGCGCCGCTCTTGACGAGAAATGGACCCGCGATCCATTCGACCGCCTCATCGTCGCCAACGCAAAGGCCAATGGCTTTGCCTGGCTCATATCCGCCGATGAAGCCATCCGTAAACATTATCCGCGGGCGGTCTGGTAAAGTTTCCGCCAGTCAAGCCCTCAATATCGTATTGGCTTTCGCGCCGCTATACTCGAAGTGAATGTTTGCCGACCGCCAATCCTCTGTGTGTTCACAAACGTCAAAAGGCGTATTGCTTGTCCGGCTCTGCAACTGGGTGGGCGAGGCGGTGCTTTCTCTGCCGGCCTTGCGCCGCCTGGCGGCGGCCGGTTATGATCTGCATCTTTACGGCAAGCGCTGGGCGCCGGCGTTTTTCGAGGGCGCGGGCTTGCCGGTGACTGTGCGCCGCGGCGGCTTCATTGAAGCAACGGCGCAACTGCGAACTCTGCGGCAGAGTCTCGATTGCGCCGGGCCGGCGCTCTTGATGACCAACTCCTTTGCCTCGGCGCTGGAGATGCGGCTGGCGGGCTTTGCGCCTTCCGGATATGCGCGCGAAGGGCGCAGCGTGCTGCTTCGCTCGGCCTATGGGCTGCCGAAGTTTGCTCATGCCGCTGAATCTTACTGGCATTTGGCAGGCTGTTTTCTGGGCTCGGAAGCGCCATTTCCCGCCTCGCTGGATTGGGCCGCGAGCGACGGCCAGCGCGCGCAGGCTCGGGCGCTGCTGGCGAGGCACGGAGTTGCGCCGGGCTCGTTTGTAGCTCTCTGCCCCTTCTCCGGCCCGGATGACCACAAGAACCGAAAGGTGTGGCCGGGATTCAAGCAGTTGGCCGCGACGCTGCAAGGCTTGCACTTCCCAGTTGTAATCTGCCCCGGTCCCGGCGAAGAAGCGGCTGCCGCAGCGTTGGCCTCAAAAGCCATCTGCCTGCCGGATGTGGACCTGGGAGTCTATGGCGCGCTCTTCCAACTGGCGCGCGGCGTGGTGGCCAATGACACTGGCCCAGGCCATCTGGCGGCTGCGGCCGGCGCGCGGCTCATTAGCATTTACGGGCCGCATTCGGTTACGGCATGGACGCCGATCGGCCCCCGCGTACATCTTTTTCACGATGCGTCGCAATGGCCCAGCGTGGATTGCGTTGCCGAGGCGGCGCTGCGTATGGATTGAAGCGGCTAACCTGCATCTCTCACACGTCGAGCCTATCCGGTTTATTTGGAAGAAGTTGGCGATGAACCTGGCCCACGGAGCGTGGACCGGGAGGTCCACGCGACAGCCGGCCAAGAGGCCGGCGCTTCAAGGCTTGATCGCGTTGCGACGCCGAAGGTGGCGAGAAATGCAGGCTAAGGTCCGTGATTCCCGCCCTTTCGAATAGAGCGCACAAGGATGGGGCACCTAACACGGTGTTGGAAATGGCGGATCAAGGTTTGAAGTATCCCAGGTCCGAAAATCCGGACCTGGGGCACCCAGCTATTTCTGCTTCTGTTCCGAGGGCGGAGGCTTGGGCATGGGAATCGTAATGTCCACTGGCTGCACCGGGCCGAGTTTCAATTCATCCAGTGGCGGCTTGATCTCAGGGCCGTTGCCCACGACGAGCACCGCCAGCTTGGCTGGGGCTATGTACTTTTTTGCCACGCGGCCGAGGTCGGCGAGGGTCACCTTTTCCAGAGCCGTCTTGTAAGTCTCCAGATAGTCGGGTGGATAGCCGTAGAACTCCAGACGTACGCTCTCGGCGAGAACTTTTTCGCGCGTGTCATAGCGGAAGAGGAAGGAATTGAGGATGTTGTCCTTGGCGCGGGCCAGTTCCTCGGCGGTGAAGGGGCTCGTGGTGACGCCGTCAATCTCAGCCAGCGCGGCCTTGGCGGCATCGACGGTGGAGACGCTCTTGGTGAGCACGACGACGTGGAACTCGCCGGGATGATCGTAATCAAAGCCAAGGCCGCCGCCGACCGAATAGGCCAGGCCCAGTTCCGTGCGAACTTTCTGGAAGAGCCTGCTGGCAAAACCGCCGCCGAGAATCTCATTCATCTCCGCGAGGGCGGGAACGTCGGGATTGCGGCGATCGACGCCGATGCCGACAATCTCGATGCTGCTCTGGTTCACATCTTCCTTGTCGATGAAGTAAAGGCCGGGCTTGGCACCGGCGAATGTCTCGTTGCGCGGGGTTGAGGGCTTGGCCGGCGGCAGGGGCTCGAAGGTTGCGCGCAGCTTGGCTTCCATCGCCGCGGGGTCAAAGTCGCCGCTGACTGAGACGATGAGCTTGCCGGCAAGTGTGCGGTCATGCCAGGCCTGCAGGTCGTCCAGAGTAACGGCGCCGATGGTGGCTAGCTCCGGCTGGCGGGCATAAGGACTGTCCGCTCCGTAAACCAGCTTGGAGGATTCGCGGCCGGCGATCTCGCCTTCATCGTCATTACGGCGGACGATGCCGGTGGCCTCCTGCTGCTGAGCGAGCTCGAGCTTTTCCGCGCTGAATCTGGGATGAAAAAGCAGATCCATTGCCAACAAAAAAGCCTGATCGGAGTCGCCCTTGAGCGAGTCCCAGGAGAGCGCCGTCGAGTCGACGTCGCCGCCGGTTTCAATGTGCGCGGCCTTGGCTTCAAGCAGGTCGTCCATTGCGTCGCCGCCGATTTTATCTGTTCCGCTGGTGCGCCAGGCTTGGCCGTAGAGATCGACGAGGCCGATCTTGGCTGAGTCCTCATCGCGCGAGCCGCCGGGAATGTTGACCGAGCCGGAGATGAAGGGGAGCTCGTGATCTTCCTGGAGGAAGAGGACGATGCCGTTTTTGAGTTCGATGCGCTTCGGCTGATGGGGCTTGAAGTCATGGAGCTTGGGGATGGGGATTTGGTCCCAAGGTTTGGACTGCTGGGCGGAGAGATTGAGTGGCACAAATAAGGCGGCAGAAACAATCGCGGCCAAAAAAAAACCAAAGAATTCCTTCACAAATAAACTCTTCATTGCGCACCTCCATCTTTCTGCGCGGGCTTTTGCGCGGGCGCGGTGGGAGCATCGGTTTCTATCCATGCCTCGGTGCGGTTGCTCGTGACAAAGACCTCATTGGCGACGCGGCGGATGTCGGCCTTGGTGACCTTGTCCACGCGGTCGAGCTGGCGGAAGAGCTCGCGCCAGTCGCCGTAGCGGGTCTGGTACTCGGCCAGCGAGTTGGCCAGGCCCTGGTTGTCGGCGAGTCCGCGCAAGAGGTCAGCGCGGGTGCGGGTCTTGTACATCTGCAACTCGTCATCGGTCACGTCGGCGGTCTTGAGCTTTTCAATCTCCTTGTGGATGGCGTCGCGCATCTCAGCTGGCGTGTGGCCGGGCAGCGGGAAGGCATAGAAGGCAAAGAGTTCAGGATACTTTGCGCCGGGAAAGCCGCTGAAGCCGGCCGACTGCGCGGCGATCTGCTGGTCGCGCACCAGGCTGCGGTAGAGGCGCGAGACGCGGCCGTTGGACATGATGTCGCTGATGGCGTCGTAGACGGCATCGTCGGGATCGGTATATGCGCCTCGGTGGTAGCCCTCGATGTAGACGGGTTGCGTGGCCTCATGGACGACGACGGTTTTCTCGGCAAACTGTCTGGGCTCGACAGTGGTCATCTCTTGCGGCTTGGGCCCGGCGGGGATGCGGCTGAAGTATTTTTCCAGCACCGGCAGAGCCTCGGTGGCCTTGACGTCGCCGACGACAGCGATGACGATATTAGAGCCGACGTAATACTTTTTGTGGAATTCCATCGCCTCTGTGGCATTGATCTGCGCTACTTCGCTGGGCCATCCGATGGTGCTGCGGCGGTAGTTTTGCGCCACGTAAGCCGTGGCTTGAAACTGCTCGAGAAGGCGGCCGATGGGGTTGGAGTCGGTTCTCATGCGGCGCTCTTCATTGACCACGTCGCGCTCCTTGTAGAACTCACGCGGCACAACGTCAGAGAGGCGGCCACTCTCTAGCCAGGCCCAGAGCTCGAGGCGATTTTCCGGCATCGACCAGAAGAAAATTGTGTCGTCAAGGCCAGTCTGGGCATTGAGGCCCTCGGCTCCGTTGCGCTCGGCCACGTCGGTAAACTGGTTGGGGATGACATACTGGTGCGCCTCTTTCTGGGCGTCGAGGAAGGCCTTTTTCAAGGCCGCGAGTTTGGCGGGATCGCGGCCGATGGGCTTGAGATACTCGGCCTCATAGGCGTCGTTGGCAGCCTCCACTTTGGCCAGCGCAATCTTCTCCGCCGCGTAGTCCTTGGTGCCTATCTGGGTGGTTCCCTTGAAGGCCAGATGCTCGAACATGTGGGCCAGGCCGCTCTCGCCGGCGGGATCGTCCACGCCGCCGGCATCGATGAAGGTGGTATAGCTGAAGACCGGCGCATCGGGCCGTTCGCAGATGATGAGCGTCAGGCCATTGGGCAGAACTTTGGTGGTGATCTTCTGCTCGAAGCTCTTGAGATCCTGCGCCCGCGCGCCAAAGGCAACCAGCGCCAGGGCCGCAAAGCTTATCCAGAACCAGTGGGAAAGTCGGTTTCGCATCCGCACTCCTTGTTCGACTCGGTTTAACTAGCCTATTGGACGCAGCACTGCGCCCTCCGCACTCTTTCAAGCTAGTGCCCTTGGCCGGGCAGGGTCAATGCGGCGGGTTAAGCGGCAGCGGAGCCGATGAATTTTTACAATAATCATCTTGACACGACCCTCTTGCAAAATCCCCAACTTGCGGGCGGAAATGGGAATTCTCTTCTCCGCTTCGGCATCGTGATCTATGACCAGTGGATTTGAACCAGGTTGACGGCAAGATACCCGGTTTTCGGCCACGCAGCGACGACGCGTGGCCGGCAGGAAAAAGTATTTTTCAGATTTGCGTTGCGAAATCCGTTGCGCGGCGTCAGACTGTTTGTGTCGCGGAAATTTGCGTTTGAGGTGAGTGATGCGCGGAAGCATCTTAAGACTACTGACTCTGGCTGCGGCTGCCGGATTAACGTTGCCGGCTGCGGCTCAGGCTCCCAGAACCCGGACCACAACCGTTGAAATGAGTAACTCCTTCCGCGCCGCGCGGCTGCCCTACACGGCTGAGTACAAGACTTCGCGTGTGCAAAGACTGGCCGACGGAACCACCATCTCCCATGAGTTTACTGAAGTGATTGCCGTTGACTCGCAGGGCCGGCGGATGACGGCAACCACCAATAATTCAGCGGCGGCAGACCAGACGCCAGTGACGCGCGTAACTGTCTTCGATCCTGCGGCTCACACGAATATGAGCTGGACCGTTCCCGGCCAGAAGGCGACGGTGATGGCGATGCCCACTCCCGGCGCGGCGCGCTCAAGCTGTATGCAGGCTGCAGGAGTTGTTGGGGCCGTGATGCCCACCCACCCCCACCTCAAGTCCGATGTGGAAGACCTGGGAACGGAGACGGTCAACGGGATAGAGGCGCATGGCCGCCTGACCACTACGACCACACCGGCGGGCGCAATCGGCAACAACGAGCCGATTGTGCGCACCAGCGAGATTTGGAATGCCGCCGTCCCCGGCCTCAACGGCCTGCTGGTCCGCTCCGTGAGCGACGATCCTCAGAGCGGCAAGTCCACCAAGGAGCTGACGAACCTGACGCAGAGCGAGCCAGACGCTTCTGTCTTCGAGCCGCCGTCGGGCTACGAGATTGTCAACCGGGAAGTCTCCACCTCCTGTGCGTCGTCAAGCGGCGCTGTGGCTGTGGAGCCTCCGCCCCCGCCGCCCGCCGCCGAGCCCGCGCCTGAGCCGTAGCTGTCAGTTTTCGGCCCAAGCCGGTAAGCAATTCTTGCTTGCAGGCTGGGTAGCATTATGCTACCTTAATCGCATGAGTCAGCCGGTCAAACTTTCGGATGCGCTGGTGCTGGATGCGCGGATTGCCGCCAAGGCGCAGGAGCGTTCCATCGCCGGCCAGGTCGAGTTCTGGGCCAAACTGGGGCAGTCTTTGGAGCCGGTGCTCACTGGCAGACAGGCTGCGGAACTGCGGCAAGCCGGCAAAGTCAGGCCGCTGTCTGAATTAGTGGCCACCGTGGAGACAACGGAAGGGCGTACCCGCTCCAAGACCTATCTTGCCAGCCGGCCCTATCCACATTACAGCCAGTTTCCTGGGCAAGCTCGTGTCTACATTCGAACCGATGCGGACGGTGCGAAGATGGTTGGGCGGTTTGTGAACCGGGCATTCGTTGCCGTCGATCTGGAGTCTGAGGGTAGTCAGGGAGCCAAAGAGACGGCAAACGCCAAGTCGTCGTCGAAGCTTGTCGAGCATTTTGCATGAAGTTGAATCGGCTGCTGGACCGCCGGCCCATCCTTGTGGCGATAGCGGGCCCCAATGGCGCGGGCAAGTCCTCCTTCTTTGCGGCGCATTTGGCGGCCTCCGGCCTGGACTTTCTGAATACGGACGTGCTGGCAGAAACACTGGGAATTGATGCCTACGCCGCTTCCAGTTTGTCAGATGAACTACGCCGGCAAAGGATCGAACGCCGCGAAAGCTTTATCTTTGAGACAGTCTTCTCCGACCCAGTGGGAGACAAGGTCGAGTTCCTCAAGAGCGCCGAAAAGATTGGCTACTTTGTTTTCCTTATCTTCATCGGAATTGACGATCCGGCTCTTTCGAGCGACCGGGTTGCGATGCGCGTTTCGCAAGGAGGGCACGACGTGCCAGCGCAGAAATTGGAGGAGCGCTATCCGCGGGTCATGAAGAACCTCAAGCGAGCGCTGGCCGAACTTCGCAACGTGTGGGTCTATGAGCATAGCGACCTGGATGCAGGCTATCGACTTGTCGCCACGCTTGAGAACGGTCAAAAGATCAAACTGCATGAGCCCACGCCAGAGTGGCTGTGGGCGGTGCTGCCCGCAGGTTAAGCTTCAATCGCACAGGTGAGATTATTAGGCAAAACAGCTTGCGAAATCTGCGCCCGGGCGTCAAACTGTGTTTGTTGCGAAACTTACGGTCGAGACAAGTTATGCGTGGAAGCATCTGTGGAGCGATCCTCGTGGTTGCGGGTCTAGCGCTGCCGGGCTCAGGCCAGACTCCAGCGGCGCAGACAAGTCCTGCTGTGTTCGGCAAACCCGCACCTCCCGCGCGGCTGCCCTATATGGCAGAGGTCAAGATTCTGCGAACACAACCGGTCGCAAATGGGATTATCACCACTCACGAATCCACCATAACAACAGCTAGAGACTCACTCGGCCGCCATATGACGGCGACGACAGAGATCCCAACGTCGGCGGATCAGACGGCTACCACACATTTTCATGTTTTCGATCCGGTGGCGCACGTCACTTTCAACTGGAGTATTCCTGGGCGGGAAGCGACGGTGATGGCGATTCCTTTTTCTGGAGCGATTTCCACGGGCTGTGGTTACATGTCTTTGGGGATAAGGTATCCGAATGAGAAAACCACAGAGGAAGACCTGGGGACGAAGACGATTCAGGGAGTGGGGGCGCGAGGCCGCCGGATCACCACGACGGCAACGGTTGCAGCCATCGGAAAACATCACAGGCACAAGCCGCAGCTTCGCACAATCGAGGTGCGAAGCACCGATGTGTGGACGGCAATTGATCCTGGTTTAACTGGCCTTTTAGTGCGTGAGGTCAGCCAGGGCTTGCAGTCCGAAAAGACGAGCCAGGAATTGGTGAACTTCAGCCAAAGCGAGCCAGATGCGGCGTTCTTCCAGCCCCCCAAAGGCTATGCGATTGTGAACAGGGAAGTGAATGCCGACCCGTGTGTCAGCCTCGGGGAAATGCAACCCCCGATTGCCTCGAGCCCTGTTCTTCCCTAGCCGTTCGAGCAGTATAAGCCGTCCCATTTACACTATTAGGGTCATGCCTGAAGAAAACGAACTGCGTTACGACCCGGCGGCAATTGAACCTAAATGGCAGCAGCGGTGGGCCGCGGACTCGACCTTGTACGCGGCAGAAGCAGCCACCTGCGGCAAGCCCAAATACTACGTGCTGGAGATGCTGCCCTATCCCAGCGGCCAGTTGCATATGGGCCATGTGCGCAACTACTCGATCGGCGACGCCCTGGCTCGCCACATGTGGATGCGCGGCTACAACGTGCTTCATCCCATGGGCTGGGACGCCTTCGGCCTGCCCGCGGAAAACGCCGCGCTCAAGAACAACACTCCGCCGCGCCAGTGGACGCTCGCCAATATCGCCGCGATGAAGGTCCAGATGGAGCGCCTTGGCCTGGGCTACGACTGGGCCTGCGAGGTGACCACCTGCCTGCCCGACTACTACCGCTGGAACCAGTGGTTCTTTCTGCGCATGTATGAAAAAGACCTGGTCTACCGCAAGAAGAGCAAGGTCAACTGGTGTCCCGAGTGTGCCACCGTGCTGGCCAACGAACAGGTCGTCGACGGCTGCTGCTGGAGGCATGAAACCACCAAAGTAGACCAGCGCGACCTGGTGCAATGGTTCTTCCGCATCACCGCCTACGCCGAGGAGTTGCTCGAAGGCCTGGACAAGCTCGATGGCTGGCCGGAAAAAGTCCGCACCATGCAGCGCAACTGGATCGGGCGCAGCGAAGGTACAGAGATCGATTTTTTTCTGGCTGAAGTGGGTACAGGGGATTGGGATCCGGAAAAAGAACAAGCACGCATTCCTGTCTTCACTACCCGCGTTGACACCATCTTTGGCGCAACCAGTGTGCAACTTGCGCCGCAGCACGCGCTTGTTGCCGCTTTTACTGCCGCTGACCCCGCGCTGAAAACGCAAGTCGATGAAATGATCGATCAACAGAAGAAGGCGCGCGAGGCCGGCGACCTGGGCGCAATCGAGAAGCACGGCGTTGCCACCGGCCGCTTTGCCATCAACCCTTATAACGGCGAGAAGGTGCCCATCTGGGTGGCCAACTACATCCTTGCCGACTACGGCACCGGCGCCATCATGAGCGTTCCGGCGCACGACGAGCGCGACTACGATTTCGCCAAAAAGTACAACTTGCCCATCACGCAAGTGATAAAGCCGATTGACTCTGCCATTTCGCAGGAGCTTCCGTTTTGTTCCGAAGAAGGCCTGTTGATGAACTCCGGCGAGTACGACGGCCTGAGCTGCGAAGACGCACAGAAAGAACTTCAGGAGATCGCCAAGGCCGGGCACTACGGCGAGGCCAAAGTCACCTTTCGCCTCAAGGATTGGGGAGTGAGCCGCCAGCGCTACTGGGGCACGCCGATCCCGATGATTCACTGCGAGCAGTGCGGCCTGGTTCAAGTTCCCGACGACCAATTGCCGGTTGTCCTGCCGCCTCAAATCGAAATCACCCAGCAGGGTGGGTCGCCGCTCAGCCGCGTTCCGGATTTCGTCAACGTCGCCTGCCCCAAATGCGGCTCGCCGGCCAAGCGCGAGACCGACACGATGGACACCTTTGTCGATTCAAGCTGGTACTTCTATCGCTACACAGATGCGAAAAATGCGAACGCGCCTTACGATCCGGACAAGGCGCAGTACTGGTTTCCCATCGACCAATACATCGGCGGCGTGGAGCACGCAATTCTGCATCTGATCTACTCGCGCTTCTGGACCAAGGTGATGCGCGACCTCGGTCTCATCGTCAACGACGAGCCGGCCCGCCGCCTCTTCACCCAGGGCATGGTCATCAAAGACGGGTTCAAGATGTCAAAGAACAGGGGCAATGTCGTCTCGCCTGACCTGATGGTGGGCCGTTACGGCGCTGACGCGACGCGCATGTACGCGCTCTTTGCCGCGCCTCCGGACCGCGATCTGGATTGGCAGGAGGACGGCGTCGCCGGCGTGAGCCGCTTCCTTGCCCGCGTCTGGCGGCTGGTTACAAAGTACGCGGCGCTGGCGCGGTCTGCGCAAGGCCAGAGCGCGGAGAACCCTACGGGACTCTCACTGAAACTGCTGCGCAAGCTGCATCAGACCATCGCCAAAATCACGCTCGACTTCGAGGGCCGCTGGCACTTCAACACCTGCGTTGCGGCCATCATGGAACTGGTCAACGATCTTCAAGCGGCAGACGCGCAACTAGCGGCAGGTGAAGTTCCAGCGCCGGTAATGCGCGAACTGCTGCGGACGCTGGTCCTTCTTCTGGCTCCCTTCGCGCCATTTCTCTCCGCGGAACTGTGGAAGGAACTGGGCGAAACAAACTCAATTCTGCGCGCTCCCTGGCCCGTCAGCGATGCCGAACTGGCCAAGGAGAACGAACTGGAAATCCCGGTGCAGATCAATGGCAAGCTGGTCGAGGTAGTTCGCGTGCCGGCTGATGCCGACGCCAAAGCCATCGAAACCGCGGCGCTGGCCGGCGAAAAAGTCCAGTTGCGCACCGCGGGCAAGAAGGTCGTCAAGGTAATCGTCGTCCCCGGCAAGCTGGTCAACCTGGTGGTGAAGTGATCCTTAAAGTTGGGTGCTTCAGGTCCGGATTTTCGGACCTGGGATACAGCTAACCTTAACCCGCCTTTGTTCAGAAGGAGTCGAATGAGCACTCCCCTGCGCGGCACCCAGTCGCTGGTCGGCCAGATGGGCTGGGTCGTTGATCGGCCCTCGCTCACCGTCATCGAGATCGCCTGGCGTTGGCTCTTCGGCCTTCCCTTGCTGGCCGTTTGCTGGATCGAATCACAGAAATTATTTGCCGCGCTTCCCCCCGGATCCTCCGGCCTCACTTCTCTCGATCCGCAAAACCCCTGGGTAGCCGCCGTGCAACTCAGCAGCGCCTGCGCGGTTTACCGTCCGCATGTGGCTGCGCTCCTGCACTGGCTTCTGCCGCTATCCTCGCTGGCTTGGGTCGTCGTCTCCGGCCTGGGCCGCAGCCTTGTTTTCAAGCGCCTGCAACCTGGCCTGCGATTTCGTCCCGTCGAATTGATCCTCTTGCAAGCCGCCTGGCTGGCAGCCTGCGCCGCCTGCTGGTGGGCCTGGTTCCGCGCCATGCAGTGGGTCGCGGCCACGCACATTACCACTACGGCCGAGCCCGACCTGATCGGCTTCGCCATGTGGACCATCTTTCTCTCCCTGGGCTTTTTTACCGCATGGGCCCTGATCAGTTGGGCACTTTCCATCGCTCCGCTGCTCCTGCTGCTTGAGGATTGCAGCCTCCGGCAGGCCCTGTCTCGCAGCCTGCGACTGGGCAAGCCAATGACCGCCAAGCTGGTTGAGATCAATCTCGTCATGGGCATCGTCCGGCTGGCGCTGATTGTGCTCGCCATGGTCTTTTCCGCCGCGCCCTTGCCCTTCGGCGACCAACTCGGCCCCGACGCCTTGCATGTTATCGGGGCTATTTCAGCACTTTTTTACCTGATTGCCAGCGATTACTTTGAAGTGGTGCGCCTCAAGGGTTTTACGGAATTCTGGAAGATGTTTCGCGCTCCGCAAACCGGCGCCGCGGAAGGTTGAAAATAAAAGCCGCGCCCAGCGTCAATGGGTCAGAAATTCGTACCAGCCAAAACGGGAAAAAATGACTCGCATCCCGCCTACTCTCTTCCCCTCTGATTCAGCCGATGAAGTAGTATCGGTTTCTGGAAGGCAGATGCGTGAAAAATGAAGAGCCCCTCCGAAAGAATCCAGAATAAGGAGCACGCTCGACGCTTCAGACAAATCGCCCATCCCGATGACCTTACCGGTCTGCCCAGTCGAACCCTGCTTGGCGACCGATTGCGCAAAGCCATCGCGCAATCCAAGCGCTGGGGCCAGACGCTGGCGGTTGTGCGCCTGGATTTGGACGGACTGGAGGAGATTTATGACCTCCATGGACGTGATACCGGCGATCTGGCGCTGTCCTCCGTAGCCCGCAACATGAAGCGAACCCTGCGCAGAGGCGACACCCTGGCGCGTCTGGACGGAAATACCTTCGCCGCGGTCATGCTCGATTTCGACGACGCGCTGTCCGCCGTTCCGGCGCTCAAGCGCCTTCTTCACGCAGCCACTGAAACAGTCGAAGCTGGAGAGGTTGCGGTTTGCCTTTCAGCTACCATCGGCGTCGCCTGCTATCCGCAAGAGGAGGACGCCGATGCCGATGAGCTTCTGCGTCAGGCCACTCATGCCATGCACCGTGCCCGCGCAGCCGGCAAGAACCGCTATCAGTTCTTCGATTACGCACAGGATGCCCATGCCGGAGTGCTTCCGGAAAGCATCGAGCGCATTCGCCGGGCGCTTGCTGCCCACGAGTTCGTGCTCTATTACCAGCCCAAGGTGAACTTGAGTTCCGGCAAGGTTGTAGGCGCGGAGGCGCTGATTCGCTGGGTGCATCCGGAGCGCGGATTTCTGGTTCCGGCGGAGTTCCTGCCCATCGTTGAAGATCATCCGCTTGCTGTCGAATTGGGCGAATGGGTCTTCGAGAGCGCCTTGTCCCAGATGGAAAAATGGCTCGATGCCGGGGTCGATTTGCCGGTCAGCGTCAATGTAGGCGCGCGCCAGTTACTGCACCCGAACTTTGTCAATCAACTTGCCGCGGTGCTGGCGCGGCACCCGCGCATCCATCCTTCCAGCCTGGAGTTGGAGATTCAGGAAACCAGTGTGCCCGACGATGTCGTTCGCTTGTCGAGACTGCTGGCAAAATGCGCCGAGATGGGCATCTCATCCGCGCTCGAGAACTTTGGCGCCGGCCATCTCTCGCTCCTCGAGCTGAAGCGGTTGCCTACGCATTACCTTAAAATCGATCCCTGCTTTGTACGCGATATTCTAGAAAACCCCGATGACCTGACCATCCTCGAAGGCGTTATTGGGCTGGTCAGAGCCTTTCACCGCGAGCCCGTGGCCAAAGGCGTCGAGACCGCCGAACAGGGCCTGATGCTGTTGCGGCTGGGTTGCGAGCTGGCGCAGGGCTACGGCATCGCGCAGCCCATGCAGGCAGCCGATTTTCCGGCGTGGGCGGCTGTCTGGCATCCCGATTCCCGCTGGTCCGAAGCGCTTTCCGTCAGCGTCGACGAGCGCCCCTTGCTTCATGCGGGCGTCGAGCACCGCGCCTGGGTCGCGGCCATCGAAGCCTTCCTCAAGGGTGAAAGCGCGCGAGAGCCGAGGATCAGCCGCCATCAATGCCAGTTTGGCGCCTGGCTCTATGCTGAAGGCCCGGATGGGCGCAGTTCGCAGTCGGCCTTTCAGCCGGTTATCGCGCTGCACTGGCGAATTCACGCCTTGGCGGCCGGCATTATCAAGTTCCATACTCAAGGCCGCAGCGATGAGGGCCTGGCCCGCCTCAGTGAACTGAGAGACCTAGTCGATAAACTTGCCGATCTGCTCAATGCCTTTGGAAGAAAGAGCTTAGTCGAGCAAGAGTGCTGACCGCACGGCGGCCGGCTAGTTCTATCGTGCCTGTTAAAGCGCGGGTCGCGTTTATCCTTCCAGCTTTTTGGTCACCAACTCATTGAGCAGCGCCGGGTTGGCCTGGCCCTTGCTGGCTTTCATCACCTGACCCACAAAGAAACCCGCCATGGTTTTTTTGCCGGCGCGGTACTGCTCCACCTGTTTGGGATTGGCATTGATGACCTCGTCGATCATTGCCTCGATCGCCGAGGTGTCGGTAATCTGCTGAGGCTTTTCGCGCTCATAGACGGCGGCAAAATCCTCGCTCTTTTCAAAGCAGAGATCGAAGAGCTGCTTGAGTTGCTTGGAGCTGATCTTGCCCTCGTCGAGCAGGTCGGCGGCCAGCACAATTCCAGCCATTGACACCGGCGATTGCTCCTGCTCAAGGCCCAGGGCATTCAGCCTTCCGCCCACTTCGCTCAGCAGCAGATTGGCCACGCGGCGGGGGTTGCGGGCGGTCTTGGCGGCGGCCTCAAAGCGGTCGGCAAACTCGCGGGTTGCGGTGAGCGTGGCGGCGTCCTTTGGGGCCAGTTCATACTCGGCCACCATGCGGGCGCGCCGCGCCTCGGGCAGCTCTGGAAGCTTCTTCTTTGCTTCGGCGAGGAACTCCGCAGTCACTATGAGCGGCGGCAAATCCGGCTCTGGAAAGTAGCGATAATCGTGCGCCTGTTCCTTGGACCGCATCGAGTAAGTACGCCCTTCGGCGGCATTCCAAAGACGGCTCTCTTGCGTGATGTGCCCGCCAGCTTCAACCACTTCGATCTGCCGCTCGATCTCGTACTCCAGAGCGAGGCGGACAAAGCGGAAGCTGTTGACATTTTTGACTTCGACCTTGGTGCCAAATTTTTCCTGACCTACGGGACGCACGCTTACATTGGCGTCACAGCGCAGCGAACCCTCCTCCATATTGCAGTCGGAGACGCCGCAGTAGAGCAGTATCTCCTTGAGGCGCGTCAGGTACTCGAAGGCCTCGTCCGGCGTGCGAATGTCGGGCTCGGAGACGATCTCGGCCAGCGGCGTGCCGCAGCGATTCAGGTCGAGATAGGTGCGCGTGGCGGAATCCGCAAAGCCGTCGTGGATGCTCTTGCCGGCGTCCTCTTCCATGTGCAGGCGCGTGATGCCAATGCGCTTGATTTCCCCGTTTGCCGTGGGCACGTCGATCCAGCCATTCTCGGCGATGGGCTTGTCGAACTGGGAAATTTGATAGCCCTTGGGCAGATCGGGATAAAAGTAGTTTTTGCGCGCAAAGATGGAGCGCTCACGCACCTCGCAGTTGATGGCAAGCGAAGCCAGCGTGGCAAACTCGACAGCCTTTGCGTTCAGCACCGGCAAAGCTCCCGGCAGTCCCAGGCAGACCGGGCAGATGTTGCTGTTCGGTGCCGAGCCAAAGTGATTGGCGCAACCGCAAAAGGCCTTGGTTGCGGTGAGCAGTTGCACGTGGACTTCAAGCCCGATGACGGGCTCGTACTTGGCGAGAATGGCGGGCGAGAGCGTGGCGGCAGGCATATGTGAATTTTAACGCTTTGTCGCCTATAGAGCAGAATCTTCTTTACTTCCTGCTGTCGGCCCCTTCCCACTGGATGGGTCGAGAAACATTACGTATTCGATTCCCGAATTCTTCGTTAGTAGGATACCAGCGCCATGAATAGGGTATTCGTCCCCTTTGTCGTCAACCCATGCAGCTTCTTGAAGGAAAAGTTCGTAAGCATCATCTTCATCGGAGTATTTACGTATCCACCCGATGACGGTTCGTCCGCTGGATAACCCAACCTGCACAAAGCCCTGTATATCTGGAAACGTATCGTTCCAAACGGAGCTTCGTGACGACCGCTCTGAAATCCTCAGCCAACGAAAAAGAACAGTCAGCCAATTATGGTTGATGCAGGCTGCATAGGCCGCACCTAGAACCAAGGCAAGGCCTGCCAACCACATCAGATGGGGCCATACAATGATAATCTGCCATGCGTCAGAGTTGTTTACATCTCCATGATGCCATGCTATCGGTAACGAATAGCCAAAAAATCGCAGCGTTATCAAATAGAGAGTCAAGCTGAAAATCAGAGCTTCGATGACCTTATCAAGTTCTGACTGTCTGCGGCGTGCCGCTAGAAGTTGAACCAGATATGCCGAGGCAAATCCAGGCAGCAAAACCAGTAGAATACCCAATGCCTCTGCCTTATCGGGCATACCCGCTCCGATCATTTCCCTTTAGGTACGAGTACCGGTTTCGGACGTACGACACCGGCAGGCGGAGGCGGGTTGTACTTCCATGGTTTGTCCGGCAGGCGGGAATCCTTCATCGCACTGTCATGGGCCATGCCTTTACCCGCATTGGCCTCGAAACTGTCCCGGTTGTGTTCAGTCATACGCACCTCGTCAATACGAGAATTATGCTCCGATTGGAGAACCGTTGCAAGCCGAGTCCAACCCTTACTCCCCCGGATCATCCGCCGTAAATGCGGAGCAGCAAGGCTTCTCCGTCGCATGGAAATTCATCAACTCCACGCGCACGCCGTCCGGGTCGTAGAAGTTGAATTGCCCCATGCCGTCCTTGCCCATCTGCGTATGATCCTGAGCCTCCACGCCAGCCAGGCGGTTCCCGTCCTTCAGAGTCTTGAAGGCCGCGTCCACAGAAACTTCGCCGATGGAAAAATGATCGAGGATGCCCAGGTCGTGCTGGGAGATGGTGGCTGGAATGCCCGAGCCGGAGGGGCCGCTGGTGAGCATGTACTCCAGCCAGTCGTGACTGTCCGGAGTCTGCTGGCTTACCCAATCGACGCGGCCCTCGACAATGCCGCCGTACCAATAAGGCCGGAAGCCGAGCAGGTCGCGATAAAAGGTGTCTTCCACGGCGCGGTTATGCACCAGCATTCCGGCATGGATAATGTGGCTGCCAATCGCATTCGGCGCTACCACGACCTGAGGCAAACGCGACAGCTCGAAAAATTCCACTTTGTTGCCCTCCGGGTCAAGCACCGTAAACCAGCGGCTTCCGTCGGCACCCCGCTGCACCACGGACGAAGTTCAGTCTGTAGAGGCTCAGTATGATGGGCAACCAGATTGTTTTAGTGAGGGGAATCGCCATTTTGGGAAGCGCTGAAGTCATTTTGGGTTTCCTGTCAAAGGGCGGTGAGGAAAAGAAACCAGTTAAGTTATTGAAATAAATGGATAAAGTTGTCATGCAATTCGTTGCAGGAAATTCCGTAGCGATTGGTTAAGCTAAGAACATTCAATAGGGAATAAGGCGACAAAGGAGAGAGAGTGTCTCTCCTATTTTTTTCGGACTATTACCGTGGGTTCGCAAGCGTGGGGAGAGGCTGACGGAATCTTCAGAGGATGAAAGGGTATTTATGCCTTGGCGAAGAGCCGCAAATGGAATTGGCGCAAGCGGCTGGAGGCGGGATGACCCAACGGAAAGAGTTGAAGATATCAGGGCGTTCTCCGAATTGAAGTAGTGCTGCGAGGAGTTTGCCAAGCGGCATCTTAGAACAGAGAAGAAGCTGCTGGAGAATCGCGGCGCGCGATGGAGCAATTCGGCGGATGCCGGGGGCGGATTCCAAGGGGAATCGCCCTTTTCCCTTTTCACGGAGCAAAAGCGAGTCCGTGGGATTATGGGACGGGATCGGCGGAGAAATGAACTTTGCAAGAGAGAGGCAGGCGGTTGCAGGCAGACCGCGTGGAGCAGGGGCTGAGAAGAAGAGCAGCCGTGGAACAACAGTGATAACAACAACGGCAGGGAAGAATCTTGAGGCGTACAGCGAGAAGATTGCAGATTCGTTGCTCAGGAGTCTTATGGGCGGCAATGCGACGGGCGCCAAGTTGCTGTTCGCACTTGCGGAGGGCCGGATAGATTGCGAGGATGAAGTCGTGATGCGGCAGGTTTACAGTCTGGCGGAAAAGTTGGAACTGGAAGCGCCCTGGACGGGAACGGCGGTCGAAGCAGAGTCGGAAAGTGACTTGGAAGAGCAAGAGAAGGCGGCCTGACGAAGCGTCTATTTTCTTCCTTAGGCCTGGGGTTGAAGGAAGAAAACAGCGCTGGAAAAAGACGAGGTTTTCCAACCTTTCCGCCAAAGAAAGCGGAAAGGCTGGAAAACCAAGGGGTGTAGCGGCATTTGGCACGCGATCGAAGCAAGATTGGCATGAGGGAATGTTGCGGCTTCGGAGAGAGTCGTAGTGCAGGCCGGGAAAAAAGACATTGCAGGTATGGCGGCAGGGAATTTGGACGGAGTCTTTGCCGTTATTCCAAAAAAAGGAAGAGAGACGGATGAAGCTCATGAATCACGAGTGGTTGCGCGCCGGCAGGTGGATGGCATTGTTGTCTATGGCGATTGGCCTGATGGGGGTTGGCTTGGGACGCGAAGCTCAGGCGCAATCCGTGACAACGACGACGGTTCAGGGGACGGTGTATCTGGCAAACGGTCAGCCCGGCTCAGGGACACTGGTGTTGAGCTGGCCATCGTTTACGACGGCGAACGGCCAACTTGTGACGGCCGACAGCACGACGGTTACGATAGCGCCGGACGGATTTTTGAGCGTAAATCTGGCTCCCAATCAAGGGTCTACGCCAGGGGGACAGTATTACACCGCGGTTTACTACATGAGCGACGGAACGACGAACACTCAATACTGGGTGGTTCCCACAGCTGCTCAGGCGACACTGGGACAGGTGCAGGCGCAACTAATGCCGGCAACGCAGGCGGTGCAGACGGTGAGCCAAACGTATGTCCAGCAGGCGATCGCGGCGCTTTCATCCAGCATGTTGACGGCCTCTGGCGGGACGATGACGGGGCCGTTGAATTTGTGCTGCGATCCAACGCAGGCGTTGCAGGCCGCGGATAAGCACTATGTAGATGGAGAATTCGCACTTGCAGTGCCTTTGGCGGGCGGAAGCATGACGGGGGCTTTGGCAACGCCAGCTGTGAATGGAGTGCAGGCACCGGTGGCAGGAAGTCCGCAGACGACGCTGCAGGCGGCGGTAACGGCCGCGGGAACGAATGGAGCGGTGGAGATTCCATCGACCTATTCAGGTACGGACACATTCACGAATCCAAATGGCGTTTATGTAACGGATTTGCGGCAGGGGGGCTCACAGCAATTTGAGCGGAGCGTGAAGGAGTTCGGCGCGGTTTGCGATGGGATTACGGATGACACGAATGCGCTTCAGTCCGCGCTGAATTATGCGCAGACACACGGTGTGGCTCTGACAATTCCGCAGGGAACGTGCAAGACGCGAACACTAACCTGGCATGGAGAGTCGATTGGCGGAATGGGCAAGCAGGTATCGGCGCTGATGGGATTTCCGGGGCGGGATGTGCTTGAGACAGCGACCGACAGTGTGAATTTACTTTCATACACGCGGATTCACGATCTGACAATTTATGTCGATCAGAGTTTGGATGCGTCGTGTTCACCGGCAAATGGAGTTGTGCCTGCGGGAAGCTGCGCGGCAAACCGGCCGATGGAGAGCAACTCGATTTTCTCGCCGGGCGGCAATGGGCTGACCGAGACAGCGGGGACGGGTGCGGCGTGGTCGGTGGGCAATTGCGCGATAGCGATGCCGGCGACGACGGGAGCAGGTGGCAATGGCCTGAAGGTGGCGGAGATCGAGAATGTAGAGATCGCTGCGACAGGAACAGACCCGATGGCGGCGCAGTATCCGGGCGCGCACTCGACGCACACGTGCGGATTGTACCTGGCGCAATGGCCGCAGTGGAGTGAGTTTCGCAATATAGATATTCGCGGATTAAATACGGGCATTGCGATTCCGGCGCTCCCAACGGCTACGCCCGCTGGGCTCAATGCGGACTCGAACCGGTGGCAGAACATCACGATTCAGGCGACACATGGGTTTACGGCGGCGGCGGGTTCGAACAACGTGCTGGATAACGTGGTGGCATCGGTGGGAAACTCCGCGGCGACGGGCGAACCGCCGACGGGATTAGTGTTGGATCTCACGGGAACCCAGCAGGGCTGGACGGTGCGTAACTCGGTAGTGCTGCCGGTGTGGAATGCGGTGCAGCCAGCATTGACGGTGACGGCGGCGGGCGGAGCAGTTTCCGCTGTGACGGTCGGTTTGCAAGCGGGGCTGGGATTCGATCCTTACGGGACACAGGTTCCATTGGCATTCAGCGGAAGTTGCACGGCGCAGGCCATGGCAAGTGTGACGAGCAGCGGATCTATTGGTACGGTCACGGTGACTCAGGGCGGAGTTGGCTGCTCAGGAACTACGACCGTGAGCGTGAATGTAACAGGAACGTGGGATACCTCTGCGCCAGTGAATTTGATTGCCGGGCAGAGCATGACGCTCTATGGTGGAAACCTGTTAAAAGGCAACGGCGGTTACACGGTTTGGAATGCGGCAGCTTCAGGGAGCTTTGGAACTCAGTTTGACGGCGGCGGTGGAAATTTGCCTGGTGGCGGAACTTATACCGCGCTGGTGACTAACAATCCCGTGGGCGGCGCTTATCAGACAGATCAATTTCCGGGCGCAGATTTCGGGGCGAAGTTACAAGCCTGCCTGGGTTCGTTGAACGCCAGTAATGGCGGTACGTGCGATGCCCGGAATTTTGCTGGCAGTCTTTCTATGGGATCGAATCTGACAATATCGACTGCAAATGCAACAGTGCTGCTGCCTTGCTCGACGATCAGTACGGCGAACCAGATTATTGTGACAGCGGGAACTAGAAATGTATCTTTGCGCGGTTGCGCCTTGCGCGGTTCCAGCGCGGCTAGTGGAAGTGAGGGAGGAACTGTCTTTCTGTATTCAGGAACCAAGGCAATGTTACAGGTTGGAGATCCAACTTATGCAGCGGATACTTCCGGCTTCCACCTGGACAACGCAGCGATCAATACGACGGCTGCGACGAGTGCAACAGCGCAGGGACTTACGGCCTATCGAACGCAGGAGATGTATCTTGAAAGCCTGTATTTTCTGGGTAACTCAAACCAAACAGGCATGACATTGGATGGAACTGGCAATTATACAGGTGGAACATTCTTCGACGACGAATTCACCGGATTCCAGACGGCAGTCAACGCAATTGGGCACCAGGTTGCAAATGCCGCCACGACAGATTGGTTAAACGCGAGCACGTTTGTCAGACTGCATATCGACTGCCCGACAAGCGGAGGGAATCCAATTAGCGGAAGTTATGGAATCAACTTACAACAGGGCGACGGAAATACATTTACCGGTGGAGACGTTGAAGGCTGCGCGACGGCGATGCACTTGGGAGCCAATGCGCAGAACAACACGATTGTCGGGCTGCGGAATGAAAACTCGACAAATCAGGTAGTAGCAGATGCAGGCAGCTCCTATAACAACTGGATGACCGGCGGCACAATGTATACCGGACAATTGATCGATAACGGAACGCGCAACAGCTTTCTGGATACATTTCACAGGAGTTTTAATGGCGTAAATGGCGATTGGTACGGGAGCCAGAAAGACGCGACAGTTACCAATCACTTTCGCATTGGGACTGGTACGGGAAATGAGCGTGGATTGCTGAATGAAATTCAGACGGACTATGGATACCGCTGGCTCGAAGGATACTCGGATGCAACGGCGGGCGAACAGTTCTATCAAGTTCAGGACATGCTGAATAACGTAAATCGGATTTCGGTTGGACAGTATAACAATGGGCAGTCGAGCACGAACAACCAGACTGTGATCAACGCGGCCGGGACAGGGGCCGTGGTGCTGAACGGATCGACTAACTCCGGAACCGGCGGCGTGGTGATCGGGTCAGGCGGAGTAAGCGAGACGACGGTGGCGACGATCAACAGCGCTGGAAATGCGCAGTTCAATGGGACTTTGCAGGTAGGCGGGGCATCGACATTTGTCAGTACTCCGACGGTGAAGAACCAGACCGACGCAGAGATTGACTCGACGCTTTGGGCGGGATTGACGGCCAGTCAAAAGGAGTCGTTCATATACAAGGACTGGAATGGCAATAGCCAGTGGTACATGGTCAAAGATCAATACAACAACTGGGCGTTGAACTCGGGAACCGGCGGAATAGATAGCTTCAAGGCATATCAGAGTACAAATTCCGGCGATACATATATCAATACGTCAAATTCTTCAGGAGTGGTGCGCGTCAATTATGAGCCTGGATCAGGAACAGCATTCAAGGTTTACGGTGGCAGCAATAGCATAATCTATGCCAGTTTTACAGGAGCGACGGCGATACAGCTTCCAGGGCTGGCGGCGGGCAGCGGCCATAGCTGCTTACAAATCGATAACTCAGGATATATTACTAACACCGGCGCAACCTGCGGGACGGGAAATACAAATGGAACAGTCAACGTGGGAACCAGTTTAGCGCTGGCGTATTACCCTGGAAACGGAACGGCTATATCTCCACTTTCACCTACGCAGGCGTGGAGCAGTTTGTTTTCGACAACGGGTCTCAATTCATCCTGTGCAGCACTTACAACAAATGCCAGTGGAACTTTGACCTGCTCGAGCTATACGCCAGCCGGTGCGCTGGCAAATCTCGGCGGCCTGCCGACAACAGGTGGAACAATGAGCGGACCTCTTGCCTTCAGCGGTTCTGGAACAGCCGCGACCACGTTGGGGAATCTTGGCGGCGCTCCGCTCACAGGGACAGGAACCTCAGGGACCTGGCCGATCAGTGTTGCCGGCGGAGCTGCGCTGGACGTGCCTTTGGCGGGAGGAACGATGAGCGGCCCACTTTTGAGCGATCTGCGCCGAAATGGTAGTAACTGGTACGACGTACGTTCTATGGGCGCGGTGTGCAACGGGACATTGACCTCGGGGGTATGGAGCGGGACGGATGACACGGCGGCATTTCAAGCGGCAATAGCTGATATCTATGGATCGACAATTGAATTGCCGCCGAGTATTTCCAGTTACTGCTCAATTCAGCCTGGTTTGTCCTCCGGGCAAGCTGCATTAACTGTGCAGCCGTCTCAGTTCACAATTATGGGGCAAGGCGGCTACGTAAGCCGCCTGGTGGACGAAACGGCGACAAATTCGAATACAACAGTATTCAATGCTCCATTGCTGCAGATTGGAACGCCAACTACGGGTCTCATGCATGGAACCAATTTGAAAGGATTCCAGCTTTTTGGAGCAACTAATGTCAGTTATCCAAACGGAATGCTGGAGATGTATCAGAACAATCTTAGCACCTTAAATGACATTGTGTTGATTATGGGACCGGGTGCAGTAAATTCATACGGGATCAAAAACATTGCCCCCGGATCTCAGCTTTGGGGGGAGATGCGATTTGAGAATGTCAGCGTGTATGGCAATAATGCAACGCCAACAGGAAACACTGGAAATACCTGCATTTCTCTACAAGCTTCCTCGGGGAATACGGACTTTATCGATTCCAATGTGGAAAATTGCTATGTAGGTGTGGACTTTTCCGGAAGCGACGGCACACCTATTATGAGTTGGGTGGGCGGTCATACGGAGAGAATTCCTTCGGCGGGCAACATTAACGTACAGGGCGGAACGGCTTTTCGCATCCGGCAGGCAATGCTGCAATTGACCGGCACCGATGTTGAATCAGGGATGATATATCTGGATGGATCGTCGGTAAACGGCAACATCGCGGTTGGCTCGGCAGGGGAATATTATTCTGTTCCGATTGTCGACAATGGAGTGGGC
This sequence comes from uncultured Occallatibacter sp., assembly GCA_964509755.1. GTDB lineage: Bacteria > Acidobacteriota > Terriglobia > Terriglobales > Acidobacteriaceae > Telmatobacter. The sequence goes on along the minus strand of CAZDYU010000007.1, from coordinate 19,406 downwards.
AATCAAATGCATGTTACCTCGGGACAGGCCTATGCGCAGCAGTCCCTGAATCTCGACGGCGGAGAGCAATACCGGACGCCAACTATGACGCCCGATCCGTTATTTCTTGTTTCCGGCTCGGCAGGATGGACCGCCAGCAGTTCGAATGTCACGGTGAAAACGATATCTCTTACATCGCCGGGGGCAAAAGCAGGACAAGGAATTCAGATACAATCGCAAGACACGACGAGTTATGCGTATGTCACAACGCCGGCGCTGACTCCAAATACGGATTACGAATTGGTGATGGTGCTTTATTATTCGCCTGGGACGACAGCAAATCAAGTCAGCGTATACGATACGCAATCCGGCACAACCATTTATACAGCATCGGTGCAGCCGACGATGGCGCTTCCAGTAACATTTGGCAACGACGCATATCGCGTTTTTCGCGCCTGGATTCCGGCCAGTTCCAACGTAACTACATGGCAGATTCAAGTTCAGCCGTCGTTGACGGTTGCCAACAATCCCGCGATCTTGACTTATCTTGGACTCAATCCATCGAGCACGACGATGTCAAGCGCATATATGTCTGTTTTGGGGAGTGCAACGGCGAATTGCACCAGCGCGACGTCCTACTCGTCATATCTTTCAGCTACCTGCGCATTGTCGGGCTGGGGATCAGGAACTGCAAATACCGCAACGGCAACGTGGACCTTACCGGCGACGGCCTATCCAACGGGCGCCTTTGTTCGCATGAAGGTGACTTCCGACGCAAATTCGGTGGTGCCGTCCTGCACATTTGGGCAATTCAAGGTTTTTTTTCCAGTGAATACTTCCGCGGAATATAACATTCCGCTTGGATTCTGGCCGCGGCAATTCAGTTGCATTGACCAAGGGGGTTCGGTTTCCGATCCGAACGACATGGTGATTTCGCAAGTCAGTGTTGTCCCGATTTATCAGAATGGCGTAGTTCCCGTAACGACACCGAACGATGGCAAGGTAGTTACCGCAGTTACGCCGGATGGAGTACAGCAGAGATCTGTGATCTCCCAATTCAATGGCGCGCCTGTGCCGCCATCGGCATCTCTGCTCGGCACGAATTCCGCCGGCCAATTTGTAGCTGGTCCAACCTCGCCAATTCTTGTCAGCCAAGGAGGCACCGGAGCTGCAACGTCATCCGCGGCACTGACAGCGCTGGGAGCGCAAGCAGTTTTACCCGGTGTAACTTCCGATAGCAACAATGGAATTGGAATTACGGGGAATGTATCATCGAAAACTTTAAACGGGTGGCAGCGCAATGTCTGCTCCTATTCTTCATCGACCTATCCGACACACGGCGATCAGGTGCGAGCTTGCATAGCCGATGCGATTGCGGCAGGCGGAGGTGTCTGCGATTCACGGTGCATAGAAGGCACGACGAATAATACAACAGGGATTTTGCCGATAGAAATCGGCAGTCCGACAGCGAAAGTAATTTGGCAGTTACCTGCAACGGGCAGTTTAACGGTAACACAGAATGGGACGAATCTGCCTACGCCTTCGGCACCAGGATTGAGCGGAAGCACGACAAGCGGGACGCTGCCTGCGGGGACTTACTATGTGGAGATCGCCTATAAGAGCGGCGGCGGACACAGCATGGCGTCGGCTGAGGCTTCGGCCACGCTGAGCGCAGCGGGAACTTTGACGATCGCATCTCCGGCACCGACAGCTTATTCCTACTCGTACGATGTTTACGCATCCACAGCGAGCGGAGCTGAAACATGGCAAGCGAATTGCTTGATCGGGCAGCCTTGCACAATTGGCGTGGCCTATCCAGGAACGCTGGTTTCAGGTTACGAAACGGCGCCGACAGCGGCCAATGGAGTGCCAGCCATCATTGTTCATAGCGGCAAGGGAAGCGGAATTATCTCTGACGCCAGCGGCAGCGGATATCGTTTGCAGCCAAATTCCACGATGAATGTTTCGAATGAGATTGCCACTGAAGACATAGGCAGCGTAGTTCTCAATAACCTTTATCTTGGAGATTGGTCCGAACTGGGAACGGTGACTGACTCTCTTGTTTTGCTACAGGATCAATTTTCCGGAAGCAGCGTGAATAACATCTGGGGAATCTGTCTTCCTGGAGCGCCTCTGCTCAAGATCAGACAGTCGAATGATGTTACATGGGACAACTTGGTTTTTTCTGGCGGCAATCAGGCCGGGTGCAGCCCGATGATGTCGCTTGATAGCCGGCATGGCTTTGGTGATGTTGCGGATAACACCGACAATTTGACTTTTCACAATTTGAACCTGATCTCGCCGGGGCAGAATGCAACCATGCTTCAAATCAAGGGCAATGCATACGGAACGGCGATTGGTGGGGTAGCGGCAAATATCTCACTGGAGACTCCATCGTTCGAGAATGCCTACGCCAGTTCAAATGTGACGATGATGGATGTGCGCGATACGGTGGGGCTGTCGGTGGCAAATCCGTCGTTTCAGTACTTAGGGGGAACAGGGATAGCCGCATTGAAACTGAGTGAGGACAACCCCTGCATGACGCAGCGGATCAGGATCTCCGATGCCAGGATGGTGGCTCCTCCGGGAGTAATTCTGGTAAACGATACGATCAGTCCGGAGACAATCATTCCGAATTCGACCGGATGGGTGAATGCGAATCCGAGCTATCTGTTCGGATCGAATCCCAACGCGGGGTGCACCGCAGATACGACGAATTATGTGCGCAATGTTGCGACGAACACGGACATGAATTCCGCTGTACCGTATGCGGTTTCAGCCAACGGACCGACGACGATCGCTGGTACAAATGCTGTGCAGAATCCTGGGTTTGAGGGAGGCGGATCCAACGGGACAGGAACCTCTTGGACATCGGCGTGCCAAGGCGGGGGGAGCTGCACTTATGCCATCAACAGCTCGATTTATCACTCGGGGGGGCACAGCCAGAGCGCAACGCTTGCTACTACAACGGGCTCAATATTATTAGAGAGCGCGCCTTTCAGCGTGGTTCAAGGCAATACTTATGTGCTTTCGTTCTGGGCAAGGAACGACGGCACAAGCGGATTGCAACTGAATGCGACGGTCACGAATACTTCGTCGACGCTGTATTGCGGGTCTCAGACAGAATTACTGACGGCTACGTGGAAGTATTTCAACATTCCATGCACGGCGCTGGCGACGGGCTCGGACGCGGAGGTGCTTTTCTACACGGCGACGGCAGGCGGCACGTCGGGCGAAGTTTGGATCGACGATGTGTTCTTTGCTGGGACGGCGACGCCCATCAACCCTGGGTTTGGGACGGCGGCGCAGCTATCGAATACATCCGCCGTCTGGAATGCCAACCAAGTTAATGGAGCAAATGTACCTGTCTCGGCAGTCATGCTTGGGACCAATAGCAGCGGGCAACTTGTGTCGGCGACGGGTGGAGTAGGAACTGTCAACTCGGTCACGTTTACGGGCGATGGAACGGTGCTATCGAGTACGCCGAGCGGCGCGGTAACAAGTTCGGGAACGGTGACGGCGGCACTTGCGAATGCCGCGCAGAATACGGTTTTAGCCGGCCCGGCAAGTGGAGGAGCGGGGGCACCTAGTTACCAGGCGGCACCCGCCATCGCAGTTACGAATATGACTGGGACTGGGGCTTTCAATACTACCGGCAGCGCGGCGACCGCTTCCGCGCTTGCCGCTACTCCCGCCCAGTGCAGCAGTGGGCAATACTCGACGGGCGTCACCGCGACAGGTACCGCGAATTGCGCCCAGGTCGCGTACTCACAACTTAGCGGCACACCCACATTCACCAGCAGTACAACCACCTTTGCCAACAATAGCGCGAACACCGACTTTGTCCTGATTGAACCGGGAATCAGTGGCACTCCAGAATCTGGGGGCTTGGAATTGGCAAGTGCGACGGGTACCCCCGAGTTCCTTTTTGAGGAGGACACCAGCTACGATCTCAAGATTCATGACAGCGGCGCAACCACACCCGCGGATGTATTTACCGCATACGTAAACGGCCAAACCAGCGTCAACAGTCAAGGCACGGCGGCCGTAGCGATCAACAATACATCGACAGGTGGCACGGGCGGATTGGCGGTTTATGAAGGCGGCTCGAATTACAATACTTTGGCTTTCAGCGTAGGCGCGGCTGGATACACCAAAGTGACTGCATTGGCAGGAACGGGACACCGCTGTGTTTATGCCGATGCCTCTGGCGGTCTCAATGTTGAAACATCGGACTGCAGCAGTAGCTCCGGTTCTGGAACCGTTACCAGTGTCACGTTCACCGGCGATGGCACAGTATTGTCTTCCACACCCACTGCAGCAGTGACAACTTCTGGAACGGTAAGCGCGTCGCTGGCAAACGCGGCGCAAAACTCAGTATTAGCGGGACCGGCATCAGGCGGAACGGGCGCACCAAGTTACCAGACGGCACCTACGATCAGCGCGGCGAATATGACGAATTTCCCTACGCTGAATCAAAACACAACTGGCACGGCGGCGAATCTCTCCGGCACACCGGCATTGCCGAATGGCACGACAGCAACGACGCAGGCGGCAGGGGATAACTCGACAAAACTGGCTACGACGGCCTATGACAATTTAGCCATGCTGTCGCCACAGTGGCTTCAGTACCTCGGGAATGGATCAGGCGGCTCTAACACAACCGCAAGCGGCAATATGTCTGGCGAATATATCTACGTCAACTTTACGGTGCCTTACGGAAATACAGTGACCGTGAATAGTTCATCGGGATTGACAATTCACGCGACGGGAACATGCACGATAGCCGGGACAATCAATGCTTATGCTGGAGCGCCAAGCGCGGCTTACGGCGGCAGTAGCGGCGGCGGCGGCGGCGGCGGTACAGCGGCGGGAACGGCGGCATCGAATGTCTATGCGATGCTGGGTTCTTCCGCTTCGGTGGCTCCGGGCGGTACGGCTGGCGCGGCAAGCGGCGGCGCGGGTGGTACTGGTAGCTCCGCTTCCGCGACCACATGGCAGAAGATTTGGACGAATGCGAATCCAACGGACGGGCTTTACATGACAGGCACCAGTGGTGGCCAAGGCGGCAGTAGCGGCGGCGCGGGCGGTAATGCCGGGGACGCAGTGAACTTGACTTGCGGGGCGATCACCGGCACGGATGGGACACATACCGGCACGATCAACGTGAGCGGACAACCGGGAACTCCGGCGGCGACGAACTCGACAGGTTCTGGCGGCGGCGGCGGCGGCGGCACGGTAATTCTGTCAAGCCAGAAGGCGGTTAGCATATGGCCGACGATTTACACGGCAGGCGGTCCGGGTGCTTTGGCGACGGTTCCGCAAGCGCTGGGGGTGGGTGGAACCTGCACGACGCAGCCGAAGGCGACTTTGGGAGTGACATCCGGAGCGTTGAACGGCACTTGCACGGTGGTGCAGACGGGGGCTGGTTGCGGCACGGGAACGGGGTTGACCTGGAGCGTGGTTGGCGGCGGCGGAACACTGGGAACGGGCACCGTGAATCCGACATGGAGCGGCGGGGCGCTGGCATCATGCACAACGACGGCGGGTACGTCGACTGGCTACACTGCGGCGACTTACACGACTTCTGGCACGGGAGGCGATGGCGGAGCAGGCTGGTACGCGGAGTTTGCAGGCTGGTAAATGGCAGGAATGCAAGAACGATCATCTGGTTTGTCGAACCGAAATGGGGGATCCGTGGCGGAAGAGTTGGAGGACGGGACGGCCGTTGCGGAGGAGTGGCTTGACAGCCTGGTAGAACTGGGCGCCGAGGAACTGGAACGATTTGGGAGGATTCTGGATCGACGCCCGGCAAGCCTGCGAGGACGGACCGTTGGGATGGCGCTGGCAGAGCGGCTTCTGCTGGTAAGGACTCGGGAAGGGTTCACCGCGCCGCTGAAGGCGAATGCGGCGCAGCGAGCCTTTGAACGGCGGCGGGGGGAACGGAATATCGTTCTGAAGGCGCGGCAGATGGGGCTGACGACCTGGGCCGCGGCGCGTTTTTTTTTGAAGACTATTACCCGACCGGGGACTTTGACGCTGGAGGTTGCGCATACGCAGGAGGCGGCCGAGGAGATCTTCCGGATCGTACACCGGTTTGTAGACTGGCTGCCGGAGGAGTTGCGCGAGGGAGCGTTGCGGACCTCGCGGGCAAATGCGCGGCAGATTGTCTTTCCGGAGATTGACGCGCAGTACCGGGTGGTTTCAGCAGGGGAGCGGAATGCGGGTCGGGGATTGACGGTGCAGAATCTGCACTGCTCAGAGCTGGCGCGGTGGCCGGGCGATTCGGCGGAGACGCTGGCTGGACTGCGGGCGGCGATGGCTCCGGGGGCTGAGTTGATTCTGGAGTCAACGCCGGACGGAGTGGGTGGATGCTTCCACGAAGAGTGGCAGAAGGCCGGAGAGACGGGGATGGTGCGGCACTTTTTCCCGTGGTGGATGGAGCGGCGGTACCGAGCCAAGCCAGTGGATGAGGCGAGCCTGACGGAGGAAGAACGGGAGTTGATGGTCCGCCATAGGCTGGATCAGGGACAGATTGGCTTTCGGAGGCAGATTAGGGCGGATTTTCGTGGGTTGGCACGGCAGGAGTTTGCCGAGGACGAAGAGAGCTGCTTTCTGGCCAGCGGGGATTCGGTCTTTGAACTGGCGGCGATTGAGGCACGATTGGCGACGATTGCGGCCCCAGTGGAGGTGCGGCGGAATGGGGAGCTGGAAATCTGGCTGCCGCCGTTGAAGGGCAAGCAATACATGGTGGCGGTGGACCCGGCTGGCGGCGGAAGCGAGGGAGACTACTCGGCGGCACAAGTGCTGGATCTGGAGACGGGATTGCAGTGCGCGGAGTTTGCCGGGCATGTGGGCGGACTGGAACTGGCGTGGCTGATGACGTCGCTGGCGACTGAATACAATCAGGCGTGGCTGGTGGTGGAGAGAAACAACCACGGCAGCGGAATTCTAGCGCTGATTGAGACGGCTTGCGGCTATGTGCGAATTTACAAACAGGGCGGGCAGGCGGGTTGGCTGACGACTTCAATGAGCCGGCCGGCGGCGCTGGGACGGCTGGACGCGGCATTGGTGGAGCATCCGGAGAGATTTCAGAGCCGCAAGCTGCTGGCGGAGTGCCGGAGCTTTGTGCGCCGGCCGGACGGCGGATCGGGTGCGCGGCCGGGAACGCATGACGACCGGGTGATGGCGATGGCGATCGGGCTGGGGGCGCGGGCGGAGTTGCTGGGAAGGGGCAGCAGACAGTGAACAGTTGTCAGTTGTCAGTTGTCAGTTGTCGGTTCACTGTACGTTGATTTAGGTGGGCGTCAAGGGGAATCATCACTTTCGTTTGCCTCAATCGGTCAGGTTAAGCTTCGGAACAAAAGAACTGACAACTGACAACTGTTCAGTGACCACTGCACTTCGTGGTCTCAGCGCTTAGAATTCGATAGGGTATCCAGAAAAGGCGGGGAGCGAAATTGGCGGTTCTGGCGGTGCAGCATATCCGGCGGATGCGGGGCGGCGCGCAAGGCCAGTTGATGCTGGGCGCGGACGGGCACGTTTATGTGGTGAAGTTCCAGAACAACCCGCAGCATACGCGGGTGCTGGCGAACGAGTTTCTGGCCTCGCGGATTGCATTGGCGGCTGGGTTGACCGCTCCTGAGGCGGTTCTGGTGGATGTATCAAGCTGGCTGGTGGAGAATACGCCGGAGCTGGAGATGGATCTGGGGAAGACGCGGATTCGGTGCCAGCCCGGACTGCAATTCGGATCGCGGTTTGTGGGCGGGCTGATGCCGGGCCAGGTGGTTGATTACCTGCCGGAGGAGCAGATGACCGCGGTCAGGAACCTGGACGAGTTTGCCGGCATTCTGGCGCTGGATAAGTGGACTGGAAACGCCAATGGGCGGCAGGCGGTCTTTGCGCGCAAGCAGCGGGAGAGACGGTACCGGGCGGTCTTCATCGACTACGGGTACTGCTTTCACGCCGGGGAATGGAGATTTGAGGATATTCCACTGCGCGGGGTTTACTATCGCAACGATGTCTACCGGGAGATTGCCGGGTGGGCGGCCTTTGAACCGTGGCTGACACGCCTGGAAACGATGGCGGCAGAGACAGTGTGGGCGGCGGCCAGCGAGATACCGCCGGAGTGGTATGGCGGCGATCTGAGTGAGATGGAAGCGCTGGTGGAGAAACTGTTGGCGCGGAGAGGCCGGATTCGGGAGCTGATTGTGGAATTCGCGCGGTCGGATCGGAAGCCATTTCCAAAATGGGTGGAGATGAGAAAAGATGGAGAGAAAGAGGGTTGGAAAGAGGAACGGTGGGGGACTAACATGGGGGGAGTGAATTGAAGGGCGGGTATCAGCTTTCAGCCTTGGCTGGTCAACAGATAGCTGAGGGCTGAGAGCTAACAGCCAGGAGCTTTGCCAGATCGATGAATAGTGGAAGCCAGCGGCGGGCATGCGAATTTCGACTGCTCCGGTATGTGCCGGATGCGGTCCGGAATGAGTATGTGCATATTGGGGTGATCCTGCGGGAACAAGGAAGCAGCGAGGCGGCCCAGGTGCGTTTTACGCGCGACTGGCGCCGTGTACACTGCCTTGATCCCGCGGCCGATACGGCGCTGCTGGAGGGGATGGAGAGCGAGTTGCGGAAACGCTTTGAGGCCGAGCCGGATGGAAGTTTGATGAGGCTGCTGAGTGAATCGCTCTCGTTGAGTGTGCAGATGACCGAGCCCAAAGCCTATCTGGCGGAGAGCCTTCCGGCGGGTGTGGAAGAGTTGATGCGACTTTATGTAGAGCCGCCGCCCAGGGAACGTGTGCCTCGATTGAGTGGGCGAGCGGCGATCCAGGCGAGGATGCGGACGGAGTTTGAGCGGGCCGGCGTTTGGGATTTGCTGAGAAAGAAGATTGCGGCCTCGGAATACACGCGACCAGGGGATCCGCTGCGGATTGATGCCGGTTATAGGCCGAATGGATTGATTCGCATGTTTCATGCGGTGAGCCTGGAGCCGGGTGTGGAGATGGCCAAGGTTTTGGCATTTTCTTCGGCAGGGTTGAGAATTGGCGTAGAACGAGTGGAGAAGGCGCAACTGGAGTTGACCGCGGTGATTGAGCCCGCATTGAAGCTAGGAGCGACCGACGAAGAGCCGGAGCGGCTGGAGATGTATCGCTTTGGAGTGGAGACAATGGAGGAGCACCAGATACGGGTGCTGACGACCTCCGACCTGGGACGTGTGGCGGAGACGGCGCGACGGGAGTTGCGTGTGTGATGGCAGTAAAGAGTGAGAAGTGGCTTGTTTGCTGTTGGTTTTTAATTGTTTCTGGCTCAAAAGAATTTTGGTGAAAGTTTGCAGATAGTTTCCAGAGTTTGTAGTAGGATCGATTTTGTAAGTGGAAATCTTGTAACTGATGGCTGAGAAGTTGTTAGTTGCAGGCAGCTAACTGTTAGCTGTTCAAAATTCGCAATTTACGAGGCACGGCTCTTCCAAGGGCTGTGCCTTTTGTTTTTGGAGCGGCAGAAGAAGGAAGGTGCGCGTGAAGGTAGGAGAACAGTTGCGGGATATCTGGCGGCAAGCGACCGGAAGTGGCCGTGGGGCGGAAGTGGCGGCAGGTGCAGCCGATGCGGAAGCGGAGCGCAGAACGCTGGCGCTGCCTTCGATCTTAAGTCCTGTCCAGTTTCCGGGCCGGTTGCTTCCGAAGCCGACACCGGTGAATCTGCGGCGGTTTGCGGAGACCCCGATTGTGCGCCGCGCGATCAATGTCATCAAGGACCGGATAGCGGCAATGGACTGGCAGGTGCGGGTTCGGCGCGGCGTGAAGGTAGGCGAATTGGCTTATGCGGAAAGAAAGCTGCGGGCTTTGCGCCGGACTTTGGAAGAGCCGAATGCCGTGGATAGCTTTCGGACCTTGATTGAGCAGGTGATTGAGGACGCGCTTACGGGCGGGTATGGTGCGATCGAGATGGAGCCGACTGGGGACGGGGAACGGCCGGCGATGCTGTGGGCCGTGGATGGCGCGTCAATCCGAATCAATCCCAGTTGGGACGGGCAGCCGGAGTCGCCCAGGTATGCGCAGGCGCTTCCGGGGCAGATGGAATCGAGCGCAATCGAGTTGCGGGATGACCAGTTGATGTATGTGCGGATGAATCCGCGCAGCTTTACGCCCTTTGGTCTGGGTCCGCTGGAAGTTGCCTTTGAAACGGTTAACCAGTTTCTGGCCGCGCACCGGTTTGCGGGCAAGCTGGCGGCAAATACGGTGGCGCAATATGCGTTGTGGCTGAACGAGGCCACGCCATCGCAGCATGACCGGCTGATTCGCTGGTGGCAGGACGAGATAGAGGGCACGGGGCGGGTGCCGTTGATTTCGACCGAACAGAAGCCGGAGGTATTGCGGTTTGCCCAGGGCACCGACGCGGATATGCGACTGGCCTGGCAAGAGTTTTTGATCCGGATGGTTGCGAATGCATTTGGATTGCCGCCGCTGATGCTGGGCTTGGAAGCGGATGTCAATCAGTCAACGGCTGCGGAGATGACCGACGAGGCCTTCCGCGGGGCGATCTCGCCGTTAGCGATGTTACTGGCCGGGCACATCACCCGCGATCTCTTTGGGAAGTGCATAGGATGGCGGGAGTTCGAGTTTGTATTCAATGAATTGAACGCGCGGGACGAGGAGACGGAGCTTGCGGTGCAGGTGCAGTTACTTGAGGTTGGTGTGTACACGGTGAACGAGGTGCGGGCGATGCGAGGGCTAGGGCCACTGGGGCAGGATGGGGCGGTGCAGTTGACTGGTGAAGCGGAAGCGGAGCGGGCGGGCTAATAGATTGTAATGCCGCTTAGCAACGGGTAGACGGAGTTGCAAGAGTGGATGGGCGGAGAGCGCATGAGACTGGAAGCAATGGCAGTGAAATTTCCTCATGTAGAGGGGCATCCAAATCGGGTGCCTTTTGAAGGGGTGTTAACAATGGTGAATTCAGCCAGCGACAAAGCGCCGGCAGGGGCGCGGGGACACCGAGTGATGCTGACGCGCGAAGCGGCCGAAAAGGCGCTTCCTTCTTTGTTGGGAATGGCGGTGGATTACCGGCCGGGTTGGGATGGCCATGACGCGAGGCGCAAGATCGGATTACTGACAGAGGCAGATCTTGTTGGACAGCGGCTTGTGGTTCGCGGATACCTGTATGCAAGGGATTTTCCCGAAGTGGCTGGAGCAATTCAAGCGCATTCACCCGAATCGATGGGCATGAGCTACGAATTGGCTGACGCACGGGTAGAAGACATGCGGGCCGAGGTTTGGAAGCTGACCCGCGTGACCTTTACTGGAGCGGCGATTCTGCTCCGGGACAAGGCGGCCTACCGGGCCACAAGCTTCCGTATGGCGAGCTAGCGAAAAACAGCTAACAGCACACAGCTTGCAGCGGACAGCCATAAACTTCCCGTAAACCACCATCAACTGATAACCAAGCTGATAACTAACGGCAGGCAACTAGCTGCTGTTAGCTGTGGGCTGTCAACTGAAGAAAGGAATGTCATGGAAAAGGAAGAGATTGTGATTGCTGAACGACTGGAAGCCGCGACGGCTTTGCTAGAGCGGACTCTGGGCTGGCTTGAGGAGCGGCAAGGCGCTTTGACCGGCGAAGTAGAGAGGATTTCAGCGACCGTCGAGCAGAGCCGGCGGGAAACGGAACTGGCGGAAAAGCTGGCTGCAACCGAACGAGAGTTGGCTGAATTGAAAGCCGGAGCAGCACAGAATTCCATGAATCCGTTGCGCAGAACATTGCCTTCAGCAACCAGCGAAATGCTGGCCAAGCACGGGATCGGCGAGGGGCCGGTGGATGTTCGGACTCTGGACGCGGCACTGGCCGGGCTGAGCCTGGAGCAGCGCATCGCAGTTAAAAGCCAGCTACTGCGCTCCGGAGCGATCGCGTAAAAGCAGCCTAAAGCTTCTAACTACTAGCTTCTAGCTAAAAGCTTCAGGAATCTCGGCCGGTAGTTGTTCAACAAGCCGGGACTTTGCGGCAGATAAACATTGCGGATGAAAAAGGACGCTGGAATGAATACTGCCGGAAACATGCTGGAATCACAGCTCGAAAAGAAAAGCAAGTAGCTAGAAGCTAGTAGCTATGTGCTGATCCAAGAGCAAAAACTGGCCCCATGGAGGGGGCGTAAAAAGCCTATGAACGCAACCTTTGCAGACATTCACGCGGCAGCAGATTTTATCGGGCCGGGCGCTATCGAAGTGCCGCTGTATCAGACCGAGATTTTCGACATCTGCCGGCGTTCGAGCCCCTTTGGGCAGCGCATCAAACAGGTACCGGCGACAGGACATCCGTCGCGGTTCTTTGAAGAAACTGCAATTCCGAATCCTGGAACTGCCGGCTTTGTTAATCCGCGCAGCATTGTGGCTCCGGTGGTGAGTCCGACACGCGTGGAGCGAAGCGTTCCGCTGAAAGCGATTGTTTCGCAGATCAACTACAACCTGTTCGACATTGAACTGGGTGACCAGCAGAAGCAATTTGCATATCTCCAGGCCAAAGACCTAGTGGATACGGTGAGCGGTGTGATGGTGGCACACGATGTTGCTCTCTGGAATGGCAACGACACCAGTCTGAGCACGCCAACAACCACGCAATACATGGGTGTGATTCCGCAGATTGTGGCGGGCGGCCTGACGACGACCATCGGGACGACTGCATCGATCGTGGACGGCATCAAGTCGGCGGTGGCGCAGATGGTGGCCAACAACGGCTATTATGTGCGACCGACGGCGATCTATGCCAATCCGGTCCTTCTGGACTTGATCGACCGCGAGATGAAAACTGAGTTCAATGTAATTCTGAACACGGACAACATCACGGGTGGAATCCGGGTGAAGATGCTTTCAACGCAAGCAGGAGACTTGCCGCTAATTCCGGATTGGAGCCTCGGCTATACCGGAACTCCGGGTTCGGGTTCCGCAGTGTTGCCAGCCTACATTGTGACCGAAAACTTGATCGAGTACCACTGGCTTGGCGATCCGACGCCGCGTATCTTTCAACTTGGATTGCCGAATTCGTTGACTCACCAGTATGTCGCGGTGAAGTTCGGCGCACCAGTGGTAAAGGGCGCAAACTACGCGCATTACCAAATTCTGGTGGATCGGTAGTCTGCAAGTTATTGAGTCATCAGGATGGCAACCTAACGGACTGATGGCTACGGAGCGAGTGAGCGGAAGTTATTGATAATAAACTTCCGCTCACTCAGCAACTCAAGGATTGGAAGGGTGGGGTATGGCATATCTGCAGCCGACGGATTACCCGAATTATGGATTGCCGGCAGGAACAACGGCGGACTGGATAACGGCCGCCACGGCACTGATCAACAGCTACTGCAGGCGGCCGGACCTGAATGTAACCCAATATACCGAGCGGCTGCGTCTAACCAGCGGATCGCAGACAGTGAGATTGAGTTACCTTCCGCTAGTGCCTCTTGGAGCGGCAATTTCCGCGATCAATAGTATAGAAGGCCGCTACACAAGGCCGCGGCGAGGAGAGTCTCTGAACGAGCCCTTGCTGGAGATTGCGTTGGCATTTTCTTTGCCTGGGCAGTGGACAACGATCGATCCCAACTCAATTGATTATGACCCTAATACCGGTGAACTTACTCTGCCGTGGAATGTGCTGGGACTTCCCTATAACGAGGTTGCGGTGACTTACACTGCGGGCTTGGCGGCAATTAGTGACGACATCAAAGCGGCATGTGCGCAAATTGTGCGCAATGCGCAGTCGACACCGGCATTGAACGCGAGCAAGACCAAGATCGACACGATGCAGATGCAATACTTTTCGAGTTCGCTAGTGGACGAAACGGTGCAGGCCTGGCTGCGTCCCTACATCGCGAACAGGCTGGGGTGAGCGATGAGCGATACAGCTCCGCGTAATCCAGTAGGAGCGCCACAGATGCTGGCTGACGCTCTACTTCGCAGCGTCGCGGGAACGACAGCCCTTTTGCGAGTGACGGGACCGAGCACCGATACCAGTCAATCAGAGGTTGGGATAGTGGCTACGACTTTTGCCGAAGTAGTAGTGAGTCCTGTAGTGATGCGCAAACTTCGGCCAAATTGGCAAGAAGACGGCGAGTCGAAATGGGAATTACTAGTTTCGGCAACTGGTGTGGATCAGCAGGTTAATTCATTGAATCTCCAATCGGCCCAGTCACTCTTTGCGATGACACTTATCGTTACAGTTGCGAATCAGGATTACTTGATCGAGTCGATTGCGGCAAATGAAGCCTTCGGTCAAGTATATCTCTACCGATTACTGCTACGGGAAGCGCGTCAGCGAACAGTATAACTTTCTGCGAGTTGTCGCGGCAAAGGAGAGACCACATATGCGTAATGCAAGAGGAGCTGAATTTCATGCAGAATGCGAAAGACTCGTTTTATATGGCGCTGCGCATGCGGCTGGCTGCAATTAATCCGGTGCGAACAATTCTGCTGCGCGGAACGGTGCGTCCAGGAATTCTGGTGGAAGAAGCTGAGGCTCCTTTCAGTCAGCTACCAAACGATGTGTTTGTTTTGCGCTGGCTGGGACTGGGTGTCGATTTGGACTTTGGGTCGACGATGGTGGCCGAGCAGTGCGAGATTGTCTACCAGACCAGTGGAACGCAAAGCTTTGGCGGGCTAGACCGCGGCCGCTCACTGAGCGAGATGGACGAGGAATTAATAGCTATGGCGCGACCATTTTACACAGCCAAGCTCAATTATGCAACAACGCCGCCGGCAGGGATGCTAACAAGGGTGTTTTGGGATGAGCCGGGATTTGGCCCTATCTCAATCCAAAGAGATTTGCTAAGCCGATCCGTAAAAATGATGGTTTACAGCTATCAGGAGGAGGGGGAATAAATGGCTGCGACTTGGTTTTCTGCTCCCGCACCTGTGGCGCGGCGAGTGCGAGCATATTTTGCGCCGGTAAGCAGGGCGACACAGACCCCAGTTATTTTCGACCCGGCGAAGGATAGCGGATTCAGTCTTGAAGCTCCGCCGCATCCCTGGATCAGCCTGGGCTGGATTCAAGGATTCACGCGCAAGCCGGTCAGCAAGACTACTTCTGTGCTTACAGGCATTCCCGCCGCAACGCTGGAGCAGGTGCGTGAGACACTTGAGGCGCAAGTAAGTTTTGAATTTCTTAGCTGGACGAAGCTGACCATGGCTCTAGCAACAGGCTCGCAGCATATGAATTTGCTGGTTACTGCGAATGACGCATCACCGTCCGCGGATGGTCCCCAGGCGGCTTCGGCAGTAATCACGCAAAGTGGATCTTCACCGACATTCGTTGAACTGGCTGCGACAGATGCGGAAAAATTCTCTACTGGCTCAATTATTGCGCTTGATGATGATTACACAGGGCAAACAGGTTTTGTTGGTTCGCCGGTATCGGGAGCTTATTTGCGCCAGGCGGTTACCGATGTCGACTACATCCGGCGCGTGACTTTCAATGTCGCATTGGTGTCGCAGGTGACTTCGGCCGGCCTTACTTTGGCCGAACCGTTGATGAACGGTGCTCCAGCAGCCGGATCAAAACTCCAAGCAGTTTCTGGATTTGTCGACCGCGAAGGTGGAAGCTTTTACCAGGAATGGTCCGCGCTCTTTGTTATGGAAGGTAGTCAAGGGGAGCGGATATATTTCCACTATCCTCGATTGCAAACGATGATTGGAGCGCAGGAAACAGTCTTGCCGTTAGACGAAATTCAGAAAAATGGGTTGGCAAGGGTAGAACTCAAAGGCCAATATTTGGCGTTGCCCGTTGTCGATCCATTGGATGGGGAGCGCGCAGTCAGTTACCGAAGTTTCGTACCAGCAATTAATGCACTTGTGTAGGTATATCACCGAGTAATAAGGCTACCAAGTCAGCGAGGCAAAGAGTCACAATGAAAATTACGATCAATGGGCAGGACTATACGATCGCTCTCGACGCAATGCGGCCGCTGACGATCGAGCGCAAGCTGAATGAACCTTCTCTTTGCCTCATGTGGTTGAGCTTGCCCACCGGCGGCAGTTTGGCTTTACCCTTGCGAAATCAGTCTCTAGCGGTAGTAGGCGACGATGGAACCTATTATTTTACCGGCTACATTGCGGTCAGTCCCCTTCCAGAGTTTGCGGGTTTGGCGCTAGAAGGTCCGCGCTACCGAATTGCGATTCAAGCTTTAAGTGATGAATTGTTGCTCGACAATTTGCTGATGCCGCCGAGTACGGGCGCAACAGGCGAAACAGCTGGGGCATTAATGACGGCATTGGTGACTCGCACTGGAGTTACTCGACTATCGACTCAAGGGCTTTCGCTCAGCGCGCCAGTAAGCAACTTCGTGCCCGATTCGGGCGCTTCTTGGAGTAAAAGCGCCGGACGGGTGGCGAGCATGGCGCGGGCCGCATATCGCGCGGTCAACGGGGCTCTCCTAGCATCTCCAGTACAGAGCACTTTGCATCCGTTGAATGAAACGGACGGCAGCTTGAATCTCGCGGCACTTTCGTTTACTGCCAGCGTCAAGCGCGCACTCGCGAACGACGTAACCGTTTGCGGCGAGCTTGAGCCGGTTGCGTATGTTACGGAATACTTCCTAGGCGACGGAATAACAACGCAGTTCTATTTAACTGCGAACCCCTTCTTTCCCGCCTCATCAAAATCCATAATTATCAGCGAACAATTCAATGAGGCTCAGATTAACGAGTCGATTTGGGAAGTTATTGGTTCCACCGGTTATTTCTCGCCGGGCTCAGGTGGATTGACGATGAACGGTGGAAATGGAATTGATGGAGGCACGTTGTTGAACTGGCTTGATCCGGTAGAAATAGGTGGAACACTTCTGCTCGAAGCAGTGGGTGTAACGCTTTCTCCCGGGTCCACAGGAGCATTGGCCGGCCTCTTTGTCGGGATGAATACGCAGGCCTCGTGCATTGCGGGGTTCAAGGCGATAGCTCAGCAAGGTAGTGGGGCCGTTACACTGCAACCATTGGTTCAAGGAAACCTGATTGGAACAGCATATTCTATCAACCCTGCCAACCAATATACGCTGCGCGTTAGAGTGCATTGCTCGGAGATCGAGCGCGGACTTCAATTTTACCGTTCCTTTGGAGATAGTGGACCTATCGTATATGGCGGAGGGTTGAATGCAGTTTCCGGACGTGTGCAAATGGAGATCCAGCAGTTTGTCAACGGCGTTGGCGGGATGCCGGTCACACTGTATGACGGTGTGATCGGCAGCGTTCCTTCGGCCTGTAATGTGGTGGCTGCCAGCAGTATCAACCTGATAGGAACCATGCGAGCATTCAACTTGACCAACCTCGGTTCTGGCTGGGTAGTAAGCACGCCACCCAGTGGAGGGCCGTATACACGGCGCGTTGGAACAACCGCTGAAGCGGCTGAGTGTCATCTGGAACGCACAGGCAGATTGGTGTTTTATACCGGGTTTGTGCCGGTGAGCGGTGAGCAGGTTGCAGTAAGTTACCGTACAATTGGTAGGGCCGTTGGACGAGCGGTCAATACAGCAAGCCAGAAAGCTCTTGCGCTGGCCGGAATGCCTTCCGAATGCGCTTGGATTGGTTCAGTCACCAACCCCCCAGCGCGCAGTTCCGCAGACTGCCGCAATGCGGCGTTGGCGATCGAACAAGCAGCGGCGGGGGTGAGCGCATCGTGGAGTGGAAGTTACAAAGGTTCCAGAATGAGTTTTATTGTCGACGTGTGGCCGGGCGATGCTCTTCTTCTGAATGCGCCTTCAATTAGTCTTGACGCTCAGGTGGTGGTGCGATCAGTTACAGTGAGTTATCGAGCAAGCTATCCCGATCTGGTGGAGTATGCTATCGTTTTCGCCAATGACTGGGCTGACGATCTAGCCATCAAGACCAGAGCAACGGTGCCTGCGGATGCGTGGCTTCCAGCGGTCATCGCGCCAACAACACTTGCCAACCTCAACAGCTTAACGGTGACAGATCTGAATGGAAGCACAGTAACTATTAATGCTGGAGTTATGCCGCCAACTGGCGGTGGATTTGAGATCCGGCTGCGCGACTTTTTCTTTATGTCAGGCGAAGACCCTACTTTAGTAATGCGCGCTGATAAGCCGAATATGACACTTTCTCGCATTTTCGCCAACGACCGGTTTTATGTCCGAATGTACGACGGATCGACGCCGCCGAATTATTCGGAGTTCTCAGCGGTATTGTTCATTAATCTGCCCCTGGGATCATAGTGCAACATTTTAGTTAGCGATAAACGAATGGGGTTTAATTGATGCGGATGATGAATGAATTCGAAGCGCAGGTTTTGAGTGACTTGAGTGTACTGAAGACTCAGATGACCGGATTGATGGGCGATGGCAACGGTGGACGCATTGCAGATTTGGAGCGGCGCATGGAGCGGCATGAACAGAACTGGCAGCACGCAAAGGGATTTCTGGCGGCTGTGAGCGTGCTGTTCGCCGTTATTGAAGTAGCTGTGGAGACATTGCATAGGCACTAGTTCGCACTATTCTGCATTCGGCAGTCAAATAGTTGAAATCTCTGCGATGATAGTCTGGTAGTTATTATCGTGATGAGGGTGTCACCGGATAAATGAGTCGTCAGGGACAAAAACTTGCGTTCATGGCTCCGAGTTGGAGTCATTTTCCGTCGAGACGCCTGGTGGCCGCAATCACATTGCTCGGATTACGAAGCCAGCGAGACGCCGAATGCGCACACCCGCCGGAGCCCGCCCGTAGAGACGCGTCATCGAGGTTGTCAGGCCCGTTTCATCCAGAAAAACAAGATGCTCCGGCTCAACTTTCGCGATGGCCGCCAGAAACTCCTGACGGCGGATCAGGTTCTCAAGCGTGTCGCGCTCAGCCGCGTGGAGCGACTTTTTTTGAGCCGCAGTCCCATGCGCTTGAGCCATCGGCAAAGGCACGAAACATGAATTTGCACCTGTGCCTATTGGCTGAGCTGACCTGCAACTCGGCCAGTGTCAAGCCGGGTTGCTTTTCCAGCCATCGCCCGAGCAAGGCCTGTTCGGCAGTGCCGATTTTGGGTTTTGCGGCCTGGATGGTAAGTTGTTGGTGCCATGCTTCCGGTTCGTTCATAAGCCGCTGATACCCTTTTTGGCCCATCCGAGACGGACACGAAAATCCGCCGCCAACTCCTCCAGCGTGCCGTATCCCTGTTCATAGGTTGAAAGGAGATTGCAACGATAATCCACCCCGTAGGCTTTAGCCATGCTCGTTTCGCCGCGGAAGAGTCGCCATGGGTGTCTACACCATTTGGCGAAATGTTCAGATATGGAGTGAACCTGTCAACCTCTGCACATCGATGGGGTTGTTTTTGTCGTTGCCGTTGTTTTTGCCGTTTGTCGAGAGCAGGGCCAGCAGCAGCCTGGGCAGTTTTGAGCGACGATTAATCAGTCTGATATTCGCGGGTCGAAACCGCATAATCTTGATCCGTCGGGAGCTG